>JBGAIL010000262.1:0-5140 GCA_044225565.1 Steroidobacteraceae bacterium | reverse complement strand
AACGAGCCCCACAGCATGCCGAGCAGAGGCGATACGACGATGAACGCCGTGGTCTTGAGGATGCCCGCCATGAGCAGGGGTTCCGTGCCGGCTTTCGCCAGCGCCGCGCCGATCATGCCGCCGATCAGCGCGTGCGAGGAGCTCGAAGGGATGCCGTAGTACCAGGTGATGAGGTTCCACGCGATCGCGCCGACCAGCGCGCCGAAGATCACGTGCTGATCCACGAACTCGGGTGAGATGATGCCCTTGCCCACGGTGGCGGCCACCTTGAGCTCGAAGATCCCGATGGCCACGAAATTGAAGAAGGCCGCCCACATGACGGCCTGGTAGGGGCGCAGCACGCCCGTCGAGACGACGGTGGCGATGCAGTTGGCGGCATCGTGGAAGCCGTTGAGGAAATCGAACACCAGCGCCATCGCGATGAGCAGCGCGAGCGTCGTGAAGAGGAGATGGGAATCCATGGTCCGGGCGTCGCGTGGCGCGCTCAGGCGTTCTCGAGCACGACGCCTTCGATGACGTTGGCCACGTTCTCGCACTGGTCGGTGGCGGACTCGAGCAGCTGATACACGTTCTCGAGCTTGATGAGCTGGCGCACGTCGCCTTCTTCGCGGAACAGCTTGGAGACCGCGGCGCGCATCACGCGGTCCGCCTGCGATTCCAGCCCGTCGATCTCGTTGCAGAGGCGCAGCACGGTGGCCGCATCGTCGAGGTTCGAGAGTTGCTTCACCGCCGCGTGCATCCGGCTGCAGCACTCGCCCAGCAGCACCGCGAGCTGGGTGGCTTCGGGCGTGAGGTGCTGGATGTCGTAGAGCTGCAGCGCCTCGGCCGTGTCCTGGATGAGGTCCAGCACGTCGTCCATGCGGGAGATGAGGCGGTGGATGTCGTCGCGGTCGAGCGGCGTGACGAACGTCTGGTGCAGCAGCGAGACGGTCTCGCGCGTGACCTTGTCCGCCGCGTGCTCCAGGTCGAGGATGCGGGCGATGCGCTGATTGCGCTGCGCGTGTTCCTCGAAGTTGCGCAACAGGTCGACGAGTACGCCGCTGGCCTCGAGCACGAGGCCTGCATGCTGGTCGAACAGCTCGAAAAAGCGACGCTCGCGCGGCATGAGGCGCGACAGGAAGCCGATCATGGTCGGGTCACTCCGTAGGACGCAGCAGTTCGTTGATGGATGTCTTGGCGCGCGTCTGCGCGTCCACTCGCTTGACGATGACGGCGCACGCGAGCGAATAGCGCCCGTCGGCCGACGGCAGGGAGCCGGGCACCACCACCGAGCCGGCAGGCACGCGTCCGTAGAGGATCTCACCGCTCGCGCGATCGTAGATGCGCGTGCTCTGGCCGATGAACACGCCCATGGAGATCACGCTGCCGGCCTCGACGATCACGCCTTCCACGATCTCGGACCGCGCGCCTATGAAGCAGTCGTCCTCGATGATGGTGGGCGAGGCCTGCAGCGGCTCGAGCACGCCGCCGATGCCCACGCCACCCGAAAGATGCACGTTCCTGCCGATCTGCGCGCAGGAGCCGACGGTGGCCCAGGTGTCCACCATGGTGCCGGAATCGATGTACGCGCCGATGTTCACGTAGCTCGGCATCAGCACGACGTTCGGTGCGATGTAAGCGCCTTTGCGCGCGATGGCGTGGGGGACCACGCGTGTGCCGCCTGCGCGCAGCTGCGCCTCGCTCGCCCCGGCGTATTTGAGCGGCACCTTGTCGTAGAAGCGCGCGTAGCCACCCTCCATGACCTGGTTGTCGTGCGTGCGGAAGTAGAGCAGGACGGCCTTCTTGAGCCATTCGTTCACCACCCAGCGGCCGTCGCGCTTCTCGGCGACGCGCGCGCTGCCGGAATCGAGCCGCGCCATGCAGTCTTCGAGGAGGTCCATGAGCGGGCGGTCGGCGGTGGAAGGGGTGAGCTCCTGGCGGCGCTCCCAGGCGGAATCGATCAGCGTCTGCGGTTCGGTCATGGCGGGCGGCATGGTACTCGAAAATGCGCGGGGCGCAGGGCCCCATTCGCCCTCACGCTCACCGTTTCAGGCCGCCTGGCGGCGGTCCAGCGCCTGGGCGAGCCGGTCCTTGAGCCGCTGGGCCGCGGCCTCGCCCAGCGGACGATTGTCGAAGTCGGTGAGGTAGAACACGTCCTCGGCGCGCTCGCCCACGGTCATGATCTTCGCGGCGTGCAGCTCGACCATCTCGTCCATCAGCGCGCGGCCCACGTCACACAGCAGGCCGGGGCGGTCGCCCGCCGTCAGCTCGAGCACGGAGCGCTGATTCCGCTCGTCCACGCTCACCGTGATGGTGGTGGGCGTGTGGAACATCCGCGCCTGCCTCGGCGCTCGACGCGAGACGGACAGCGGCGTCTCTTCGGGCCGCTGCAGTGAGCGCCACAAGGCACGCTCGATCTCCCGCTCGCGATCCGCATCGGCGATGGGGGCGCCGTCGTCCTCGAGGACGTGGTACAGGTCCAGGCTGAAGCCATCGCCGGTCGGACTGATGCGCGCGTCCACGACGGTGAGCCCGAGCTGGTCGAGCACCGCAGTGGTCCGCGCAAAGCCGTGGCGACGCGGCCGCGAGTAAATGAGCACGCCCGTGGTGCCGCTGCGGCTGCGCAGCTGCAGGGCGACCAGTGGCTCATCCGAACCCGGGTCCCGCTCGGCGAGCAGCTGCGTGTGCCATGCGACTTCATCCGCGCCGTGGCGCAGGAAATACGGATCCGAAAACCGCCTCCACACCGCATCGATCTCCGCCGCGCCGATGCCTCGATCCAGCAGCAGGCGGCGCGCGGCCGCGCGCGTCTCCTGAACGAGCTCTTCCTGGTCGAGCGGGCTTTCGAGGCCGCGGCGCAGCGCATGCTTCACGCGCTCGTAGAACTGGTGGAAGAGCGACTCCTTCCAGGAGTTCCACAGCTTCGGGTTCGTGCCGCGCACGTCCGCGCAGGTGAGCACGTAGAGATAGTCGAGGTGCGCCTCGTCACCGACCCGCTTCGCGAACTCGTTGATGACCTCGGGGTCCGCGATGTCCTGTTTCTGCGCGGTGATCGACAGCACCAGATGGTTGCGCACCAGCCACGCCACGAGGCGCGCGTCGTAGCGTGAGAGTCCCTGCTCGAGGCAGAACGCTTCCGCATCCACGGCACCCAGGTCCGAGTGGTCTCCGCCACGCCCTTTGGCGATGTCGTGGAACAGGGCGGCGAGGTATGCGATCTCCTGCTTCGGCAACTGCTGCATGATGCGCGAGAGCTCCGGCAGCTCGTGGTCGTACCGCGGGATCGCGAAGCGGCGCAGGTTGCTCACGACGAACAGGGTGTGCGCATCCACCGTGTACGCATGGAACAGGTCGTACTGCATGCGGCCCACGATGCGGCCGAAGGCCGGGATGTACTTTCCGAGCACGCCGTAGGTGTTCATGCGGCGCAGCTCGTGCGTGACGCCGACCGGCGCGCGCAGGATCTCGAGGAACAGCCGGTGATGGCGCGGATTCTGCCGGAACTCCTCGTCGATGAGCCACAGGTTGCGTCCCATCGCGCGGATGGTCGCGGCGCGTACGCCCTTGATGTCCGGATTCTGCTGGAGCAGCACGAAGAGCTCGAGCAGCGCGGCCGGACTGCGCACGAACACTTCCTCGCTCACTGCCTCGAGCGAGCCGTTGCATACCTGGAAGCGCGGGTTGAGCGGACGCGGCGGCTCGCGATCCTTCTGCAGCGCCTCCCTGAACAGCTGCAGCAGCAGCTCGTTGAGCAGGCTCACGTCCATCACCGTGCGGTAATAGCGCTGCATCAGCTGCTCGACCGCGAGAGTGTAGGAGGCGTCCTCGTAGCCGAAGGTCTTCGCCAGGGTGATCTGGTGATCGAAGAGCAGGCGGTCCTCGCGCCTCCCGGTGAGCGCGTGCAGGCCGAAGCGCACCTTCCACAGGAAGGACTGGGCATGCCTCAGCCTGCGCAGCTCCGCCGCGCTGAGGAATCCCCGGGTTGCGAGCTCATCGAGCGAGCGCAGGCCGAAGAGCCGCCTGCCGACCCAGGCGATGGTCTGGATGTCCCGCAATCCTCCGGGGCCGGTCTTCACGTTCGGCTCGAGGTTGTAGGCGGTGTCGTTCGCCTTCAGGTGCCGCCCGGTCTGCTCGGCGACCTTCGCCTCGAAGAACTCCCGCATCGGCCAGATGTGGTCCGGCCCGATCGCGGCCTGCATCGACTCGAGCAGCGTGCCGTCGCCGCTGAGCAGGCGGGATTCGAGCAGCGTGGTCATCACGCCGACGTCACGCCGGCCTTCGTCCACGCACTCATCGACAGTGCGCACGCTGTGCCCCACTTCGAGGCCGATGTCCCAAAGGAAAGCGACGAAGCGCTCGATGCGCGCCCGGTCGTCGATCTGCGTCCTGCCGGGCACGAGCAGCAGGATGTCGACGTCGGAGCAGGGATGCAGCTCGCCGCGCCCATAGCCGCCCACCGCTGCGAGCGCCCACTCGCCGGCCTTGTCTTCCATCTGCGCGGTCCAGGCTTCGCGCAGCACGCCGTCAACCAGCGCGGCGCGCGCGTGGACGAGCTCGTCCACGGATTCTTCGGCGAAGAACCGTTCCTTCAGCTCCCCATGGCCTCGCCGCAGCGCTTCCCGGTACTTTTCCTTGAGCGCCGGAAGGCCGTCATCCACGCTGCGCGCCCTCAGCCACCCGCGCCCAGCGTCAGCACCTCGTATCCCGTGTCGGTGACCAGCACGGTGTGCTCCCACTGCGCGGAAAGGGAATGGTCCTTGGTGATCACGGTCCAGCCGTCCGGCAGCAGGCGCACGTGGCGCTTGCCTGCGTTGACCATGGGCTCGATGGTGAAGGTCATGCCGGGCTTCAGCTGATAGCCCGTGCCGGCTTCGCCATAGTGCAGGACCTGGGGATCCTCGTGATAGATCCTGCCGATGCCGTGGCCGCAGTACTCGCGCACCACCGAGTACTCGCGCTCCTCGACGAACTGCTGGATGGCGTGGCCGATGTCCCCGAGGCGTGCGCCGGGCTTCACCATCTCGATGCCCTTCCACATGGCCTGGAAGCAGGCCTCGGTCAGGCGTTGCGCATGGATCGGGGGCTTGCCCACGAAGTACATGCGGCTCGTGTCCCCGTGGTAGCCGTCCTTGATGACGGTGACGTCGATGTTGACGATGTC
>JBGAIL010000261.1:0-5146 GCA_044225565.1 Steroidobacteraceae bacterium | reverse complement strand
GTGGACGGGCCGCACATTGCAAGACCTGACCCCATCTTCGCCACGGAGCGCACGTCGTTCATTTGAGCTTGCGGATGCGCTCGGCAGGGCTGATGACGTCCGTCAGGCGGATGCCGAACTTCTCGTTCACCACCACGACTTCGCCGTGCGCGATGAGGGTCCCGTTCACGAACACGTCCAGCGCCTCGCCCGCGGCACGCTCCAGCTCGACCACCGAGCCCTGGTTCAGCTGCAGGAGATTGCGGATCGGGATCCGGGTGCGACCCACCTCCATCGAGAGGGTGACGGGGACGTCGAGGATCACCTCGAGGTTCACGTCGGCGTTGCCGTCCGGTCCGCCGTCGGGCTTCAGGTTGTCGAACTGCGCGGCGCGCGCATCGTTTGCATTGGCGTTCATCGGTGAGCCTCTCTCAGGCCTTCTTCAGGTTCATGTTGTCGGCGACCATCCTCGGGCGGCGGCAGCGCTCCTCCACCTTCACGGCCTGCTGGCCGCGCGAGGTGCCGAAGCTGCCGCGGAACACGGGCACGGACTCGGCGAGCACCGTGACCTTGCCGTTGAAGTCGCAGGGGATGACGTCGCCGGGCTTGAGGTTGATCAGCTCGCCGACGCTGATGGAGCCGCGGCCGAGGACGGTGGAGAGCTCCACCTCCGCGTCGTCGATCTCTTCCTTGAGCGTCTGCGCCCAGCGCTCGTCCGCCTGCACGCGGTCGCTCTGCAGGCCGGCGTCCAGGATGTGGCGCAGCGGCTCGATCATGGCGTAGGGCAGCGTCACGTGCACGTCGCCGCCGCCGCCGTCGAGCTCCACGTGGAAGCTGGTGATCACAACGACTTCGGTGGCGCTCACGATGTTCGCGAAGCTCGGGTTGATCTCCGAGTGCAGGTACTCGATGTCGATGTTGGCGACGCCCGCCCAGGCCTCCTTCAGGTCCGCGAAGGCGGTCTTGAGGATCATCTGGATGATGCGGTTCTCGGTGGCCGTGAACTCGCGGCCCTCGATCTTGGTGTGCCGGCCGGTGCCGCCGAAGAAGTTGTCCACCACGGCGAACACGAGCTTCGGGTCGAGCACCACCAGGCCCGTGCCGCGCAGCGGGTTGATCTTCACCAGGTTCAGGCTCGTCGGCACGTGCAGGGCGTGCACGTACTCGTCGAACTTCTTCATCTCGATGGGGTTGATCGAGATCTCGGGCGTCCGTCGCAGCAGGTTGTACAGGTTCACGCGGAACAGGCGCGCGAAGCGCTCGTTGATCATCTCGAGCGCGGGCAGGCGCCCGCGCACGATGCGCATCTGGCTCAGGAAGTCGAAGGAGCGCGCCTCGCCGGGCGAGGGCGCGGATTCCGTGCTCACCGTGCCGCGATCGACGCCGTGGATCAGGGCATCGATCTCGTCCTGGTTGAGGATCTTCTGCTCGGTCACCGCCGCCTCGGTCATTGCATCACGAAGCTGGTGAAGTAGACCGCCTCGACGCTCTTTTCCTCGCCGCCGTTGTCCTTGATCACCTTGCGCACCGCCTCGAGCGAGTGCTCGCGCAGCTTCTCCTTGCCTTCCTGGGTGCTGACCACGTCCTGCTTCTGGTTGCCGAAGAGCAGCAGCAGGTCGTTGCGGATGATGGGATCGGACACCTTGAGCTCCTCGAGCGTCTTGGGGTCGCGCGTCATGACCTGCACGGTGATCTGCAGGAAGCGCACGGCCTGGTCCGACTGGAAGTTGACGACGAAGGGCGGGTCCATCGCGAGGAACAGCGGCGGGCCTTTCGGGGCTTCCTTCTTCGCCTCGGTGTGCTCCTTCTTGCTCTTCTCGCCGGCCTCGCCGTGCTTGTTGCCGAGCATGAGGAACGCGCCGGCGCCACCGCCGCCGAGCACCACGACGCCGGCCGCGATCAGGATCAGCAGCTTCTTTTTCTTGCCGCCCGCGGGGGCACCTGCGGCACCGTCCTTGGCCTTGTCCGCCTTCGCGGGCTCCAGTACCGGTATGTCAGCCATCGGATTTCAGACCTTGCGTGAGCGTGCGATGCGGGGGACCTGTGCAACGCCCATGCCACTGAATCGTGACGAAAAATCGACGCGTGACGGCCGTCACGGCCGCGCGACGGGAAGTGTGCGCTGGCGCACGTTCGACTATCGATCCGTCGCTATTTCCAGAGCAGGATCGCGGTCAGGCTGCTGATGCAGATGAAGGCCGTGGAGAGCGTGCCGAGCAGCAGCGGACGCCACCCTCGGGTTCGCAGCTGCCGCAGGTCGAGGTCCAGCCCAAGGCCGGCGAGAGCCACCGTCAGCAACAGGGCAGCGACGTGCGCGCCCCATTGCTTGTACTCCGGCGGCAGATACCCGACGCTGCCGATGAGCATCATGACGACGAAGCCCAGCAGGAACCACGGCCGGTCGAGTCTCGCAGAGCCGCCGGTGGCGGAAGGTCCGGCAAGCGTCGCCAGCAGAAGAACGATGGGCGCGAGCAGCATGACCCGCGACAGCTTCGCGATCATCGCGACATCGCTCGACCCCGGCCACACGTCTGCGGCCGCCGCTACCTGCCCGATCTCGTGAATGGACGCACCCGACCAGAGCCCGTAGGTTTCCGGGGTCATCTGCAGCAGGTGACCGGCGATCGGATACAGCAGGACCGACGCGCTGCCGAAGATGCTCACGGTGGCCACTGCGTAGGCGACATCTTCGTCCGTGCCGCGCGCCACCGTGTTGGCGGCGATGATGGCCGAGGCTCCGCAGATCGACGTGCCTGCCGCGATCAACTGCGTCAATGGCGGCTCCACTCCGAGTCGGGCACCGAGCCGGAGCGTGACGAAAAAGGTGGCGACCAGCGTCATGCCGACGATGAGGGCCGCGACCGCGCCCATCGACACGATCTGGCCGAGAGACAGCTGCAATCCGAGCACGACGACGCCGGTGCGCAGGGCATACCGTGACGTGATCCTGATCCCGCCCGCCGCGAGCCGGGGGATGCCCATCAGGTTCCTCACTGCGACGCCGATGACCAGCGCGACGATCAGCGGGCTCAGCGTCACCCCGCGCAGCGTCGAGCAGATAGCGAGGGACGCCGCCGTGATCGACGCGAGAAGGAACAGGCCCGGCAGCTGCCTGCGAGCCTGAGTCAGTGCCGTTGGTGAGAGTGCCGCCTGCGGTGGCTGCCGGTAGGGCTGCATCGATGGTCGAGGGTGGCTGCGCGCGTGCTTATTCGGGCACGGCCGCGATCATCTCGGCTTCGATGAGCAGCCCGGGACGGGCGAGCGCCACCACTCCGACGGTCGAGCGGGCCGGGGCGTCCCCCGGAAAGAACTCGCGGAACACCTCGTTCATCGGCTGGAAGTCATTGGCGATGTCCGTCAGGAAGACGGTGATCTTCAGCGCGTGCTCGAGCGATGAGCCGCCCGCCCTGGCGATGAGGTCCAGGTTCTGGAACACGCGCCTCGCCTGAGCCTTGATCCCGCCTTTCTCGATCTCCTTGGTGCTCGGATCGGAGCCCGTGGCGCCGGAGCAGTAGATCACGCCGTTGTATATGACGCCGGGCGCATAGGGCCGGTCGGGGCGGGCATGCGTCGCGGGCCTCACCACCACTTTTTTTCTTGCCATGAGCCGTCCTGATTCCGTCTAGTCCAAGAGGTAGTTCGGCGTCGCCCGCATGGCCGGCTTGTGCATCTCGACCATGGATTTTCCGTCGATCGACTCGACGGCCATCGACTCCTCATACCATCGGCGCGGTGGCGGAGGGCCCCAGAGCGTCTGGCGGCGCGGATCATCGAGCGCCCAGCGGATCGGCTTGAAGTCGGGGTCGGTCGTCAGATAGTCGCTCGTGTAGAACTCGACCCGGTTCCCGTCGAGGTCGCGCAGGTACACGAAGAAGGCGTTGGATATGCCATGGCGCGCCGGCCCGCGCTCGATGGCGTCCGCGTAGCCGGCGCTGGCCAGAGAGTCGCAGAGGCGAATGACCGCCATCTCGTCCTTCACCGCGAAGCCCACGTGATGCAGGCTCGGCCCGGCTCCCGTCATGATCGCGATATCGTGCACGGTCGGCTTGCGGAACAGCCAGCTCGCCCAGCGGCGCGATTCCGGCGGATCCGACTCGGTATATTCCGAGCAACGGAAGCCGAGCTCGTCCATCCACCACTTCGCACCGGCGTCGGCGTCCGGAACCAGCGCGTTCACATGGTCGACGCGCATCGGCACGGCGCCGCGATGGGTGTGGTACTTCTGCAGCGCCCACTCGGCGCCGTCCATCGACGAGAAGAACACGACGGGCAGGCCGAGCGGGTCCTGCACCTTCAGCGCGCGCCCCTGCCCGATCTCCTCGCCCTTTTCGATCCACCGGGTCGGAAGATCGAGCTCCGTGAACCGGCGGTGCAGGTGCTCGAGGTCGCCGTCACGGGAGACGCGGAAGGCGATCGAGCCCACGCCGGCGTTGCGGGACCGGCGCAGCTTGAACGTGTGATGGCACCGGTCCTCAACGCATCGCAGGTACAGCGCATCCTTCGTTCGCTCGGTCAGGATGAGGCCGAACAGGTCGACATACAGCTGCTGCGCGCGATCGAGATCCGACACGAGCAGCTCGACGTAGCCGATTCCGGTGATGTTGACGTCGTCTTTGACGCGCCTGACCGCCATGATTCGCTCCTCCATCGGGTGCCGGGCGACTATAGCGAGGCCTGCGGCGAGCGGTGTCCCCTCTTGTAGTTACACTGGTCCTCCTGGCGGCTCCTATACTTGGGCGGCGGCGGTGTAGGAGCGGGGAGGCGATCATGATTCGGCACCTGATCGGCGGGCAGTGGAGAGAGAGCGCTGAGACGTTCGAGAACTTCAACCCTGCCACGGGAGAGCTCATCGGCGAGGTCGCAGCGGCCTCCCGGGAGCAGGTGGACGAGGCCGTCCGCGCGGCGAAGGAGGCGTTCCCGGCCTGGTCCGGCATGCCCGTCGGGAAGCGCTCCCGCCTGATCGAGAAGATCGGGGACGCGATCGCCGCCAGCGTCGGGGAGATGGCGGAACTGGAAACCCGGGATACCGGGCTCACGATATCCCTGACCCGGGACATCCTCATCCCGCGTGCAGCCGACAATTTCTACTATTTCGCCGAGATGTCGCGACGGATTAACGGTGAGACCTATCCCGTCGACGACGCGATGCTCAACTACACGCTGTACC
>JBGAIL010000014.1:0-45885 GCA_044225565.1 Steroidobacteraceae bacterium | reverse complement strand
GCCGGTGCCTCCCGGCCCCTCTGCGCTCCGCTCCACGCCTGGCGCATGCGCGTGACCAGGCATTCTTTGTCCTGAAGCAGCGGGCCTTAGACACTCACCACCGCGCCGCTGGCCTCCATCACCGGACCGACAACCTCTCCAGCTGCACCCGTATCCCGGCCAGCTCCCGCTCCATCGCCTCCCTCAGCTCCCGGATGCGCGATTCCTCCGCCTGGTCGGCCAGCACGCGCTGACGCTCGATCTGCGCGGTGAGATCGCGCCGCTCGCGGGACCAGGACAGCCGGCTGAAGGAGTGGACGGCAAAGTCGATGGTGAACACGGCGAGCGCGACGATGAGGAAAAGCAGCCCCAGCGGCGCGTTCAGCGTCGTGACGAGCAGGTTGAGCTCCGTGGGCTGTGCGATCACCGCCCAGTTGGCGAGGACGATGAACAGCAACAGCACGGCGATGGCGATGAAGACGATGCTACGCGGACGCATGACGGTGGGCCTCGATTGAAGGAGAAGGCGCCGCGCATAGTAGCGCGACCGGAAAGTCGGCGAGCGCTTCGGCCACGGCGATGAATTTCCGACCGCCCTGCGCGCTCGCCCCGATGGACCGCCCGTCCAGGCGGTTGAGCAGGGATTGCGCCTCGCACGGGTGTGGCAGCTCGAGAGCAGTGTCGCCCCATATCGCGGAGTCGGACGGCGGACGGTCTCCGAGCAAGCGCGCATGCAGCCGAGGCGCCACTGCCACCACGAAACGACCTTCGAGTCGCCTGACGAATGCGCACAAGTGCGAGGCTTTCGCGCCCGTGACGCGCACCGGCAGGTACTCTCCCATGCGGTACAGCGCTTCGTCCTGCCGCCGGTGCTCGAGCACCTTGCGGATCAGATGCAGCTTTGCCCGGCCGTCCTCCAGCGAGCTGACGAGCTCTCGGGCGAGCGCGGCAGGGTCCTCGCGCCGCGCCTTCAGCTCATCGAGCATCCGCGCACGCGATGCATAGTCCACCCGGCGGCGGTTGTCCGGGTCCACGAGCGAGAAGTCCCAGACCTCGTTGCCCTGGTAGATGTCGGGCACGCCGGGCGCGGTGAGCTTGCAGAGCGTCTGCGAGAGGCTGTTCAGCAGTCCGAAGCGCAGCATGCGGCGCTGCGCTTCCTGGATCTCGTTGAAGAACAGGTTGCCTTCGCGCCGCTCCAGGATCGCGCGGATGAATTGCGTGAGCGCCTCCTCATAGCCTGCGCTGACGTCCGACCAGCTGGTGCGCGTCTTCGCCTCTCGCGAGGCCTTCAGCATGTAGGCCTCGATGCGCTCGCGATAAGCGGCGAGGGCGCCGTCGTCCATCGGCTCGATGGGCCAGGTGCCGAGCAGCGTCTGGTACAGCAGATATTCCTGGTTCGGTCCCGGTGCGGGCAGGCCGTCGATCTCGCGCTTGCGCGCGCGGTTCATGCGGCTCCACCGTGTGAGCAGCTGCCGCCAGAGCGTGGGCATCTCGGAGATCACGTCGATGCGCGCGCGCACGTCCTCGGATCGCTTGGTGTCATGTGTCGACGTGGCCAGCATCGCATCGGGCCAGAAACGCGCGCGATGTCGTGCGTCCGCGTGGAATGCCCGGACGCTGGTTCCGAAGAGGTCCGGATCGCCACCGACCTCATTGAGCGAGGTCAGGCGATGGAAACGATAGAGCGCGGTGTCTTCCACGCCCTTCGCCGTGACGGGCGCGGTGACCTGCTGGAAGCGCATGGCGAAGGCATGGATGCGCTCGAGCAGCGTCGCATCGGCATCCGCGCGCTCGGTCAGCAGCACCTGGCGCAGGAAATCGAATAGCAGCGCATCGACGCGCGAGCTGCGCCGCTTGGCCACGGCGATGGCCCAGTCGATGAAGCGGCGGTCTTCGCTGGAGGCGAAGCCCGAAACGTAGGTGCGATAAACCGGAAAGCACGCGATGGTCTCCGCCAGCGCTTCGCGCAGGCTGTTGGCGGTGAAATCCCGGGTGTGCCGATCGGCACGGGCGATGCGCGTGAGCGCATGCGTGAGCACGCTCAGCTCCGCGGCCAGCGAGGTATCGAGCACGAGCTGCTTGGCTTCGTACGCGATGTCCCGCCACACCGGCGATTCGCCGATGAATGTCCTGTAGATGCGGTCGAGGCGGCCCCGGGCGGCAGAGTCCACGAACAGGCCGTTCACCAGGTTCGCGAAGTCGTAGCCGGTCGTGCCACTCACCGGCCAGCGCTCCGGCAGGCGCTCGAACGGCGCGAGGATCTTCTCGACGAGCAGATAGATCGGGCCCACGCGCGATTGCAGCCGCTCGAAGTAGCGCGCCGGGTCGTGCAGGCCGTCCGGGTGATCGATGCGCAGTCCATCGACCTTTCCCGCGCCGACGAGCTCGAACAGCAGGCGGTGGGTAGCCTCGAAGACCTCGTCGTTCTCCATGCGCAGCGCAGCGAGCTCGTTCACGTCGAAGAAGCGGCGATAGTTGATCTCATCCGCAGCCACGCGCCAGTAGGCGAGGCGGTAAGCCTGCGCCTCGAGCAGGTCGTGCAGCTCGTCGGCGTCGGGCTTGCGGCCGTCAGCGAGCAGGTTCGCGGCCGCGCGATAGTCCTTGCGCGCGATGGGAAAGCGATGCTCGTGGTACGCCACGAAGTAGGTGCTCGCGGATTCGTCGTGCCGGAGCTCCAGCTCCCCCCGGTCGAGGACCGTGCCGTAGCTCTCGCCCAGCACCGGAATGAGCAGCTTGCCGGTAGTGGACCAGTCGATGTCGAAGGAGGCTGCATAGCGCGACTGCTGGCCGTTCTCGAGCACGTCCATCCACCACGCGTTGTCCGGGCCGACGCCGACGTGGTTCGGCACGAAATCCACGATGTGACCCATGCCGTGCGCGCGCAGCGCTTCGACGAAGCTCTCGAAGTCTTCGGCGCTGCCGATCTCCGGATCGAAGCGGTTGTGGTCCACCACGTCGTAGCCATGGGTGCTGCCGGGACGAGACTTGAAATACGGCGAGCAGTAGACGTGGCTGATGCCGAGCTCGGCGAGATACGGCACGAGCGCGGTGGCGTCGCGGAACGTGAACCCGGCGTTGAGCTGGATCCGGTACGTCGCGCGCGGGACCTGGATCATGACCGCTTGCGGCTGCGGTCGACGGCACGGCGCTCCACCGGCCGCTCCAGCAGCCACCTGACGCTCCAGGGCTCGAGCTCGTTGCGCGACACCGCGCTGCGGATCGCCGGATGGGTCGCGAACAGCACGCGCCCGGCCGGCTGGCGCACCACCGGCGCCGGACGGGCGGAGAGATTGGCCATCAGGTGCAGCTTCGAGCGGTCCTCGAGCAGCCACTCGACGCTGAACGTGCCGTCGTCCTTCAGCTTCGCACAGCTGCGCGCACGGATCTTCGGGATGCGCGGCACGATGTCGCGGTGGCGGATGGCGAGCAGTCGCCGGTAGTGATCCAGCCACCGGGCATGCAGCGGCGCGGTGAGCGTCGACCAGTCGAGGCGGCAGGCCTCGAAGGTGGCGGTGGCCGTGGGATCGGGGATGCTCCGCTCGGCTTGCGCGCCCTGGAAGCGCGCGAAACGGGCGAACTCGCGCCGCCGGCCTTCGCGCACCTTGCCCGCGAGCTCCGGCTCGAAGTCGCAGAAGTACTGGAAAGGCTCGAGCGCGGCCCATTCCTCGCCCATGAAGAGCATGGGCGGAGCCGGCGAGAGCAGCAGGATCGAGGAGGCCGCGAGCAATGGCGCCTCGTCGGCGACCAGCTGGGAGAGCCGCTCGCCGCACGCGCGGTTGCCGATCTGGTCGTGGTTCTGCAGGAAGGAGATGAATGCCGTGACGGGCAGGTGCCCGCTGGGCTCGCCGCGGGGATGGCCTTCGTGGGCCGAAGGCTCGCCCTGGTATGCGAAGCCTTCGGTCAGCGAGCGACAGAGCAACGCGTGCGGGCTCTGCGCATAGTCGACGTAGTAACCGTCCGACTCGCCGGTGAGGATGGTGTGCAGGCAGTGGTGGACGTCGTCGTTCCACTGCGCGTCGAAAGTGCCGCGGCCTCTAGGCTCGCCGAGCCGGCGGGCCTGGTTGTTGCCGTTCTCCAGGATGAGATGGACGTGGCGATTCCGGCCGGGGCCGATGCGCACGGCGCGGGAGATCTCGGTGAGGACGTGCGTTTCGCTGTCGTCGAATATGGCGTGCACGGCGTCGAAGCGCAGGCCGTCGAGATGGAACTCCTCGAGCCAATAGAGTGCGTTGTGGATGAAGAAGTCCCGGACGCTGCGGCTTGCCGCACCGTCGAAGTTGATGGCCGCGCCCCACGGCGTTTGATGGCGGTCCGTGAAGAACTGCGGCGCATACGCGTGCAGGTAATTCCCCTCGGGTCCGAAATGGTTGTACACCACGTCGAGCAGCACGCCGATCTTGCGCGCGTGCGCGGCGGCCACCAGGGATTTGAGCTGATCCGGTGTGCCGTAGCTGGATTCGGGGGCGAAGGGGAGAGTGCCGTCGTAGCCCCAGCCGCGCTTGCCCGGGAAGTCCGCGAGCGGCATCAGCTCGATCATCGTCACGCCGAGCTCGGCGAGGTGATCGAGATGCTGCTCGACGCCGGCGAACGTTCCTTCAGCACTGAAGGTGCCCACGTGCAGCTCGTAGATCACGGCTTCATGCCACGGGCGGCCGTGCCAGTCCTCGTCGCCCCATTCGAACGAGCGAGGGTCGATGACGGCGCTGGGACCATGCACGTCGTCCGGGTTCGAGCGCGAGGCGGGATCGGGCACCTCGAGCTTGCCGTCGATGCGGAAGCGGTAGCGGCTGCCGGCGCGTGCGTCGTGCGTTTCCAGGCCGAAGAAGCCGTTCTCCAGCGCTTGCATCGGCAACGTGCGGCTGGCCGCGCCTTCCTGCAGCACGAGATCGACCGTTTTCGCGGCCGGTGCCCAGAGCTGGAAGCGGACGCTCCCGCTTCCCGTGAACTCCGCGCCGAACGGCATGTGGTGCGCGCGTCGCGTCATGAGCCGGCGCCCGTCGAGTCACTTGCCACATTCGTGGCGCGCGGCACTGCCATCAGCAGCGCGAGCGAGCGCCCCTGCAAGTCGTACTTTTCACTTGCGGAATAGTGCCGAGGCTCGAACGACGCCTGCTCTCGCGCCGTATCGAGAATGGAGCGCCAGCGCCCGGCCTCGCCTGCGAACGAAGGCAGCACGAACGGAATCGCCTCGTGGTGCGCATTGATGAGCACCAGGAAGTTTGCATCCTTCACGGCGCGGCCGCGCCGATCCACGCGCTCGATGGCCGCGCCCGAGAGAAACACTCCGAGGCAGCGGGTGTAGTCTTTCGCCCAGTCATCCTCGCGCATCTCGCGGCCGGAAGGCGTGAGCCATGCGACGTCCTTGAGCGATTCACCGGGACGCTGCCCCTGCAGGAAGCGCCTGCGGCTGAACACGGGATGGCGCCGGCGCAGGGACACCATCTGCGCGACGAACTCCATGAAAGCCTGCTCTTGCGGAGAGAGCGCCCAATCGAGCCAGGAGATCCCGTTGTCCTGGCAGTAGGCATTGTTGTTGCCCCGCTGGCTGTGGCCGAGCTCGTCGCCGGCCAGCAGCATCGGCACGCCCTGCGACAGCAGCAGCGCCGCGATGAGATTGCGCTTCTGCTGCGCGCGCAGCGCCTTGATGGCCGGATCGTCCGTCGGCCCTTCCACGCCGCAGTTCCAGGACAGGTTGTTGTCGTTGCCGTCCCGGTTCTCCTCGCCGTTGGCCTCGTTGTGCTTGCCGTTGTAGCTGACGAGGTCCTCCAGCGTGAAGCCGTCGTGTGCAGTGATGAAGTTGATGCTGGCGTGGGGCTTGCGGCCGCTCGCCTCATAGAGATCGCTCGAGCCGGTGAAGCGTTGCGCGAACTCGCCTGAGAGGCCGCCATCGCCTTTCCAGTAGGCACGCATGGTGTCGCGGTACTTGTCGTTCCACTCGTTCCAGCCGGGCGGAAAGTTGCCGACCTGGTAGCCGCCCGCGCCCACGTCCCACGGCTCGGCGATGAGCTTCACCTGCGAGAGCACGGGGTCTTGCCCGATGGTGTCGAAGAAGGAGCCGAGGCGGTCGACATCGAAGAGCTCCCGCGCCAGCGCCGAGGCGAGGTCGAAGCGGAAGCCATCGACGTGCATCTCCAGCGTCCAGTAGCGCAGCGAGTCCATGATGAGCGCGAGCACGCGCGGATGCTGCATGTTGAGCGTGTTGCCGCAGCCCGTGAAGTCCATGTAGTAGCGCGGATCTTCCGGGCTCAGCCGGTAATAGGAGGCGTTGTCGACGCCCCGGAACGAGAGCGTGGGGCCGAGCTGATTGCCCTCCGCAGTGTGGTTGTACACCACGTCCAGGATCACCTCGATGCCGGCGGAATGCAGTGTCTTCACCATCGTCTTGAATTCGCTGATGCGGCCCGTCGCCGAATACCGCATGTCCGGCGAGAAGAAGCCGATGGTGTTGTAGCCCCAGTAGTTGCGCAGGCCCTTGTCCAGCAGATGGCGGTCGTCGACGAAGCTGTGCACCGGCATCAGCTCCACCGTGGTCACGCCCATGCGGAGCAAGTGCTCTATGACTGGCGCGGTGGCGAGCCCCGCATACGTGCCGCGCAATTCGGGCGGCACCTGCGGATGCTGCATGGTGAAGCCGCGCACGTGCAGCTCGTAGATCACCGTGTCGTGCCACGGCACCTGCGGCGGCCGGTCGTCGCCCCATGTGAACGCCGGGTCGATCACGCGCGATTTCGGCATGCCCGCGGCGTTGTCCCGCTTGTCGAAGGACAGGTCCGCCTTCGAGTGGCCCACGCGATAGCCGAAATGCGCGTCGCTCCACTGCAGGCTGCCCTGGATGTGCTTCGCGTAAGGCTCGATGAGCAGCTTGTGCGGATTGAAGCGGTGTCCGCGCTCCGGCTCATAGGGCCCGTGCACGCGGTACCCGTAGAGCAGTCCGGGGCGGGCTTCGGGCAGATAGGCGTGCCACACCTCATCCGTGCATTCGCGCAGCTCGATGCGCTGCAGCTCCCGCCGGCCGCTCGGGTCGAAGAGGCACAGCTCCACCTTCGAGGCGTTCGCGGAGAACACGGCGAAATTGACGCCTTCGCCGTCCCAGGTGGCGCCGCGAGGATACGGCTTGCCCGGCCAGACGGCCGTGATCATGCGGCTCGCGCCGGCGGCCTTATCCATCGGGGCGGGTCAATGCGCGCAGGGGTATCCCTGCCCATTGGGGGCGGTTGCGCAGCTCGTATCGCAATTCGTACAGCGCCTTCTCGATCACGAACAGCTCGAGCAGCGGCCGGGCCTGCTCGAGGGAGGGGTAGAGCCCGTGGCTGCGGGCGATTTCGTCGTAGACGTCCAGGAAAGCCTGGCGCGACTGCGCCTCCCAGTCCGCGAGCAGGGGCGACCACTTCGCGCAGTCTTCGGCGGACTCCGTGGAGCAGCGCTGTTGCGCCACCTCGCGGGCATAGGCGAAAGAGCGGAACATGCCTGCCACGTCGCGCAGCGGCGAGTGCTTGGCGCGCCGCTCCGCGAGCGGGCGCGCCGGCTCGCCTTCGAAGTCGACGATGACGAAATCGTTGCGCTTCAACAGGACCTGCCCGAGGTGGTAGTCGCCGTGATAGCGGGTCTTCAGCCCCGCGGCTTCGGTCTGTGTGCAACGCTCGATGCGGCCCACCAGATCTGCCTTGCGCGCTGCGAAGGCCGCCGCTTCCGCGCGGATGCCCTCGGGCAGCGAGTCGTTGCCGGCGGCGAGCAGCTCGAGCGTCTCGGCCAACTGCTCCAGGACGGATTTCCTCCAGGCGTCGAGATCTTCCCGGGTGATGGGCTCGGGCGCGAATGCCGGATCCTTGGTCGAGAAGGCGAGGGCGCCGTGCAGCTGCGCGGTGCGCTCGGCGAGCACGCGGATGAGAGCGATATAGGCGCCGTGAGCATCCTCGGGCAGCGCGCCACCCGTGCGCCGGTCTTCGAGGAAGCGCACGAGATAGTCCACCGTGTAATCCCAGCCGTCGCCCTGGTTCATGACGAACGCTTGCAGCAGAGCCAGGGTGTAGTGCTTCCCGTCCTTGCCGCGATATTCCACCGCGCCCGCGAGCGGCACGATGTTGGGGAAGTGGGCTACCTCCGTGAGCATGCGCCCGATCTCCACCTCCGCATTCACGCCATCCTGCAGCCGGCGGTACACCTTCAGGAACAGCCGCTCTCCCGCGCGCAGAGTCGTGTTGCTTCCCTGGTTGCGTGGTGGCGTCGTGGCGAGATTTTCCGTCGTCTCTCCCCGCAGCTCCGCATAGGTCGGCGTGGCCCAGAAATGGATCGCGCCCTGCTCTAGAGGCAGCTCGCTGCCGGTGCCCATCGCATCGATGAAGGCTGCGATGAACGCTTCGTCCGAAGTGCCTTCGGCGAGCACGCCGACGTTCGCCTGCTGGCGCACGCGCGCGATGGCTGCGGATTGCAGCTTCGTCCAGCGAGCATCGTCGGCCCCCTCGAACACCATGGCGAGCGGCAGGAAATAAGGCGCGGTGCCACTCGCGCTCTTGATGTCGAACAACCCCATGAACCATTTGCCGCCGGCGGCGACGAGCTCTCCCTGGTCGACGAGCCTGGCGCGCTCGATGGCCTCGCCCGTGCCTGCGTACCACGAGCTCTCCCTGGTCGACGAGCCTGGCGCGCTCGATGGCCTCGCCCTTGCCTGCGTACCAGCGTTGCGAGGCGATATAGCCTGGCAGCACTCGCTGCTCGAGCTGGGTTCGCAGCTTGTCCGCCGCACTGGCGCGCCACGTCGCGACGCGCTCGGGGAACAGGCTCTTCCACCCGTCGATGAGCACCAGCACAGGCAAGTCGTCTCGCGGCAGCTGCTCGGTGTGCCATGCCGGCGGTTGCACGTCCCGGCTCAACTTGAACCAGTAGAAGCCATAGCTCGGGAGCGTGAGGAAGTACGGCAGGTCGCCGATTGGCGGGAACGGTGTGCGGCCGAGCTGCTCGATGGGCACGGCGCCCTTGTGCGCGGAGAGATCCAGCTCCACCGGCTGGGCGGAGCGCGACAGGTTCGCGACGCAGAGAATGACGTCTTCGCCGTACTCACGCAGGTACACGAGCACCTTGCGGTTGCCCGGGCGGATGAATCGCAGCGTGCCGCGTCCGAAGGCCTGCGAATTCTTTCGCACCAGGAGCATGCGCTTCATCCAGTTGAGCAGCGACGAGCGGTCGCGCTGCTGCGCTTCGACGTTCACGGCCTCGTAGCCGTAGATGGGATCCATCACCGGCGGCAGGTACAGCTGCTGCGGATCGGCCCGCGAGAAGCCGGCGTTGCGGTCCGGGCTCCACTGCATGGGCGTGCGCACGCCGTTGCGGTCGCCGAGGTACACGTTGTCGCCCATGCCGATCTCGTCGCCGTAGTAGATGATCGGCGAGCCGGGCATGGACAGCAGCAGGCTGTTCATCAGCTTGATGCGCTCGGGATCGTTCTCCATGAGCGGCGCGAGCCGCCGGCGGATGCCGAGGTTCAGGCGGGCGCGCGGGTCCGCGGCGTACATCTGGTACATGTAGTCGCGCTCGCGGCTCGTCACCATCTCGAGGGTCAGCTCGTCGTGGTTGCGCAGGAAGATGGCCCACTGCGCGCCGTCGGGGATGTCCGGCGTCTGCTCCATGATCTCGACGATGGGGTGGCGGTCCTCCTGCGCGATGGCCATGTACATGCGCGGCATCAGCGGGAAGTGGTATGCCATGTGGCATTCGTCGCCGTGCTCGCCGAAGTAGTCGCGCACGTCCTCCGGCCACATGTTGGCTTCGCCGAGCAGCATGCGGCCCGCGTAGTGTCGGTCGATGACGCTGCGGATGCGTTTGACCACCTCGTGCGTCTCCCGCAGGTTCTCGTTGCTCGTGCCCTCGCGCTCCACGAGATACGGGATGGCGTCGAGCCGCAGACCGTCGACGCCCTGGTCGAGCCAGAAGCGCATCACCTTGGTGACGGCGCGCTCGACGTGCGGGTTGTCGAAGTTGAGGTCCGGCTGGTGGCTGAAGAAGCGGTGCCAGTAGTAGGTCCTGGCAAGGGGATCGAGCGTCCAGTTGGACGATTCGGTGTCGGTGAAGATGATGCGCGTGCCCGCGTACTTCGTCGGGTCGTCGCTCCACACGTAGTAGTTGCGCTTGCGCGAGCCCGGCGGAGCGCGCCGCGCCGCCTGGAACCACGGATGCTGGTCCGAGGTATGGTTGATGACCAGCTCGGTGATGACGCGCAGGCCGCGGCGGTGCGCCTCGTCGACGAACTGTTTGAAGTCCTCGCGCGTGCCGTAGGCGGGGTTGATCTTGCGGTAGTCGGCGATGTCGTACCCGTCGTCCTTGCCTGGCGAGGGGTAGAACGGCAGCAGCCAGATGGTGTTGACGCCGAGGTCCTGGATGTAGTCCAGCTTCTGGATGATGCCGCGGAAGTCGCCGATGCCGTCGTCGTTGCTGTCGTGGAACGCGCGGACGTGCAGCTCGTAGATGACCGCGTCCTTGTACCAGTGCGGATCCACCCCCGCCGCCCCCTCGCTGTTGCTCATGCGCGAGCGCTCTTGCTCATAGGCCCGTGATCACAGGAAATAGTCGAAATCGCGCTCGGTGCGCACTTTGCGCCGGATGCGGAAAATGTGCGCCGGCGCGCTTCCCGGGTCCAGCGCCACGTAGTTTCGGGCTCCTTTCCAGAGGAACCGCGCTCCCGTGAGCAAGTCGTGTGCCTGGAACGGCAGGTCGGCCGGAATCCCGAGAGCCGACAGATCGAGGCTCAGCCAGCCGCTCTGCGCGTGGTGCGGGTCGACGTTCACGATGGTCAGCACCGAGTCCGTGCCGTCATCGGTGCTCTTGCTGTAGGCGATCAGCGCCTCGTTGTCGATGTCGTGGAAGCGCAGGTTGCGGTCGCTGTGCAGTGCGGGATTGTCGTGGCGGATGCGGTTCACGCGAGCGATGAGGTCCCGCAGCGAGTCGGTACGCTCCAGGTCCCAGTGCCGCAGCTGGTACTTCTCCGAGTCCAGATACTCCTCGCTGCCGGGATCCCGCGGCAAGTGCTCCATGAGCTCGAACGCCGGGCCGTAGATGCCGTAGCTCGCGCCGAGCGTGGCGGCGAGCACCAGGCGCGCCACGAACGCCGGACGGCCGCCGAACTGCAGGTATTCCGTGAGGATGTCCGGCGTGTTGGGCCAGAGGTTCGGGCGGAAGAAGTCCGACACGGGCGGGCGGGCGAGCTCGGTGAAATAGTCCGTGAGCTCGCGCTTGCCGTTGCGCCAGGAGAAATAGGTGTACGACTGGCTGAAGCCGAGCTTGGCGAGCCGGTACATCACCTTCGGCCGGGTGAACGCCTCGGCGAGGAAGATGATGTCGGGGCGCGCCCGCCGCACCTCGCCGATCAGCCACTCCCACATCGCGAAAGGCTTGGTGTGCGGATTGTCGACCCGAAAGATGCGCACGCCCTGCGCGATCCAGTATTCGACGACGCTCTTCAGCTCCACCCACAGGGTCTGCCACGCCTCGCCCTCGAAGTGGAACGGGTAGATGTCCTGGTACTTCTTGGGCGGGTTCTCGGCATACTGGATGGTGCCGTCCGGCCGGTGCAGGAACCACTCCGGGTGCTCCTTCACGTAGGGATGGTCCGGGCTCGCCTGGAAGGCGATGTCCAGCGCGATCTCGATGCCGAGGCCGTTGGCGCGGGCGAGGAGGCGCCGGAAGTCTTCCAGCGTGCCGAGCTCGGGGTGTATCGATTTGTGCCCACCTCCGGCGCCGCCGATGGCCCAGGGGCTGCCCGGCTCGCCTTCGGCCGGCGTCAGCGAATTGTTCGCGCCCTTGCGGAAAGCCTCGCCGATGGGGTGGATCGGTGGGAGGTACACCACGTCGAATCCCATCGCCGCGACGTGGGGGAGGCGAGCCTCGCAATCCGCGAACGTGCCGTGTACGCCGGGACGCGAAGAGGCGGAGCGCGGGAAGAACTCATACCACGTGGAGTAGCCGGCGCGCTTGCGGTCCACGAACACCGTGAGTGCCGGCTCGTGCTGCAGGGTGAGCGCGGGATCCGGCCCTGTCGACGCTTCGCGTTGCCAGGCCAGCAGGGGTTCCAGCCACGCTTTCACGGTATACCGGTACGGTCCGATGTCCTTGGGAACGAAGGACGCGCGCCACCGATCGTTGCCGAGCGCGGTCATCGGCGTTTCCTGCCATTCGGTCTCGCTCTCGGCGCGATGCAGCAGCATGCAGCGCACCTTGTCGTGGCCGTCCGTGAACACGTCGGCCTCGACGACCACGGTGTCACCGAGAACGCGCTTCGCAGCGAAGCGTCCGCAATCCACCTGCGGAGTGATGTTTTCGATGATCACGCGGACGCGACTCATTTTTCGTCGCTCTGTTCGGGTGTGAGAATGAGCACGGCCAGCGGGGGCAGCCGCAAGGTGAGTGAATGCGTGCGGCCGTGCGATCCCAGGGGCGAAGACTCCACGCCGCCGAAGTTGCCGATGCCGCTGCCGCCGTAGTGATGCGCGTCGCTGTTGAGCTGCTCCACCCAGCGGCCGCCGCGCGGCACACCGACGCGGTAGTTGTCCCGGGGCACGGGCGTCAGGTTGCAGAGGATCACGGCCACGTCCTCCTCTTTCTCGCCCTTGCGGATGAACGACAGCACGCTGGTCTCGTTGTCGTTGGCATCGATCCACTCGAATCCGTCGCCGGAGAAGTCGCGCTGATAGAGCGCCGGCGTCCGGCGATACAGGTGGTTGAGATCGCGCACCCAGCGCTGCACGCCGGCATGCAGGGGATACTGCAGCACGTGCCATTCGAGGCTTTCGTCGTGCTGCCACTCGCGCCGCTGCGCGAAATCACCGCCCATGAAGAGCATCTGCTTGCCGGGATGCGTCCACATGTAGCCGTAGAGCAGCCGCAGGTTCGCGAACTGCTGCCACTCGTCGCCGCTCATCTTGCCGATGAGCGAGCCTTTGCCGTGCACCACCTCGTCGTGCGAGAGCGGCAGCACGAAGTTCTCGGTGAAGGCGTACCAGATGCCGAACGTGAGCTGGTTGTGGTGGTAGCGGCGGTGGATCGGGTCCGTCTGGAAGTACTTCAGGGTGTCGTGCATCCAGCCCATGTTCCACTTGTAGCCGAAGCCCAGGCCGCCGAGGTAGGTCGGGCGGGAGACCATGGGCCACGCCGTGGATTCTTCGGCGATGGTCTGGGTGTCCGGGTGGTCGCGGTACACCGCTTCGTTCAGGCTGCGCAGGAACGACACCGCTTCCAGGTTCTCGCGGCCGCCGTGCTCGTTCGGAATCCACTCGCCCTGGCGGCGGCCGTAGTCGAGATAGAGCATGGAGGCGACGCCGTCCACGCGCAGCGCGTCCGCGTGATACTTCTCCAGCCAGAAAAGGGCGCTGCTGCCGAGGAAGTTGCGTACTTCCGCGCGGCCGTAGTTGAAGATGGAGCTGTGCCATTCCGGGTGGAAGCCCTTGCGGGGGTCGGCGTGCTCATAGAGATGAGTGCCGTCGAAGAACGAGAGCCCGTGCGCGTCGGAAGGGAAGTGCGCGGGCACCCAGTCCAGGATGACGCCGACGCCGCGCTGGTGCAGGTGATCCACGAGGTACATGAAGTCCTGCGGCGTGCCGTAGCGGCTGGTGGGAGCGAAGTACCCCGTCACCTGGTAGCCCCAGGAGCCGAAGAACGGATGCTCCATCACCGGCAGCAGCTCGACGTGCGTGTAGCCCATGTCGACGGCGTAGTCCGCGAGCTGATGCGCCATCTCGCGGTAGTCGAGCGAGCGGTTGCCATCTTCGGCGACCCGGCGCCAGGAGCCGAGATGCACTTCGTACACGGACCAGGGCCGGTTCGCCGCGTTTGCCTCCTTGCGGTGCTCCATCCACTCGCGGTCGCCCCATTCGTAGGCGAGGTCCCAGACCACCGAGGCGGTGCGGGGCGGCGTCTCGCAGTGGAAGGCGAACGGATCCGCCTTCTGCACGGTGTAGCCGCGGTGCTTCGAGACGATGTGGTACTTGTACAGGGTGCCGGGCCCGATGCCTTCCACGCTCCCGGCCCAGATGCCGGAGGAATCCGGGCGTGGCCGCAGCGGATGGCGGTCCGTGTTCCAGCCGTTGAAGTCGCCAACCACCGACACTGAAGCGGCATTCGGCGCCCACACCGCGAAATGCGTGCGCCGGGCGCCCGCTTCGGCGTGCGCGCCGAGCTTCTCGTAGGCGCGAAAGTGATTTCCTTCGCGGAAGAGATAGATGTCCTGGTCGGTGAGCATGATCCCTCGAGCCAAGCAAAAACAATGCCGCTGCCGCCGAGCTGAAGCGCGCCGGACCCTCCGCCGCGCCCACATACTGTCCGCAGTCGCCATGAGCTCCGATCTTCCCTCCCGGTCCGCCACCGCGCCGCTCGTCATCGGCCACCGCGGTGCCTGCGGCTACGTGCCCGAGCACACGCTGCTCTCGTACTTCCTTGCGGCGCAGCAGGGCGCGGACTATCTCGAGCCGGACCTCGTGATGACGAAGGACGGCGTGCTGGTGGCGCGGCACGAGAACGAGATCGGCGGCACCACCGACGTGGCTTCGAAGCCTGAGTTCGCCAGTCGCAAGGTCGCCAGGCGCGTCGACGGCGTCGAGGTGGAAGGGTGTTCATCGAAGACTTCACGCTTGCGGAGGTGAAGACGTTGCGCGCGCGCGAGCGCATCCCGCAACTGCGCCCTGCGAACGCGCGCTTCGACGGGCAGCTCGAGATCCCGACGTTCGATGAGATCATGGCGCTGGCGCAGTGCCTTAGCCGCATGCGGCTCGAATCGGCCCGGCAGCTGACGGTGCGCACGGGAGCGGAAGCGCCGCGGCCGCGCCCGTTCGGCGTGTATCCGGAGACGAAGCACCCGAGCTACTTCGCCGGGCTGGGCCTGGCCCTGGAAGGGCCGTTGCTCGACGTGCTGGATCGCTGGGATTACGCGGGGCCGGACGCGCCGGTGTTCATCCAGTCCTTCGAGGTGGGTAATCTGATGGAGCTGCGCGAGCGCACGCATCTGCCGCTGGTGCAGCTCATCGAGTCCCGCGGGCAGCCTTACGATTTCGCGCTGAAGGGCTATTCGAGCACGTATGCGGACATGATCACGCCGCACGGGCTGAAGACCGTCGCCACCTATGCGGACGTGATCGGTGTGAACAAGACGCTGATCATTCCCCGCGACGAGCGCGATGGTCTCGGCACGCCCACGTCACTCGTGGAGAACGCTCATGCGCATGGGCTCAAGGTGCACGGCTGGACGTTTCGCGCCGAGAATCATTTCGTACCGCGTGATCTGCGCACGGGAGACGACACGGCGCTCGGCGATATGGTGGCCGAAGTGCAGGCCTATCTGCGCGCCGGGATGGACGGCTTCTTCACCGACCAGCCCGCCATCGGCGTCAGGGCCCTTCAGCTCAGATCCACTTGAAGCCTTTGGCCATGACGCCGAGCATCGCTGCCATGGACAGCAGCCAGTAGATCCTGTCGGCCAGCCGGCCGGACTTCATCTCGCCCGATCAGCACTGCAAAAGCCTTCCTTCATCTCTCCCCTTAGCGCTGCAACGGACTCCTTCATCTCAGCCCTGAGAGAGGCGATTCCTTCATTTCGGATGGACTTTCGTCTCTCCCCTGATCGATTCACGCATCTCGCCCCTGAGAGAAGCGTTCGATTCCATCTCACCCTTGGGATCTCACCTCTGAGCTCGGCAAGCCTGCACCTCGGTTCTGCGAAGACGACGTCGATCTTCGCATCCAGGCGACGGATGTCCTGCCTCATCTCACCCACGTCAGCCCTGATGTGCGCGACGTCGGATTCGAGTCGCGCGACGCGATCTTCCATGGAAGTCTCCGGTTCGAGTTTCAAAGCAGCCAGGCCCATGGCGAGAGTATTTTGTTTGAGAGGCGGCGCGTCAATGGAAAGGGCCGCTGATTTTTTCCGCGTGCGCTGATGCTGCGTGCGATGCCGCGTGGTGAATCCGCGTGTGTTTATTCGTGCGCGCTACGCGCGGGTGGGCTTCAGACTCCCAGCTGCTTCTTCAGCATGTCCAGCTCGGCGCGCAGCTCGCCGACCTGCTGTTCCAGTCGATCGAGGCGCGAGGCATTGCCGGTCGCAACGCCGGGGGCAGCCGCCAATACCTGCGCAGCGACCGGCTCTTCCTCCGCGTCCGCGGCATTCGCCACTTCGCCGGTGAACAGCTGCGCATAGCGCGACTCACGCCGCCCCGGCTCGCGAGCCAGCCGCACGACGAATGGGCCATCCTCGCGCTTCGCGAGCTGCTGCAGGGCGGCTTCCACTTCCGAGACATCGCCGAACGGCGCCATGCGGCTGGCTCGGCTGCGAAGCTCGCCCGGCGTCTGCGGCCCGCGCAGCATCAGTTCGCACACGATAGCGAGCTCCTGCGGCGTGAATTTGAGCGTTCCGAACTCCGTATTGCAGAAGCGATGTTGATATTTCGGCACGCGGCTGCCGAAGCCGGACCTCTCCATCACGAAGTGCTTTCTCGAAAGCTGGTCCAGCGTCGCCTGCACGGTGGCGTCGTCCACGTTCATCACCGGGTCCCGGTTGCTCTTCTGGTTGCACGCGAGCGTCAGCGCATTGAGAGAGAGCGGATACTGATCCGGCGTCGTGATCTGCTTTTCGATGAGGCAGGCGATGACGCGCGCCTCGAACGGTTCCAGCTGCACCTTCATGATCCCGCGAGCTCCTCGACTGTGGCGGAGCGGGGCGCGATGCCGTGCTGCAGGTGGAATGGCGAAAGTAGCGTTGCGGGCAGCGAGTACGCCGCCAGGACCGCGCGGGAACGGGGACTTTGCTTCATGGCCGGCTCCGGAAAGAGTCAAACGGGCCGCGGCCGGATGGGAAAGCCGCGGCGCCGTGCTTATACTACGGGCATGAGCGAGCTGGCCGATACTTTCGATGGCGCTTTCACCAAAGCGGTGGATCTGGGCAACAAGCTCGCGGATCGCGACAAGGACGCCGATCTGTGGGACATCGCCGACGGCCTGCTCGCCGGCGCGCTCCAGTACTGGCTCTACTCGCGCCAGCCCTGCGGCGATCCACGTTGCAACGACTGCATGCCCATCAGCACCGCCGAAGGCCGCATGGCCGAACTCAAGAAGCTCATGGAGCAGCTCGCCTCCGAGAGCGAGTATTTCCACACGCCCACCGACGCGAACGCCGGCCGGGCTTGATCATGCGCTGCGCGCAGGATCAAACGGGGATCGCGCAAGGCGCGACCCCGTAAAACTGGCGGCGCGGAGCGCCGGGGAGAGCTCTCGCTTCAGGTGCCCGTGTTGGCCTGGACGGTCGGCGCCACTTCCGCCAGGGCCTTCTCGAACAGGTTCAGGCCTTCCTTCAGCATGGCGTCCGAGATGGTGAGCGGCGCGAGGAAGCGCACCACGTTCGAATAAAGCCCGCAGCCCAGGAGAATGAGCCCGTGCCGCCCGGCGGCCTGCACGACCGCCTTCGTCAGATCCGCATCCGGCACGTCCGCCCGGCGGTTCTTCACGAGCTCGATGGCCACCATGGCCCCGAGGCCGCGCACTTCCCCGATGCACGGGAAGCGGGCCTGCAGGCCCCTCAGCCGGGACACCATGAAGTTGCCGATGTGCTGCGCGCGCTCGAGCAGCTTCTCCTCGCGGATGACTTCCATCACGGCGAGCCCGGCCGCGCAAGCCAGCGGCGAGCCGGCATACGTGCCGCCGAGACCGCCCGCCGGCGAGGCATCCATGATTTCCGCCTTGCCGACCACGGCCGAGAGCGGTACGCCGCCCGCCACGCTCTTCGCGATGGTCATGAGGTCCGGCTCGACGCCGGAGTGCTCGATGGCGAACATTTTGCCGGTGCGCCCGAACCCGGCCTGCACCTCGTCCGCGATGAGCAGGATGCCGTGCTGGTCGCAGAGCGCGCGCAGCTTGCGCAGCAGCTCCGGAGGCGCCGGATAGAACCCGCCTTCACCCTGTACCGGCTCGATGATGATGGCCGCGACGCGCGCCGGATCCACCGATGCCTTGAACAGGTGCTCCAGCGCGGTGAGCGAGTCTTCCACCGTGATGCCGTGGAACGGCATGGGGTAGGGCACGTGGTACATGTCCGGCACCATGGGGCCGAACCCCGCCTTGTACGGCGCAACCTTGCCGTTGAGCGAGATGCAGGCGAGCGTGCGCCCGTGGAAGCTGCCCATGAACGAGATGACCGCGGTGCGCTTCGTGTGGTAGCGCGCGATCTTCACCGCGTTCTCCACCGCCTCGGCGCCGGTGGTGAGGAAGATGGTCTTCTTGGGCGTGCTGCCCGGTGCCGCCGCATTGATGGCTTCGGCCAGCGCGACGTAGCTTTCGTACGGGGTGACCTGGAAGCAGGTGTGGGTGAACTTCTCGAGCTGCTGGGCGATGGCCGCCTTCACCTTCGGGTGCACGTGGCCGGTGTTGAGCACGGCGATGCCCGCAGCGAAGTCGATGTAGCGGCGCCCTTCGACGTCCCACACCTCGGCGTTGGATGCGCGGTCCGCGTACACGGCCAGCGAATTCGATACTCCGCGGGGGACGGCCGCCACGCGGCGCTTCTGCAGATCGGCGTTCGAGCTCAAAGGGAATCTCCGGGCCAGAATGAATAGGGCGAACGGGGCGCCGCGCAGTATATCGCGCCCGTCCCCCGTCGCCGACGGTACAATGCGCCTCCCCGCATCTTTGGAGTCACCACGCCCTTGACCCCGATCACCACCGAGGTCGTCATCATCGGTGCCGGCCCCTGCGGCCTGTTCCAGGTCTTCGAGCTCGGCCTGCTGGGCATCAACGCCCACCTGGTCGACTCCCTGGCGGCGCCCGGCGGCCAGTGCACCGAGCTGTATCCCGAGAAGCCGATTTATGACATCCCGGCGCTGCCCGTCTGCGGTGCGCAGGAGCTGGTGGACCGGCTGATGCAGCAGATCGAGCCCTTCCACCCCACTTTCCACCTCGGCCAGGAAGTCACCGAGCTCACCCGCAAGGACGACGGCCGCTTCCACGTCCGCACCGTCACCGGCACCACGTTCGATGCCGGCGCGGTGGTCATCGCGGGCGGCGTCGGCTCGTTCCAGCCGCGGCGGCTGGGCGTCGAAGGCTCTGAAGCTTTCGAAGGCGACGCCATCCGCTACCGTGTGCGCGAATCGGCGGAGATGCACGGCAAGCATCTCGTCATCTTCGGCGGCGGGGATTCCGCGCTCGACTGGACTCTGGAGCTCGCGCCGAAAGCGGCCAGCCTCACGCTGGTACACCGCCGGTCCGAGTTCCGCGCCGCGCCGGCTTCCGTAGCCAAGATGCATGCGCTGGTGGAAGCCGGGCGCATGCGGCTGTTCGAGGGCATGGCGCAGTCGCTGCTGGTCGACAACGGCAAGCTCTGCGGCGTCACCATCCACGAGACCAAAGGCTCCTCGGTGACGCTCGAGGCGGAGCGGCTGCTCGTGTTCTTCGGCCTGCATCCCAAGCTCGGCCCCATCGCCGAGTGGGGCCTCGAGCTCGAGAAGAAGGCGCTCAAGGTCGACACCGAGAAGTTCCAGACGAGCGTCCCCGGCATCTTCGCCGTGGGCGACATCAACACCTATCCCGGCAAGAAGAAGCTGATCCTGTCCGGCTTCCACGAGGCCGCGCTGGCTGCCTTCGCGATCC
Source organism: Steroidobacteraceae bacterium (assembly GCA_044225565.1). Taxonomy (GTDB): domain Bacteria; phylum Pseudomonadota; class Gammaproteobacteria; order Steroidobacterales; family Steroidobacteraceae; genus CAVXAE01. The sequence goes on along the minus strand of JBGAIL010000014.1, from coordinate 26,298 downwards.
AGCACCATCTGTATCCGGCGAAGAAGCAGTTCCTGCAGTACACCACCACCAGTCCCGTCATGCAGAAACGTCTAGGAGTCACATCGTCATGAAGCATCCCATCCGCACCCTGGTTTCCCTCGGTGTGCTCGCCGGCCTGTCCATGTCCGCGCAGGCCGCAGGCAAGACCTGCAAGCTCGAGATCTCGGGCAGCGACATGATGCAGTTCGACAAGAAGGAGCTGCAGGTCGCCAAGGACTGCACCGAGGTCGAGCTCACCCTGCACCACAGCGGCAAGTTGCCGGTGGCCGCCATGGGTCACAACTGGGTGCTGTCGCGCTCCGCGGACGCGAGCGCGGTCGCGAGCGCCGGACTGAAGGCCGGCCCGTCCAACAACTATGTGGATCCGGCGGACAAGCGGGTCATCGCGCACACCAAACTCGTGGGCGGCGGTGAGTCGACGAGCGTCAAGTTCTCCGTGTCGGCGCTCAAGGCCGGCGAGTCCTATACCTATGAGTGCACCTTCCCGGGCCACAGCGCCATCATGACCGGCAAGCTGATCGTGGGCTGAAGGTGGACGCGCAGCTCGCCGATGTCGTGAAGCTGCTCGACCTCGAGCCGCTCGAGGTGAACCTCTTCCGGGGGGAGAGCCGCGACATCGGTGCGCCGCAGGTGTTCGGGGGCCAGGTGCTGGGCCAGGCGCTCGCCGCAGCGTCGCGCACCGTGGAGGGGCGCATCGCGCATTCGCTGCACGCGTATTTCCTGCGCCGCGGCGATTTCAACGCGCCCATCATCTACGACGTGGATCGCAGCCGCGACGGGCACAGCTTCTCGAGCCGTCGCGTGGTGGCCATCCAGCACGGCGAGCAGATCTTCAACATGGCTGCCTCGTTTCAGGTGGTCGAGGACGGCCTCGATCACCAGATCGAGATGCCGCGCGTGCCGGGGCCGGAGGAGCTGCCGGACCAGTCGGAGCAGATGCGGGCGCTGATGGACCGCATGCCCGAGCGGCAGCGGCGCATCGCGAGCAAGCCGCGGCCGTTCGAGTTCCGCATGGTGCAGCCGCTCGAGCCGCCGAACCGCACGCCCTCGCGCCAGGTGTGGCTCAAGGCCACCAGCGCGCTGCCGGACGACGAGACTCTGCACCGTTGCCTGCTCGCGTACGTTTCCGACTACTACCTGCTCGACACCTCGATGCTGCCGCACACCACGGCGCTCATCTCGGACAACGTGATCATGGCGAGCATCGACCACGCCATGTGGTTCCACCGGCCGCTGCGCGTCGACGAATGGTTGTTGTACGTCCTGGAGAGTCCCAGTGCGTCGGGGGCTCGCGGGTTTGCGCGGGCGAGCGTGTATTCGAGGGACGGGAGGCTGGTGGCGAGTACGGCGCAGGAAGGGTTGTTGAGAGTTGTGGAGAACGAGAGGGGTCGCGCGTAGGCGAGGGCTGTGGGGCTGAGAGGGGTAGCGCGTAGGCGAGGGCTGTGAACGAGAGGCTCCCCTCCGGGCTGGCACGTTGACGGGACGTCTACCGGATTAGGGCCTCATCCTTCGCGCCGCCCTCGTCTTCGAGGTGGGGTAGAGGGCCAGATAACAGCGGGAGCAGCTTCGAGCAGGCCTCAAAGAGGCGGCCCAGTCTCTGCCACCCTGCGGGAAACCTCTCATTCGCAGCCCTCACCCAGGCGACAGCGCTCGAGTCACCTACTCTCAACACACACCACTATTGTGTTGGTGGAGAGTCGTCAATCGGCTGTGATCGAAGGATCTGACGACCTCGAAAGGGTGAGGGGCCGTGACAATGGGATTCTGGAGGGATGGCAGATTCCAGGCCGCCTCTTTGAGGCTTGCTCGAAGCTGCTCCCGCTGTTATCTGGCCCTCTACCCCACCTCGAAGACGAGGGCGGCGCGAAAGATGAGGCCTTAAGTGGCTAGACGTCCCGTCACCCTGCCAGCCCCGGAAGAAGCCCGTTGGCGCGGCCCCTCACCCGCCTCGCGAGCGCCAGCCGTCACTCACTTCTGAAGTCGCCCCCGCGACTACCGCGCCAGCTTCCCCACCTGCTCCATCAACACCGGATTGAACCTCGCAGGCGCCTCCATCATCAGGAAATGCCCGGTGCCCGGAATCGTCACCGCACTGAACGTCGGCAGCGACTTGCGGATGCGGGCCTCGTCGGTGGGGCCGGTGAAGTCGGCGTTGATGGCCACCACCGGCACGTGGATGTCGGCCAGCACCGGCGCGTAGTCCATCCGCACCAGCGCTTCCATCGCCGGCACCGCGACTTCCGGCGGCGCGAGCGACATGTCCTCCGCCACCTTGCGCACGAACGCCGGGTCCGCATCCTTCGTGAAGAAGCTGGCCGTGACGAGGTTGCGGGTCTCTTCGATGAAGTTGTCCCGGAACGGCTTCAGCCGCATGGCGATCCCGCGGTCCGAGATGGGCGGCAGGCCGATGGTCTTCAGCGAATCCACCGCGATGATGCCGACCACGCGGTCGCCGATGCGCCGCGCGGCCTCGAGCGCCACGGGGGCGCCCATCGAATGCCCGACAAGCACGATGCGCGGGTTCTGCAGCTGCCGTGCGACGGCTGCCACGTCCTCCCCGAAGTTGCCGATGCTCCATTGCGCGCGATTGCGCGCCGAGCCGCCGTGGCCGGCGAGATCCACCGTCACGGTGGTGTACCTGGCCTTCAGCGGGTCGAGCTGAGCGCTCCAGTAGTTCGAGTCGCACGACCACCCGTGCACCAGGATGACCGCCGTATCGCCCGCGCCGTAAACGCGATACTGGATGTGCACGCCATCCGCCGAGTTGGCGATCTGCGGAGTGCCGTCGACGCGCGCAGGCGGGGGAGGGGCACCCGCCGCTTTGGAAGCCGGCTCGCTGTGCTTGTCGCAGCCGGCGAGTGATGCGGCGAGGCCGAGCGCGATGCATGCCGCGCCAATGCGGAGCGCGCTCACGAGCGCAGGACCTTGCCGGGATTGAGGATGCCGTTCGGATCGAACGCCCGCTTGAGCGCGCGCATCAGATCCAGCTCCACGGGCGAGGCATAGCGCTCGAGCTCGTCCACCTTCAGCCGCCCGATGCCGTGCTCCGCGCTGAAGCTGCCGCCGAACTCGCGTACCAGGTCGTGGACGGCGCGCTTCGTCTGCGGCTCGCGCGCCATGAAGGCTTCCTTGCCCGCGCCCGGCGCCTGGTTGAGATTGAAATGCAGGTTGCCGTCGCCCACGTGCCCGTAAGCCACCAGCCGCCCCTCGGGCACGTTCTGCTCCACCCAGCCCGCCGCGCGCTCGAAGAACTCCGGCAGCGCGGCGATGGGCAGCGAGATGTCGTGCTTGATGCTCGCGCCGTCGATCTTCTGCGCTTCCGGGATGGTCTCGCGCAGCTTCCACAGCGCGGCGCGTTCGCGCTCGCTCTGTGCGACCGCCGCACTCAGCAGTTCCCCGCGCGACAGTGCTTCACCGAGGACTTCCTCGAGGATGCCATCGAGCGCGTCAGACCCGCGCGACGAAGTGAGCTCGCACAGCACGTACCACGGATAGGGCTGGTCGAGCGGATCGCTCACTCCCTGGATGTGCTTCGAGGTGAGCTCCACCGCGATGCGGGGAATCAGCTCGAACGAGCTGACGCGATCGCCGCTCGCCTCGCGCAGCTCGGCGAACAGTGAGACCGCATGCTGCACGTCCGGTACCGCGGCGAACGCAGTGGCGCTCGCACGGATTTTCGGGAACAGCTTCACGGTGGCCGCCGTCACGATGCCGAGCGTGCCTTCGGCGCCGAGGAAAAGCGACTTCACATCGTAGCCGGTGTTGTCCTTGCGTAGCGGGCTCAAGGTGGAGAGCACGCGGCCGTCTGCCAGCACGACCTCGAGCCCGAGCACGAGGTCGCGCATCATCCCGTAGCGGACCACGTTGGTGCCGCCTGCGTTGGTCGAGAGATTGCCGCCGAACTGGCAGCTGCCTTCGGAGCCCAGGCTCAGCGGGAAGAAACGGTCCACCTGTTCTGCCGCGGCCTGCACGTTCGCGAGCAGGCAGCCGGCTTCCGCGGTCAGCGAGTAGTTGAGTGCGTCGACTTCGCGTATTTCCGACAGGCGCCGTAGCGAGATCACCAGCTGCCGGCCGGATTCATCTGGCGTCGCGCCCCCGCAGTAGCTGGTGTTGCCGCCGTGCGGTACCACACCGATACGCTTCTCGTTGCAGAACGCGAGGAGCTTCGACACGTCTTCCACGGTGCGTGGCACCGCCACACCCAGCGTGCGGCCTTCGTAGAGATGTCGGTGGTCGACGAGGAAGGGGCTCACGGCGTCGGAGTCCGTGAGCAGCGAATCCGCGCCCACGAGGGAGCGCAGCGAGGCGAGCGTATCGATGGACATTCCGGGATCGCTGAAGGGCCGCGCGCTAGGCGAGCTGCGCCGCGCGCAGCGCCGCGATACGCTCATCCAGCGGCGGATGGCTCATGAAGAGCCGAGCGAGGCCGCCCGGCGGCTTGCCCGAAGCGATGCCGAAAGCGGCGAACTGCTGCGCCGGCAGCGGGTGATGCGCGGCCTTGAGCGCCTCGAGCGCGCCGATCATGGGCTGCTTGCCCACCACTTCCGCACTGCCGTGATCCGCGCGGAATTCGCGCTGCCGCGAGAACCACATGACGATCATGCTCGCGAGGATGCCGAGCACCAGCTGCGCGACCATGACGGTGATGAAATAGCCGGGGCCATAGCCGCTGCTGCGCTCGTTCGAGCCGCGCGACAGCGCGCTGTCGACCAGCGTGCCGATGACGCGGGCGAGGAAGAACACGAAGGTGTTCACGACACCCTGGATGAGGGTGAGCGTGACCATGTCCCCGTTCGCGACGTGGCTCATCTCGTGAGCCAGCACCGCCTCGACCTCCTTGCGGCCCATGCGCTGGAGCAGGCCCGTGCTCACGGCGACCAGCGAGGCATCGCGGCGGGCGCCGGTGGCGAAGGCGTTCGGCTCGGGCGAATCGAAGATGCCGACCTCCGGCATGCCCACGCCTTTGATCTGCGCCTGGTTGCGCACCACGCTCACCAGCCAGCGCTCGGTCTCGTTCGAGGGCTCCTGGATGACCTTCACCCCCATGGACGTCTTCGCCATCCACTTGGAGATGGCGAGGGAGATGAACGCGCCGCCGAAGCCGACGACGGCGGCGACCGTGAGCAGCCCCGGAACGTTGAAGCCCTGGCGGCTGAGCGCCTGGTCCAGCCCCAGCAGCTGGATGACCACGGACAGGACGAGGAGGATCGCGATGTTGGTGGCGACGAACAGCAGGACGCGCTTCATGGTGCGGCCGGAACTCCAGGTGGTGACGGGTCGGAGCGGGCACTTTACCCGCTGCCCGCACCTCGAGCTACCGTGGGGTGCCGGGGGGTGATTTCAAGCCAGGAGCCCGTCCAGGAGCCGCTGGTAGTAGGCGTTCATCACGTCGTAGCACTCGCAGCAGGCGGCCGCCTCGAGCTTGCGCCGGTCCTTGATGGTGATGACCCCCCGGCTGTACTCGATGAGGCCGTGCCGGCGCATCTGCCCGGCCACTTCGCTGACGGACTGCCGGCGCACCCCCAGCATCTCCGCGAGGATGGCCTGGGGCAGCTGGAACCGCTCGCCGCCCGAGCGGTCCTGCACGAGCAGCAGCCAGCGGCAGGCCCGCTGCTTGATGGTGTGAAGGGTGTTGCACGCGGCGGTCTGGTGCGCGAAGCGCAGGCTGTACTCGCAGTAGTGCTGCATCAGGGTCTGCAGCCGGGCATTTCGACGGATGGCGCCCAGGAAGGTGGGCGCGGCCACCCGGAAAGAGCGGCCTTCGGTCTGCTGGACCACCGTATAGGGGCTCAAGCTCTGACCGAAGTAGAGAGGCAGCCCGATGAGGCCTTCGCGCCCGACGGCGATGGCGCCGCAGCTCGAGCCGTCGCGCAGGTTTATGGTGAGCGCGAGCGAGCCGACGAGCGGGAAGTAGGCGTAGGAGATCGGCCGGTCCTGGCGGTAGACCACCTGTCCGGCGCGGAAGCTCACCGGCTGAAGCGCGGCCTTGAAGCCCCGGTGCTCCTGGATGAACACGTCCAGCAGACGGTTGCCGCAACCCTCCCCGACGTTCTCACTGGCCACACCCGACCCTGCCATGCTCATGCGACAGCCTTTAGGAAGATCCCCCGGGGCAGGAACGTAAGCCAAAGTGCATGACGCGTTGTGTCAGCTACCGGACAGACCCCGCTCCAGCCGAACTGTTAAAACGCGCGCGCACCGCAGTTATACACCTGCTGGCCAGACGGGGGTTCGGTTGGGGAACGACACGGAATGGAGTTTGCGCGGGCGTATCCTGGTCGTGGACGACCTCGCGGACGCCGCTTCCAGCCTAGCCATGATTTGCAGTATGTACGGCGCGCAGACTCGCACGGCGCGGGACGGTATCCAGGCGCTCAAAGAAGGCGCCGAGTTCCGTCCGAACGTGATCCTGATGGACATCTCCATGCCGCACATGGACGGCTACGAGGCCGCGCGCCGCATCCGCCAGGAAGAGTGGGGGCGCGAGGCCATTCTGGTGGCGCTCACCGGCTGGGGCCGCAAGGCGGACGTGGACGCCGCACTGGCTGCGGGTTTCGACGGGCATCTGCTCAAGCCCGTGGAGGCGGATGCAATGGTGCGCGTGATCTCGGAGCTGACGGCCCGCCGCCCCGGCGGGCTCAGCTCAAAGTGACGCCGAGCGCCGTTCCCACCAGATAGCTCACCACGCCGGCTCCCCCGCCGATGGCCACCATGCGCAGGGCGCCGAGCCAGGCGCTGCGCCCCGTGAACAGGCTGATGGCGAGCCCGACACCCGCGAGGCTCACGAGCGCGATGCCTCCAGCCAGGGCGACGGCATCGTGTCCGTCGCGCCCGACCAGGAAGGGGATCAGGGGCAGCGCCGCACCGACCGCGAAGGAGCCGAACGAGTAGGCTGCCGCCTGGACGGGCGACCCTATGGAATCCGGGTTCAGACCCAGCTCTTCGCGGGCGAGCACGCCGAGTGCTTCATCGGGCCTGGCGAGCAGCGCGCGGGCCACCTCGCGGGCCTGCTCGAGCTTCAGGCCGCGCGCTTCGTAGATGAGCGCGAGCTCTTCGGCTTCCTCTTCCGGATATTCCTCGAGCTCGGCGCGCTCGAGCGCCATCTGGTACTCGTACATGTCGCGCTGTGAGCGCACCGACACGTATTCCCCGGCCGCCATGGAGAGCGCGCCGGCCAGCAAGCCGGCCGCGCCGGTCATCAGCACGCTGTCCGCCATCATGCCGGCGCCGGCCACGCCCATCACGAGGCTGGTGTTGGAGACGAGCCCATCGTTGATGCCGAAGACGGCGGCGCGCAGGTTGCCGCCGGACATGCCGGTGCGGTGACGCGAGCCGAAATCTTCCAGCGACGTGGGCATGGGGTGCCCGTGCACCACCGGCGTGGGCGCATAAGCGGAAAGCCCGCGGAGCTTCATGGCGGCGAGCACGTTGCGCATGGCCTTCGGCCCGTACCGCTTGACCAGGCGCGCGACGATGCGCGCGCGCAGCGAGGGTTCGAAAGAGCGGGAGGGGGCGGTGCGACCCCAGTGAGCGGCCTGGTCTTCGGCCGCGGCGCCGAGCTGCTGGAACATGCGGCGCCGGGCAGGATCCGGCTCCGCGGCGGCGACGACGCCGTAGAGCCAGGCTGCTTCCTTCTCGTGCCGCCAGCTGTCGAGACCGTCGCTCATGGCTGCGGCGGGTCAGCGGTCAACGGTCTTCGTCGTCGTCTTCGTCCCAATCGTCTTCGTCGTCGTCCTCGTCGTCGTCATCATCATCATCTTCGTCGTCTTCGTCCTCTTCCCAGTCTTCGTCCTCGTCCTCATCGTCCTCGTCTTCGGATTCGGACCAGCCTTCCGGCTCGTCGATCTTCTCGAGATCGAGCTCGTGCCAGCTCTCGATGTCCAGCTCCTCGATGTCGCCGTCGAGGTATTCGATCTCGATGAGCTCGGAGTCCTCATCGACGGTCAGCACGCGGAATTGCTCTTCTTCTTCCAGGTTCTCGTACCACTGTCCGGGAACCGGCTCGTAATCTCTGCTCACCGCCCAACCCTCACGTATTCGCTGCGACAACGGGCCGCAAGTTTAGGACACTCGCCGGACGCTTGCCCAGCCGGATGAAGTATAGTTTTCGCACCATGTCCCGCCGCGCTTCCCCCGACTCACCCCTCCTGTCCGCCCGCCGCATCGTGGTGAAGGTCGGGTCGGCGCTGCTCGTCGACGCGCAGGCGAGCCGGGTCAACCGCACCTGGCTCGTGAGCCTGGTCGAGGACCTGCTGAGGGTGCGCAAACGGGGTCAGCAGGTGGTGCTGGTGTCCTCCGGCGCCATCGGGCTCGGTCGCAGGCAGCTCGGCCTGCCGAAAGGGCCGCTCAAGCTCGAGGAAAGCCAGGCTGCTGCGGCCGTCGGGCAGATCCGCCTGGCGCACGCCTACAAGGAATTGCTGGAGGAGCGCGAAGTGACCGTGGCGCAGGTGCTCCTCACCCTGGAGGACAGCGAGCGCCGCCGCCGCTATCTCAATGCGCGCGCGACGCTCGAGACCCTGTTGAGTCTCGGCGCGCTGCCGGTCATCAACGAGAACGACACGGTGGCCACGGCGGAGATCCGGTGCGGCGACAACGATAGGCTGGCGGCCCGCGTGGCGCAGATGGTCGGAGCGGACTGCCTCGTGCTGCTTTCCGACATCGACGGGCTGTATACCGCCGACCCCACGGTGGATCCGGCGGCGCAGTTCATCGAGCGCGTCACCGAGATCACGCCCGAGATCGAGGCGATGGCCGGGCGGCCGGTGTCGGACGTGGGCACCGGAGGCATGGCAACGAAAGTCATGGCCGCGAAGATCGCCGTCGCGGCGGGTTGCCACATGTGCATTTCCGCCGGCAAGCATCAGCATCCGTTGCGTCGCATCGAGCAGGACGCACGCTGCACCTGGTTCGTGCCACATGCCACACCCGCGGCATCGCGCAAACAATGGATCGCGGGGTCGTTGCGGCCGTCGGGTGCGCTGGTGGTGGACGAAGGCGCGGTGCGCGCGCTGTTCGCGGGAAAGAGCCTGCTGCCTGCCGGTGTGGTTGCAGCGAGGGGCCGCTTCGAGCGCGGCGATACGGTGAGCGTGGTAGCGCCGGATGGTGTGGAGATTGCGCGCGGGCTGGTGGCTTACGGCGATGCGGACGCGGCACGCATCATGGGACGGCAGTCGTCGCAGATCGAGAGCACGCTCGGATTCCGCGGGCGGGACGAGATGATCCACCGCGACGATCTGGTCATTCTGCGGGCGGACACGGGTGACGGTGCCGCGACTGCCGGTGTTGCGGAGGCGCAGCGCATTCAAACTGCGCGGGCCACTTCATGAGCGCGCGGGAGATCGACGCTCGGGGTCGTGAGTCGGCGGACTCGGGAGCCAGCATCGCCGAGATCATGAACGGGCTCGGGTGCGCCGCGCGCGAGGCTGCGCCGCATCTGGCTCTGGCGCCCACTGCGAAGAAGAACGACGCGTTGGCCGCTGCGGCGCGCGTCATTCGCGAGCGCGCGTCGAGCATCATCGAGGCGAACACGAAGGACGTGAGCGCGGCGCGGGAGGCACAGCTGTCGAATGCCATGCTGGACCGGCTGCGCCTCGATGCGGGTCGGGTGGAAGCGATGGCACGAGGCCTCGACGATGTGACCCGGCTGCCGGATCCCATCGGAACGGTGATTGCGGAGTGGGAACGTCCCAACGGGCTGCGCATCGCGCGCGTGCGCGTGCCGCTCGGCGCCATCGGCATCATCTACGAGAGCCGGCCCAACGTGACCGCGGATGCCGGCGCGCTGTGCCTGAAGTCGGGCAATCCGGTGATCCTGCGCGGCGGCTCCGAGAGCCGGCATTCCAATCGCGCGATTCATGAGTGCCTGGTGGCCGGGCTGCGGACGGCGGGTTTGCCCGAAGCCTGCATCCAGCTCGTTCCCACCACGGATCGCGCTGCAGTGGGGCACATGCTGTCGGGCATGGCGGAGTATCTGGACGTCATCGTGCCGCGCGGCGGCAAGAGTTTGGTGGAACGGGTGCAGCGCGAGGCGCGCGTACCGGTCATCGGGCATCTGGAGGGCAATTGCCACGTCTACGTGGATCGCGATGCGGAGCTCGCCATGGCGCGCGAGATCGTGCTGAACGCGAAGTTGCGGCGCACGGGAATCTGCGGCGCGGCGGAGACGCTGCTCATCGACCGTGCCTGCCCGGCAGATCATTTGTCCACGCTGGTGCGCAGTCTGCTGGATGCCGGCTGCGAGGTGCGCGGTGACGAGCTCGTGCAGAAGGTGGACGCGCGCGTGAAGCCTGCCACCGAGGAAGACTGGTACACCGAATATCTCGATGCCGTGATCGCCGTGCGCGCAGTCGAAGGCGTGGATTCCGCCATCGCGCACATCGCGCAGTATGGTTCGGCGCACACCGAAGCCATCGTCACCGGCAACGCGGCCACGGCCGAGCGTTTCCTCAGCCGCGTGGACAGCGCCATCGTGCTCCACAACGCGTCCACCCAGTTCGCCGACGGCGGCGAGTTCGGCATGGGCGCGGAAATCGGCATCTCCACGGACCGCTTCCACGCGCGGGGGCCGGTGGGCGTCGAGCAATTGACGAGCTACAAGTACGTGGTGCGCGGGGCGGGGCAGGTCCGAGGGGGGTAGACGCGGGCCATGGCCGCCACCCGTCACCTCACCGGCCCGCCGCTGCCATCCTTTCCAGTTCCGCCCTGGCCAGGTGGTGCTCCACGAAGTGGTGCACTTTGAGATTCACCGTGGCGCTCATGTAGCGGCGCGCGGTATCGGCATCGCCGTCGGCCAGCCGCTCCTGGCCTAGGTAATAGAGCGCTTCGGCGAGCAGCTCGCGGCGTCGCTCCGGCCTGTCCTCGTTCTCGATGCTCATGAGCACTTCGCTCTCGGTCCGGTTGCCCCGCAGCGCCGCCAGAAGGGGCAGGGGCCAGGATTCGGGATCGTCGCGTGAGACGAGCTCCGGGCGTGCGACGCCGTTGCGGCGCTGTGCGAGCCAGAGCAGGCACTGGAAATATGCCGCGACGGTGCCGTCCTCCATGCCGGCGGCCGCGGCGCGCAGGTGCGATATGGCATCGTCCCAGCGCTCCGCGATGTAATCGAGCTGGGCGAGCACGGCGTGCAGCTCGGCTTCCGACTCCTCGGCGGCCAGCCCGCGTTCGGCGACGGCGCGCGCCTCGTCGTACCGATTCAGATACATGAGGTCGGAGGAGAGCGGGACGCGCAGGTAACTGCTGCGCGGCGCGCACTCGAGCGCGCTTCGTAGGCAGTTTCCGACGGTGGCGTCCTGCCCGCCGCGCCGTCCAGCGGCCTGGCCCAGGTCGTCGTATAGATTCGCGGTGGCTGGCGCCGAGCGTTTGCGCGCAGTTCTCGGCAGGTGGATTGCGCTCCAGCACGTGGCGGCTTCGGCACGCTGCTGGTACTGCAGACGTCTGAAGGGCGAACTTCTTGCCGTATCGCGTAATCCAGCAGGAAGTCCAGTTGCGCCGACATGCGCGGCCACGCCGGATGCCCACGACAAACACAATAGGCAGTGCGCTGGCGCCAATCGATACGCCGCGGAGCGCGCGGCGGTCTGACGTCGCCCATCGATGCTCATGCCCGTGGTGCGCGTGATGCACGGAAGCCACCGCGTTTCGGAAGTTCACCCAGCCGGAGTCGCCATCCACGTAGTGCTCCTTCTTCCAGATGGGCACCCGGTGCTTCACTTCGTCGATGACCTCACGGCAGGCAAGGAATGCCTCGTTGGGTGATGCCGCGACGCCGCACTCACCCACACGGCGATCTCGCCCAGCGCGAGGTCACCGATGCGATGCACGCAGAGCACGCGCTCCACGCCATGACGTTCGGCCGCAGCAGCGAGGATGCGCTCGGCTTCCTTGAGGGCCAGCGGCTCGAATGCTTCGTACTCGAGCCGTCTCACCTCGCGACCTTCGTTGAGATTGCGCACCCAGCCTTCGAACACCACGAAACCGCCGCAGGCCGGGTCCTGCATCTGCGCGCGCAGCGCCGCGCCGTCGATGGGTTCGTGGCTGAAACGGAACTCGCGCATGGTCAGCCCCCTGCGACCGGCGGGATGAAGACCACGACGTCGTTCTGGGCAAGCGGGCGATTCCAGTCCGCGAAGTCGGTGTTCACCGCGACGCGAAGCGCGCTTGCCGGCAGGGTGAACGAGTGCCGCGTGCGCAGCTCTTCGTAGAGTTCTGCAGGTGTCGCCGCCCGTGTGGTCACCGATTCCTCGCGGCGTTTCGCCTGTTCGCGCAGCAGAGCGAAATACTGCACTTTGAGCGTGCGAGGTGCGAGATCGCCCGTTGCCGCACCGAGCTCGGCCGGCGTGTTGATGTTGTCCAGCGCGCGGGTGTTGGGCAGGTCGAGCAACTTCGCTTCCGATCGGATCAGGAATTTTCGCGGACAGCTCCTGCCGCTCGCGACGTGGGCAGCCAGCGGCTCGCGGCTCGCGGGCTCGTAGATGGCGCACAACGGCTCCGGCAGTCCGTCGTGGCTCGACCGGTACGCGGTGGCCAGGTGCTCCTGCCCGCGCGACGCGATGAGATGCGACAGGGTGTCGCTCTCCAGAAAAGGCAGATCGCAGGCCAGCACGAGCCATGCCGCATCGGGATGTCTCGCCTGCGCCGCGAGGATGCCCGCTATGGGACCCAGCCCTTCGTGCGCGTCGACGATCTGGCCGTGCTTCGCGCGCAACGGGTCGTTCACCTGATCGACGCGCACCGAGACATAGGCCTGCTCGACGAAGGGACGGATCAATTCCATCGCCCAGTCGAGCTGCGTCTGCCCGTGATAGGTCAGAGCCGCCTTGTCCTGCCCCATGCGCGAGCTGCGGCCGCCCGCGAGCACGAGGCCGTAAAGCGGCGCGACGCGGCCAGCCCGCGAAGCGCTCGCACCCGCCTCGGTCCTGGAGCCCGCCGCGCTCATGGCGCCTGGCTCCGCCCGCGCCGGAAGTCCCGCTTGCCGCCCGTCTTCTCGAGCAGCCTGAGGCTCGTCACCTCGATGTCGTGCGAGAGCGCCTTGCACATGTCGTAAATGGTGAGCGCCGCGACGCTCGCCCCCGTGAGCGCTTCCATTTCCACGCCGGTGCGATGGTGAACCGACACGCGGCACTGGACCACGATGCGGTCGTCGCGTCGCGCTTCGATCTCGATGCGGCAGTCGTCCAGCGGCAGAGGGTGGCAGAACGGGATCAGCTCGTGCGTGCGCTTCGCCGCCATCACGCCCGCTACGATGGCGGTGTCGAACACTGGTCCTTTCTTCGTTCGATGCCCGCTGGCGCGCAGCGCCGCGCCGACCTCGGCCGGCAGCTTGATCACCGCTTCCGCCGCTGCCGTGCGGCGCGTGGGCTCCTTCTCGCCCACGTCCACCATGCTGGGCCGGTTGTGGCGGTCGAGATGAGTGAGCAGCCGCCTGAGCGGCGCCTTGAGCCGGCTTTTCCCTCTATCCGCCAATGTAGTGCATCTCGATCTTGCGCCTGTCGCCGGCTTTGGCACGAAGCTCCGCACGCTGCTCGCTGTAGTGGTCGGCGCGGCCGAGCCAGATGGAACGGATCTGCTCGAGCAGCGTGTCGTCGCTCGCGCCGCCGCGCATCGCGTCGCGCAGGCTGGTGCCTTGCGTTGCGAACAGGCAGGTGTACATCACGCCGTCGGAAGAGAGGCGCGCGCGCGAGCAGTCCCCGCAGAACGGTTGCGAGACGGAGGAGATGAAGCCGATCTCGCCGGCGCCATCTTCGAATCCGTAGCGCTGCGCGACCTCGCCGCGATACTGCCGCTCGAGCGGCACCACGGGCCAGCGCGCCGCAATGCGCTGAAGCAGCTCTTTCGACGGCACCACGCGCTGCGCGTCCCAGTGATTGCGGTTGCCGACGTCCATGTATTCGATGAGTCGCACGATGACATCCGTGCCGCGGAAGCGCTCCACGAGATCGAGCACCGTGTGATCGTTCACGCCGCGCTGCACGACCGCATTCACCTTGATCGGAGCGAGGCCCGCGCGTCGCGCCTGCTCGATGCCCTGCAGCACGTCTTCGACTTCGCCGAGCCCGCCGTTCATGGTCTTGAACACCTGCGGGTCCAGGCTGTCGAGGCTCACGGTGACGCGCTCGAGCCCGGCAGCCTTCAGCTCCACCGCGTGCTGCGCGAGCAGGACGCCATTCGTGGTGAGCGCCACGTCATCGATGCCCGGGATGCTGGTGAGATCCCCGACGAGGTCCGCGAGATTGGCGCGCAGCAGCGGTTCGCCGCCCGTGAGGCGCAGCTTGCTCACTCCCAGGCGTGCGAACAGGCGTGCGAGGCGCACGATCTCCTCGAAGCCCAGCCGCTCGGCCGAGGCGAGGAAGCGGTATTTGTCGTGGAAGGTCTCCCGCGGCATGCAGTAGGGGCAGCGGAAGTTGCAGCGGTCCATCACCGAGATGCGCAGGTCGTGCAGCGGCCGGCGCCGCGTGTCGCGCGGCGCGCCGACGGCGCTCAGGGGGATGACGGTCTCTGACGGGGGCATGGGACGGAGGTTCTTACCACTGGAATGCCCCGCGCGCAAAACGGTAAGAAAAAATCCAGATAAATCAGAATCCTATGGGCGCATTGCGGCGATGACTGCCATTCTCCTCGGCCAGGGATTTGAAGTCGGCCTTGAGCGCCGATTCACCACCGGTAAAGCCGGGTCACGAATCCTCTCTCCCAGCTTCCCGGTCCCGGCGGCAGCTCGACGAAGCCGGCAGTGCCGGCGAGCGAGGTGAAGTCGCCCGAGCCGTTCGTGGGGCGTGGCCGGGCCCAGCCCCGCGCGGCCTCGTCCAGCTCCACGTGGACCGGCAGGAACACGCTCAGCGGGAATTTCACGCTGACGGGCTCGGCGAGCGCGAGCCGTTCCGTTCCCGGCCGCGCGAGGCCCATGGCGCCGAACAGCGCGGGCACCACATAGCGGGCCAGGCAAACCAGCGTGGAGACGGGATTGCCCGGCAGCGCGAAAACGGCAGTGCCCTTGGGTGAGACGCCGAACCACAGCGGTTTCCCCGGCCGCTGCTCGACGCGGTGGAACACTCTGCGCACGCCGAGCTCATCCAGAGCCCGCGGCACCAGATCGAGCTTGCCCATGGAGACGCCGCCGCTGAGGATCAGCGTGTCGTGCGTGTCGAGATGCGTTTCCAGGCGTGCGCGCAGCGACTCGAGGTCGTCCGGGATGTGGTCGTCCGCCACGCGCTCGAACCCTTGGCGGCGCAGCGCGGCCGTGAGTCCATAGGAGTTCGACCTCCGGATCTGATGCGCGAGGATCGGCTCGCCCGGCTCGACGAGCTCGTTCCCGGTGGAGATCACCACGATGCGCGGTTGAGCGCTGACCTGCGCGCGCGCCAAACCCGCGGAAGCCACGATCGCCACCTCCGGCGCGCCGAGCCGCGAGCCGGTCGTGAGCAGCTGGTCGCCTTTGCGCGTATCGCTCGCGCGGCGATGGGTGTTCTGCCCTGGCTCGACGGACGCTTTCGCCGTGAGCACCGCCGCGCCGGCATCGAGCTCGACGTGCTCAACCTGGATCACCGCATCGCAGCCATTCGGCAGCACGGCACCTGTCATCACTTCGATACAGGCGTCGGGAGAGGAGAGGGTATGTGGCGCTTCGCCCGCCATCTGGGTGCTCTGGATGCGCAGACGCCTCGAGCCGGAAAGCACGGCGCGGCTGTCGACGGCAATGCCATCCATGCTCACCCGATCGAACGGAGGCTGGTCGCGCTCCGCGTAGACGTTCTCGCGAAGGATGGCTCCCGCGCACTGGGCGAGGGGCAGGGATTCGACCGGCAACGGAGGAAGGTGCTGCGCGATCAGTCTTTCGGCATCGGCGGGCGTGAGCACGGCGCACAATATACGCCATCGAGCGGGAGGGCCCGCGTCGCCGCGGGCCCTCCGGGTCGCATCCTTTCGACCCTGTGCCGCCAGAGTCCTTGTTACGGCTTCGCCGCGGCCGCCGCCGCCTTGGCGTTGGCTTTCGCCGCTTCGAGAGCCGCGTCCGCCTGGTCCTTGCAAGCCTTCTGCGCAGAGCCCGACAGGGCCTCGCACTTCTCGATGGCGACCTTGTGATCGCCCTCGGCCTTGGTGATCGCGACGTCCTTGGAGGCGTCGGCCTTCTCTTCCATCGCGCCCTGGGCCGCATCCGCGACGTCCTTGTTGGCGTCGGCGACGGCGTCCGCCTGCTCGTTCATCGCTTCCGTCGTGTCCTTGGCCGCTTCCTGGCTGGCCTCGGCGACGTCGTGCTGCACGTCGCTGGGCGATTCGGCCTTCTTGCAGCCGGCGAGCGAGACGAGCGCGGCCGCGGTGACGATCCATAGCAACTTCGTGTTCATTTCATGCCTGCCTGTGTTTTGAACGGTAGAGAGCTCCGGCGCCGCACTCGCGGTGCCTGCTGAAGACCGGTAGCAAGGGCTGTGCCGACGTGTGGAGCGTTTCCCGGCGGGAGAACTCCGCAACGCCGGCGGCATTGAGCGGGGTCGGGACTTGCTAGCGTCGTGCGGATTTGCCCGGCATCGGCCTGCAGCGGAAACAGTCCCGGGTGTGATCGTCCACCACGCCGACGGCCTGCAGGAACGCATAGATGATGGTGCTGCCGACGAAGCGGAAGCCGCGTTTCCTGAGGTCTTTCGAAATACGGTCGCTGAGATCGGTGCGCGCGGGCACTCCGTGCATGCCCGCCGGCCGGTTGACGACGGGCCGGCCTTCGACGAACGCCCACAGATAACGGTCGAACGAGCCGAATTCGCGCTGCACCTCGAGGAAGGCGCGGGCGTTGCTCACGGTGGAATCGATCTTGAGACGGTTGCGGACGATGCCGGGGTCCGCCATGAGCGCCTTGCGCTTGCGCGCGTCGAAGCGGGCGACCTTCTTCGGGTCGAAGTTGGCGAACGCACGGCGGTAGTTCTCGCGCTTGCGCAGGATGGTGGCCCATGAAAGGCCGGCCTGCGCGCCCTCGAGCGTGAGCATCTCGAAGAGGTGGCGGTCGTCGTGGACGGGGCGGCCCCATTCCTGGTCGTGGTATTTCAGGTATTCGGGGCTGGTGCTCTTCGCCCAGCCGCAGCGCGGCCTCTGGGTCATCGGGCTCTCCTGGGGTTGTGGGCTGGCCGGGCGCCGTTGTGGCCAGGGCGCGATTTGGGCAAGCTGGCCGGGATTGTCCGATCCGCGCCCCTCAACCGTCTAGGCCGTCATGAGCCTCTGCGCCCGAACCTAGCCATGCCCGCCCATCCGAATTCGCCGGAGGAGGCCGCCTCGGCGGTGGCTTCCTCCGGCGATGGCGCGACGGGGTCCCGCTCCAGGGCCGAAGCGGTCTCGCGCCTGTTCCGCGACCACAACCGCACGCTCGTGCGGCTGCTGCACGCGAAACTGCAGAACGAGCAGGAAGCGCGCGAGACGGCCCAGGAAGCCTACGTGCGCCTGCTCGAGCTCGAACGCACCGGCGCGGTGAGCTTCCTGCGGGCCTATCTGTTCCGCATCGCGCTGAACCTCGCGATCGACCGCATCCGCAGCCGCAACCAGCGCCAGCGCATCGACTCCGTGAAACTGCAGCCGATCGAAGATCTCATCGGCCAGGCCGTGGTGGACCAGCACGTGCTCGCCGAAGACGAAGTGCGCGTCTTTCGCGCCAGCCTGCGCGAGCTGGAGGAGCCCTACGGCCAGGCATTCCTGCTGAGCCGCGTCGACGGGCTCTCCACGCGGGAGATCGCGCATCGGCTGGGCAAGAGCGAGCGCATGGTCCGCCGCTACGTCGTGCACGCGATGCTCTACTGCCGCCATCGCCTCGATGGTCTCACTCCAGCGCAGGCGAAGGAGCGCATGTCGGATGAATAGCGGGATGGACGATGTGGCCCGGCAGGACGCCCGCCTGCGGACCGCGGGAGACTGGCTGATCCGGCTCGAGGAGGACGACCTCTCCGAGGCGGAGGTCCAGAGCTGGATCGAATGGTGCGAGGCGGACGGGCGCAATCTCGCCGCTTTCGAGTCGCTGCAGCCGCTCTGGCACGGCGCGCGCGCCCACGCTCCACAGCCGGCTGCGCGCCTCGTCCGGCGGCGCTCGATCTGGCCGGTCGCGTTGGCGGCATCGTTCGTCGTGCTGGCGGTGGCAGCGGGCATCCTGTTCGAGGTGCAACGGCGCGGCGGGCCGACTCGGGTCGCCGAGATCGATCTCGTCCAGACGCCGGTGGCCGGCAACAGGCAGGCCGTGCTGCCGGACGGCTCGCAGGTGGAGGTCGGCGCGAGATCGATGGTCTCGGTCGATTTCGCGAGCGAGTCGCGCCGCCTGCACCTGCAATCCGGTGAAGCCTTCTTCCAGGTGAAGCGGGATCGTACGCGGCCTTTCGTCGTGGAGGTCGAAGGGCTGCGGATCGTCGCGATAGGCACTGCCTTCAACGTGCGGCGTTCCGGCAGCGAGGTGGCGGTCACCGTGCAGGAAGGAATCGTCGAAGTCCGCAGGGTCGCAGACGCGTCCGCGCCAGGGCAGTCCGGCACGACGGGGCGGGCGCTGCGCGCCGCGGCGGGCCAGCAGCTGGTGTTCGATTCCCGCTCCGGCGACATCCGCGAATCGCTGGTCGATCCAGCGGTGGCGCTCGCCTGGCGGACGGGGCGGCTCGAGTTCACGGGCGATTCGCTTCGCTCGGTGGTGGCGAGCGTCAATCGCTACACGCGCCATCCGATCGTGCTGGATGATCCAGGGCTCGAGACGCTCACGTTCACCGGCACGGTGTTCTTCGATTCGATAGACGCGTGGGTCGACAGCCTGCCGCAGATCTACCCGGTGAGCGTCGATCGCAGCGGCGGCACCATCGTCCTCGAGCCGCGCGAGCGCTGATTCCGGCTCGGGCGTGTCCGAGTCGGTCGCCCCGATCGTCTTGGCTCTCGAGACGGCCAGCCGGCCGTGAAGACAACGGGGAAGCCAGAATGAAGACGCGACTCCTCCCGGGCTCGCCGCGCCGCTCGATCCGCAAGGCCTTGTCGATTCCCATCGCGGTATTCGCGCTCGTGGCGCAGGCGCACGCGCTCGATCTCGCGGCACGGTACGATTTCGACATCGCGCCGCAGAATCTCAACACGGCGCTGGTCGAGTTCTCCAGGCAGACCCGCGTGCAGGTGGTGAGCGATTCCAAGGATGTGGCGGGACTCACCAGCCGCGGCCTGAGCGGGCATCTGCCTCTGCGCGACGCGCTCGCCGCGCTGCTCGCGGGCACGAAGCTGGCGTACAAGGTGACGGACAGCGGCGTCATCGCCATCGGCGCCTTCGCTGAAGAGGCTGCGCAGCAGCCGGCGTCGACGCCGGACACCTCGCAGTCCGAAAGCTCCACGCTCGCGGAGATCCTGGTGCAGGGCGTTCGCGCCGAGGGCACCAAGGGCGGCGCGCCGCTGCTCGAGGTGCCCCAGGCGGTCACGATCCTGTCGCGCGACCTCATGGACGCACAAGGCGTGCAGCGGCTCGAGCAGGCCGTCCGCTATACCGCCGGAATCAGCTCGAGCGCGATCGTCGACACGCGCACCGAGTACATCAGCATCCGCGGCTTCGAGCAGACGCGCATCGGCAACTATCTGGACAACCTGCGCCTGTCGTTCAACTCCGGCGGCTACAGCGACTGGAACATCGAGACCTACGCTCTCGAGCGCGTCGAGATCCTGCGCGGCCCCTCGTCGGTGCTCTACGGCCAGGGCTCGCCGGGCGGCGTCATCAATTCGGTGAGCAAGCGTCCGCGCAACACGCCGCACCGCGAGCTGCTGCTGGGTGCCGGCAACTTCGACCGCAAGCAGCTCGCGCTGGACGTGGGCGGCCCGGTGGACGATTCCGGGGAATTCCTCTATCGGCTGGTCGGCGTGGTGCGCGACGGCGGTACGCAGGTCCACTACGTGGACGACGACCGCCGCTACATCGCGCCCTCGTTCACCTGGAAGCCGGGCGAGAGCACGTCGCTCACCGTGCTCACCGAATACCTTCAGGACCGCACGGGAGCCACCATCGGCTTCCTGCCGTGGTCGGGCATGATCCTGCCGAATCCCAACGGACGCATCCGCTCCGACTTCTTCATCGGCGAGCGCAACTTCGACGATTTCAATACCGACCGCTACTCGGTGGGGTACCAGTTCGAGCACCGCTTCTCCGGCTGGACGTTCCGGCAGAACGCGCGATACGGGCACCAGACGCTCGACTACAAGGCGCTCTACGGCGCGGGCTTCCAGAGCGACCTGCGCACGCTCAATCGCGGCAGCATCGCTTCCGACGAGACCGTCAAATCGCTCCTGCTCGACAACCAGGCGCAGACGGAATTCACGATCGGCGGCGTGAAGCACGGCGTGCTGCTGGGCGCGGACTATCAGTGGGGGCACTTCGATGTGCGCTCGGGCTTCGGTGACGCCCCTCCGATCGACGCTTTCGCGCCCGTGTATGGCCAGACCGTGGTCGGCCCCGAGCTGGGCTCGGGAATCGACATGGTGCAGCGGCTGCGTCAGTTCGGCGCCTACGCGCAGGACCAGATCAAGTTCGGCGAGCGTTGGGTCGCGACGCTCGGGCTGCGCGGCGACTGGCCGACGCAGTCCGCCACGTACCGGCCGGACAATTTCCGCGAGAAGCAGAAAGACGACTCGCTCACGGGGCGTGCCGGCCTCGTCTATCTCGGCGAATCGGGTCTTTCGCCTTACGTCTCCTATTCCACGTCCTTCCTGCCGACGCCCGGTGCCGATTTCGACGGCAACCCCTTCGTGCCGGAGACGGCCAGGCAGTACGAGGTCGGCTTGAAGTACCAGCCCGTGGGGGGCAGGAGCCTGACGACGCTCTCGGTCTTCGACCTGCGGCGCGAGAAATATCTCACCGCGGATACCGATCCCGAGCATCTCGCCGTCAATCCCTTCGCCCAGGTGCAGCAGGGTGCGATGCGCTCGCGCGGCCTCGAGTTCGAGGCGAAGCTCAATCCGATCGAGGGCCTGGACCTGGTGGCGGCGTACACCTATCTCGACGCGGAGATCACCAAGGCCAACGAAGGCGCGGGTGATTTCTATGGGCAGGTGGGCGACCGGATCGCGACGATCCCCGAGCACTCGGCCTCGCTGTGGGGCGAATATCTCGTGACTTCCGGCCCGCTGCGCCGCCTCGGCTTCGGCGCGGGCGTGCGCTACATCGGATCGAGCTTCAACAACGTCAACAATTCGATCAAGGTGCCGGACGTTACGCTGGCCGATGCCGCGGTCCACTACGACTGGGAGCGCGTGAGCGTTTCCGTGAACGCGACGAATATCTTCGACAAGGACTACATCAACGCCTGCACGGCGACCTGCTATCACGGGCTGCGCCGCACGGTATTCGGGACATTGAAATATCGCTGGTGAGTCGCATGGGCGCGATCGCGCGCGCCATCGTCATCACCGCGGGCGTGTCGATCGGCAGTGTCGTCACGGCATGGGCGAGCTCATCCATGCCGGCGCCACACCTCGCTGCGGAGCTGCGGCGAACGGGCTTCGGCGTAGCGCACATCAAGGCGCGGGACGAAACAGGCCTCGGCTATGGAATGGGCTACGCCTACGCGCAGGACAACTTCTGCGTGCTCGCCGAGACGCTCGTCACGGCGAGAGGCGAGCGCTCGCGCTTCTTCGGGCCCGGGCAGGTGGGCGGGCCGGACGTCGAATCCGGCTCGATCGACGCGCCGAACCTGCAATCGGACTTCTTCTTCAAATATCTCAACGAGCCCCCTCTCGTCGCCGAGACGTGGCGCAGACAATCCGCCGGTGTCCAGGCCTTGGTGAAGGGCTACGCGGCGGGCGTCAACCGGTACCTGCGTGACACCGGTGTCGCGGGCCTTCCGCCGGCGTGTCGTGATGCGCCCTGGGTACGGCCCATCGATGAGCTCGACCTCATGCGCTTCGAGCGCCGGCTCGCCGTGGAGACGAGCTCGCTGGCTTTCCTGCGTGCGCTGGTCGACGCGCGGCCGCCGGGAGAGCCCGTAGCGGCAGGGCTTGCGGAGCCGCGCTCTGGTGACGACACCCGGATGTACTCGGCCGAATGGTGGCAGGCACGGAACGCCCGGTTCGGCAGCAACGCCGTTGCATTGGGTCGTGACGCGACGCGAAACCGGCGCGGACTGCTCCTGGGCAACCCGCACTTCCCGTGGCACGGATCTCTGCGCTACCACCAGCAGCACCTGACGATTCCCGGCCGGCTCGACGTGATGGGCATCTCCATGGGTGGGCTGCCCGTGATCGTCATCGGGTTCAACCGGCATCTCGCCTGGACGCACACGGTGAACACGTCCGCCCATTTCACGGTCTACGAGTTGCAGCTGGACGCGGACAGCCCGCTCCACTACGTCGTGGATGGCGAGCGCCGCCCGTTGCGAAAGAAGACCGTCGAGGTCGAGGTGCGGGGCGCGGATGGCAGGCTGGAGCGGCGGGCTCACGATTTCTGGGTCTCGAGCTTCGGCCCGATACTGTCCGCGCCCGGAAGGTTTCCCTGGAGCCGGACGACGGCTTACGCCTTGCGCGACGCGAATCTCGACAACGATCGCATGCTCGAGGCCTGGCGGCGCATGAATGCGGCCCGCTCGCTCGCGCAGCTCGAGGCGGCGATCGTGGATACGGTCGGCATGCCCTGGGTCAACACGCTGGCGGCCGATGCAGCCGGCAACGTGCTCTACGCAAACGTGAGCAGCGTGCCGAACGTGCCGGCGAGCAGGCTCGAGGCCTGTGCTTCCGCTGCGTTCGACGTGCCGAAACGGCTCGCACGCTCGCAAATGTTCGTGCTGCAGGCGCGGCGGGCGTGCGAATGGGAAGTCGATCCGGCTGCGCCGCAGCCGGGCATCTTCGCCGGACGTCACCTGCCCATCGCGAGGCGAACCGATTTCGTACAGAACTCGAACGACAGCTCGTGGCTGACGAACCCGGCCTCGCCGATCACGGGTTTCGATCCCATCGTCAGCACGGAAGGCTACGAGCAGAACGACCGCACGCGAATCGGCATCAGTCGGATCCGCGCCCGTCTCGCCGGCACGGATGGACGTGCGGGCGCGGGATTCGACGTGGATCAGCTGCTCGAGATCGCTTTCGACAACCGTTCGTACTATGGGCAGTTGCTGCTGGACGATCTTCGGGCGATCTGCCGCGATGCGACGCCGGTCGCGCTCGATGGCCGGGAGGTCGGGATCGCGGCGGGTTGTGCCGCGATGTCGCAATGGGATGGTTATTCAAACCTCGACAGTCGCGGGTATCCGTTGGCGCGGAGCTGGATCACCGAGCTGCTGAAGATGGGCGATAGGCTGTGGCGCGTGCCGTTCTCGCCCGAGCATCCCGTCGAGACTCCCCGCGGCATGCGCCGCGAGGACCCTGCGGTTCTCGAGGCGGCGCGAGAGGCGCTTGCCCGAGCGGTGACCGGCCTGCAGGAAAAGGGCATCGATGCGAGCCGCCCGTGGGGTGAGATCCAGGGAGCGCGTTTCGGCGAGCGGCGCATCCCGGTCCACGGAGGCATCGATGCCTACAACGCCATCGTGAGCCGGGAAGATGGCGGGCTCGCCGAGGTCTGGTTCGGGACGAGCTACGTGCAGGCCGTCGGCTTCGACGCCCGCGGGCCGAGGGCGCTCGGCATACTGACCTACTCGCAGTCCACGAACCCGGGGTCGCCGCATTTCGCCGACCAGGGACCGCTGTTCGCCGCGCGCCGCTGGGTCGCCTTGCCGTTCACCGATGCGCAGATCGAAGCCGATCCCGCCTTGGCGAAGCTCGTCATCGAAGAGTAGGCGGCGGCTCGAGGAGCTCGAGCCGCTCGCCGTCGTACAGCACGCCGTTCTGCATGACGTACCGGATGGCCGAGGCATTGCGGATGTCCGCAAGCGGATCGGCGGCGAGGACCACCATGTCGGCGAGCTTGCCCGGCTCGATGGAGCCCGCATCCTGCTCGATGCCGATGATGCGCGCGCCATCGATCGTCGCCGCCCGCAGGATCTCCGCCGGCCGCAGGCCTCCCATCGCGAGCATCTGCAGCTCCCAGTGATAGCCGAGCCCCTGCACCTCGCCATGGCTGCCGACACCGACCAGCCCGCCGGCCCGCTGCACCTTCGCCGCCTGCTGCGCCATGACCGTGATTGCGAACTCGCCCGGCGCGCCCCAGACACTGCGTCGGGAGGCGAGCTCCAGCAGGCGCTCGCGCGGATAGAAGCGATTGAGCTTGGGATCCTCCCGCACTTCGTTGCGAGCCAGGAAGTACTCGAATCCCGCGAGGCCGTAGTGAGTGATGGTCAGCGTCGGCGTGTAGCTGGTTCGCGTCCCGGCGAGCAGGGTGACGACGTCCTGGTAGAAGGGTGAGTCGAGCATCGCGTGCTCGTTGCCGTGCATGCCGTCGATCGCGTGGGTGATGTGCAGCACGGGGTCGCCGAAGCCTTCGGTCGTGGGCATCAGGCCCAGCGCCGCACACGCCTTCACGATCCATTGGCGCTGCCGCCGGTCACCCGCCAGATAGGCTTTGACGTTGTGGGTGCGGTAGTGCTCGCCGTATCGCCTCAGGTAGCCGAGCGTCTCCTCGTAGGATTGAAAGTCGGCCTCGAAGCTCTTGTAGTCGTTCACGCCGAAGATGCCCGGCCCGACCATGAAAGCCCGCGTGCCGCGCGTCCGGCCGGCATCGACGAGGTCCTGGTAGATGAAGTTCTCGGCGTGATTGCTCTGCACGTCCAGGCCGGACGTGACGCCATAAGCCAGATTGGCCCGCAGGCTCCAGTTGTCGGGGTCCTGGATGTCCGGGCCCGCGTATCTCCAGTGAGCGTGCGTGTCGATGTAGCCCGGAACGATGAACTGGCCCGAGAGATCCCGGATCTTCGCGTCGCGGGGAATCCGGGCATGGCCACGAGGCCCCACCGACGTGATCCGGTTCCCGGTCACCAGGATATCGGCGTTCTCCAGCACGTGCGCGTCCGCGGAGGCTGTGGACGGCGTGACGAGGGTGGCGCCGCGAAGGAGCACCGATCCGGCGGGAATGGCGCGCGGAACCTGCACCACCGCACGAAACGATTCGGTTCGCGCCGTGGCGGGATTCGAAGCTTCCGCCGCCGGCATCCGATGGACGGTGGAGCCGATCGCCCATGCGATCGATCTGCCGTGATCGGTCCAGCCGAGGAAGTCTGCTCCGACGTCGGTGAGCCGCCGTGCGCCGGAAGCCGGCGAGCGCACATCGACCACCGCTGGCGAGCGTTCGTCGTACGGCGGCACGCTCAGGCGCCATACCTGCTTGTTGATCAGCGCCAGCGCCTCACCGCAGCCGGGACGCATGTAGAGGCGCTCTGCGACAGGCTGGGCGTTGTCGGTGTCGTTGAAGCGGCCGGTGAGCGTCAGGTGTCTTCGCAGATCGGTGCCGTCGTAGCGGACGGAGACGAGCGAGTGGCCGTCGGAGCCGTAGATGCGCCCGGAGTCATCGCACTCGTGCGGATGACGGCTCGCAAAGGAAGGTGCGATGACTCTTGCCGTGCCGCCGCTCGAGGGTACCCACACGAGGTCGAGCGGCACTCGCAGGGTCGAATCTTCAGGATCCTGCGAATAGAGGCGATGGTTGGCGCGCATCGCGAGAATGCGCCTGCCATCCGTGGAGTAGGCGAGGTCGGTGTAGTACGCGGCATCGGTCGTGAGCCTGCGCGGCTCGCCGCGGCCGTCCGAGCGGGTCGTCCAGATATGGCCCCCTTCGGAAGGAGACCAGACGACGTAGCTGATCCAGCGGCCATCCGGCGACCAGACGGGCTGGAACTCCAGGCGTGTATCGTGAGTGAGCCGCCGTGGCACGGCGCCGGGTCTCGCGTCCATCACGTAAAGCCGCGTCAGGACCGACATGGCGATCCGGCGGCCGTCGGGCGCGAAGCTCGGATGGTGGACGATGCGCGCCTCTACGGGCCCGTCCCCGATGCGAAACGGCCGATGGAGCCTGGGGCCGAGCTCGAGCGAGACATCGGCGCTGAACGGCAGTGAGGTGACCTTGCCGTCCGGTATGGAGACGCGATGCAGCTTGCCGTCGAAGCTCATCAGCAGCGCGCGGCCATCCGCAGTGAACGAGTAACCCGGCAGGTAGTCGCCGCGCATCGCGCGTGCGTAGTCCTGGCGGTCCTGCTGCACGGGCCAGAGGAGCTCGCGATCCGCTCCGGTGGGCAGGTCGCGTGAGCGCAGGCCCGTTCTCCCTTCGCGTCGCGACGCATAGATGAGCAGTCGGCCATCCGGCGAGACGAGAGGTCTCGTGCCGCCGCCGGCACCCGCAGTCAACGTCTCGATGTGCCGCGTTCGCAGGTCCATCCGCCTGATCTGGGT
>JBGAIL010000013.1:0-45051 GCA_044225565.1 Steroidobacteraceae bacterium | reverse complement strand
GGTTCAGATCGATGCCCGTGGCGCCCGGCAGCCCTTCGTGCAGGGACTTGCCCGCATCCTCTTCCAAATGCGCCCGCGTGATGCCGATGCGCTTGGTCGCACCGTCATCCAGCACGATGTCGAGGAAGCCCTGCGCCACGATGGGCAGCTCGTACTGGCTGATCTGGTAGCCCTTCGGCAGGTCCGGATAAAAGTAGTTCTTGCGCGCGAACACGGAGTGCTGCGCCACGCGCGCGCCGATGGCCAGGCCGAACTTCACCGCCATGCGCACGGCTTCGGCGTTCAGCACCGGCAGCACGCCCGGATAAGCGAGGTCCACGAGGTTCGCCTGCACGTTGGGGTTGGCGCCGTACGCGGCCGCCGAGCCGGAAAAGAGCTTCGAGCGCGTCGAGAGCTGCGCGTGGATCTCGAGCCCGATGACGGTTTCCCAGGCAGCGCTCATGCGTAGGCCTCCGGGATGCGGCGATGCCAGTCCGTCTCCCGCTGCAGCGCGTGTGCGGCGCAGAGGATGCGGCCTTCCGCGAAATGCGGCCCCACGATCTGCAGCCCGACCGGCAATCCCTGCACGAAGCCGCAGGGAGCGGAGAGCGCCGGCAGGCCCGCGAGGTTCGCGCCGATGGTGTAGATGTCGTTGAGGTACATGGTGACGGGATCCGAGGTCTTGTCACCCAGGCCGAAGGCCGGCGTGGGCGTGGTCGGACCCATCAACACGTCCACCTCCTGGAAGGCGCGCTCGAAATCGCGGGCGATGAGCTGCCGCACCTTCTGCGCCTGCAGATAGTACGCATCGTAGTAGCCGGCGGAGAGCACGTAGGTGCCGGTCATGATGCGCCGCTTCACCTCGGCGCCGAAGCCTTCGCCGCGCGAGCGCTTGTAGAGGTCCATGAGGTCGCGGGGATTCTCGCAGCGGTAGCCGTAGCGCACACCGTCGAACCGGGCGAGGTTCGAGGAGCATTCCGCTGGCGCCACCACGTAGTACACGGGCACGGACATGGGCAGGTTCGGCAGGCTCACCTCCCGCAGCGTGGCACCCAGCTTCTCGTAGATGGCGAGCGCTTCGCGCACGCGGGCGCCCACTTCCGCGTCCAGCCCCGTCTCGAAGAACTCCTTGAGCAGGCCGATGCGCAGGCCCTTCAACGGCTCCTTAAGAGCTGCCACGTAGTCCGGCACCGGCTTGTCGACACTGGTGGAGTCCAGCGGGTCGAAGCCCGCCATGGCGCCGAGCAGCATGGCCGCGTCTTCCGCGCTAGCCGCGATGACGCCCGCCTGATCGAGGCTCGAGGCGAACGCGATCATGCCGTAGCGGGATACGCGCCCGTATGTAGGCTTGATTCCCGTCACACCCGTGAGCGCAGCGGGCTGGCGGATGGAGCCGCCGGTATCCGTTGCCGTAGCCACCGGCGCAAGCCGCGCGGCCACCGTAGCGGCCGAGCCTCCCGAGGATCCGCCAGGCACTTTCGAGGGGTCCCAGGGATTGCGCACGGGGCCGAAGTAGCTGTTCTCGTTCGAGGAGCCCATGGCGAACTCGTCCATGTTCGTCTTGCCGAGCAGCACGGTGCCGGCGGCCTTGAGCTTGGCGACCAGCGTGGCGTCGTAGGGCGCGATGAAGCTCTCGAGCATGCGCGAGCCGCAGGTGGTGCGCAGGCCCTCGGTACAAAAGATGTCCTTGTGCACCAGCGGCAGGCCCGTGAGCGGGCCCGCCCGCCCCGCCGCGAGAGCGGCATCCGCCGCGCGGGCCGCGACCTGGGCTGTGTCCCGCGTCACGGAAATGAAGGCGTTCAGCGCGGGCTGGCTCTTCTCGATGCGGCCGAGACAGGCCTCGGCAAGCTCGACGCTCGAGAATTCCCGAGCGCGCAGGCCAGCCGCGAGCTCGGCGAGGGTGCGTGCGTGCAGGCCCATCACTCGATGACCTTCGGCACGATGTACAGCCCGGCCTCGACCTGCGGCGCATTCGCCTGGAAGCGCTCCCGCCCGTCTTTTTCCGTCACTTCGTCGCTGCGCATGCGCTGCACCAGGCCCGGCAGGGGGTGGGCCATGGGAGCCACGTCACGGGTCTGCGCACGATTGAGCTGGCTCACGAAGTCCAGGATGGAGGAGAGGCTCTGCTGATACGCCGGAACCTCCTTTTCGTTGATCTCGAGGCGCGCCAGATGGGCGATGCCCGCGATCTGCTCTCGCGTCAGGGCCATGGAAGTCTCGTGAAGTAGTGCAAAAAACAGCGCAAAATCATACAGCTTGCCTTGCTGATTGTCGTTATGGTTGATAGATTACCCGCCACTTTCGGGGTCGCTCCCGCCGCTTGAAATTCCGGTCTCACGCATGTTCAAACGCCTGCGCGGCTATTTCTCCAGCGATCTATCCATAGACCTGGGCACCGCCAACACGCTCATCTACGTGCGCGACAAGGGCATCGTGCTCAACGAGCCCTCGGTCGTCGCCGTGCAGGACGAGCCTTCGCGCGGCGGCAAGGTCATCGTCGCCGTGGGCGCCGAGGCCAAGGGCATGCTCGGCCGCACGCCCGGCCACATCAATGCCGTGAGGCCCATGAAGGACGGCGTCATCGCCGACTTCACCTACACGGAGAAGATGCTCCAGTTCTTCATCAACAAGGTGCACGGGCAGCGCATGCTGAAGCCCTCGCCCCGCGTGCTGGTGTGCGTGCCCTTCGGCTCCACCCAGGTGGAGCGTCGCGCCATCCGCGAATCCGCCGAAGGCGCCGGCGCCCGCACCGTGGCGATCGTCAGCGAGCCCATGGCAGCGGCGGTCGGCGCCGGCCTGCCGGTGAACGAAGCCCGTGGCTCCATGGTGCTGGACATCGGCGGCGGCACCTCCGAGGTCGCCGTGCTTTCCCTCAACGGCATCGTCTACGCGAACTCCGCCCGCATCGGCGGCGACCGCTTCGACGAAGCCATCATGAACTACGTGCGCCGCAACTACGGCATCCTCATCGGCGAGGCCACGGCGGAGCGCATCAAGATCGAGATCGGCTCGGCCTATCCGGGCCAGCAGGTGCGCGAGCTCTCGGTGAAGGGCCGCAACCTCTCCGAAGGCGTGCCCCGCAGCTTCACGCTGAACAGCAACGAGATTCTCGAGGCCCTGCAGGAACCGCTGCAGAGCATCGTCAGCGCCGTCAAGCAGGCGCTGGAGCAGACCCCTCCCGAGCTCGGCGCCGACGTGGCCGAGCGCGGCATCGTCCTCACCGGCGGCGGCGCGCTGCTGCGGGACATCGACAAGCTGCTCACCGAAGAGACTGGCCTTCCCGTCGTCGTCGCGGACGACCCGCTCACCTGCGTCGCGCGGGGCGGTGGGCGCATCCTCGAGCTGATGGACGAGCTGGGCCCCGGTCACTTCGGCCTCGAGTAGCCCGGGCCGCGTGGCCTTCGGCGCCCAACGCTCGCTGCCCGCTCGCGGCGCCTCACCCGGCTTCCGCTTCACGCTCTACGCGATCCTGTCGATCACGCTCATGTTCCTGGACCAGCGCAGCGGCTGGCTGGACCATGCGCGCTACGTCATGCAGGGCGCGGCTTATCCGCTCCAGCTGGCGGTGAACTCGCCGTCGGCCGCCTGGCACTGGCTGGAAGAAAGCTTCGAGACCCGCGACTCGCTGCGCGCGGAGAACGCCGCGTTGCGGCAAGAACAGCGTGCCTTGCAGCTGCGCATGCTCCGCTACGAAGCATTGGCACGCGAGAACGCCAATCTACGGGGGCTGGAAGCTGCACTGCCTGCCGTCGCGCAGCGATGGCTGGTCGCCGAGGTGGTGAACGTCGAGGTGAACAGCCTGCGGCAGCGCATCCTCATCAACCGCGGCACGCAGAACAGCGTCTTCAAGGCACAGGCCGTGGTGGACTCGAACGGGCTGCTGGGGCAGACCACCCGCGTCGGACCCTGGAGCACCGAGGTCATCCTGATCACGGACCCGGAACATGCCGTACCCGTGCAGATCCAGCGCACGGGCCTGCGCACCATCGCGGTAGGTGCCGGCAACACCGGGGCGCTCGCGCTGCCTTATCTGCCGGGCAATGCAGATATAAAGAAGGGAGACATGCTCGTCACGTCGGGGCTCGGCGGCGTGTTCCCCGAAGGCTATCCGGTGGCGCGCGTGGCGGAAGTGCATCGTGACGCGGTGCAGCCTCTTGCCCAAGTGCGCGCCACGCCACTCGCGCAGATCGACAGCGACCGCGAGGTGATGCTGCTGTGGTTCCAGCCCGGCCATCCCGCTTCTCCGGTCGACGTTTCCAAGCCCGATCTCCCGAGCGGCCGCGCGGACATCCTGCCGCGCCAGGTACCTCCGCCGGCGCAGAAGCCGGCAACGACGCCCACTCCGGAGGCGCCGCGATGAACGCCCGCATCCACGAGCCACGCGGGCGGGTGCTCGCCAGCTCCATCGTCGCGCTCATTCTTTCTTCGCTCCCGCTGCCGCAGCCGTTCGACGCGTTCCGGCCGCCGTTCCTGGTGCTCATCGTCATGTACTGGTCCATCGCGGCACCGCGCGCGGGCGGGTTGCTGCTGGGCTTCATCAGCGGGCTGGCGCTGGACATCTTCACCGGCTCGGTGCTCGGGCAGCACGCGCTGGCGCTCTCGCTCATCACCTATATCGGCGTGCGCGAGCACCAGAAGATCCGCTCCAAGCCTTACTTCCAGCAGTCGCTGATGGTGCTCGGCGCGCTGATCCTCTACGAGGCGGTGCTGTTCTCCATCGACGGCTGGAGCGGGCACCCCGTCACGAGCCCCTGGCGCTGGATGCACATCGTCGCCGGCGCCATCCTCTGGACGCCGCTCGCCGCTCTGCTCGAGCGCACGCACGACCCGCGCTGAGCCGTCATGGTCCGCGGCGTCCGCATCAAGGATCACAATCAGGAGCAGCGGCTGTTCGACACCCGCGCCATCGTGGCCGGCTGCGTCATCGCCCTGCTCACCATCGTGCTGTTCAGCCGCCTGTTCACCCTGCAGGTGCTGCGCTACGACTATTACACCGAGCTCGCGCAGGGCAACCGCGTCAAGGTCGAGCCCATCCCGGCGGCGCGCGGTCTCATCTTCGACCGCGGCGGGCGTGTCCTGGCCGCGAACCAGCCCGCCTACCAGCTCGAGCTGATCCCCGAGCAGGTCACCGACCTCGACAGGGAGCTCAACGGCCTCATGGCCCTGGGGCTCGTGCAGGACGAGGACATTCCCGACCTCAGGCGCGCCATCAAGTCCCACCGCAAGTTCGACAGCGTGCCGGTGCGCCTGCGCATGTCGGAAGAGGACATCGCCCGCTTCGCGGTGCGGCGCTTCGAGTTCCCGGGCTTCGACATCAAGACCCGCGCCACCCGCTTCTATCCGAACGGCGAGCTCGGCGTGCACGCGCTCGGCTACGTGAGCGCCATCAGCGACAGCGACCTCAAGAGCATCGACCGCAATGCGTACGCCGGCACGTCCCTCATCGGCAAGCTCGGCGTCGAGAGCGCGTTCGAGGGGCAGTTGCACGGCACCAATGGTTTCCGCGAGATCCTCATCAACGCGCAGGGCCGCTCCGTGCAACACCAGGGCGCGCTGGGACGGGACCTGCGCACCCAGGCGCCGATCCCGGGAGAGGATCTCATCCTCGCGCTCGACTTCAACGTGCAGGAAGTGGCGGAGCGCGAGCTCGGTGCCCGGCGCGGCAGCATCGTCGCGCTGGACCCGGACAACGGAGACGTCATCGCCCTGGTGAGCCGGCCGGGGTTCGACCCGAGCCTCTTTGGCCGCGGCCTCACCCGCGCCGAGTACGCCGCGCTGCGCGACGATCCGGACCTGCCGCTCATCAACCGGGCGCTGCGGGGCACCTATCCTTCCGGCTCGACCATCAAGCCCGGCCTCGCGCTCGCGGGATTGGTGGATCACGCCATCGGCGCCGACACGCACAAGTTCTGCCCCGGCATCTATCGCCTCCCCGGCAGCAGCCGCATCGCCCGCGAAGCGCGCGTAGGCGGCCGGCACGGCTCCGTGGACATGCGGGACGCGATCGCGCGCTCCTGCGACGTCTATTTCTACGATCTCGCCAATACGCTCGGCGTCGACCAGATCGCCGCGTTCCTCGGGCTGTTCGGCTTCGGCCAGCCGACCGGCATCGACATCGGCGGCGAGAAATCCGGCCTGCTGCCCTCGCGCGAATGGAAGCGCCGCGCCTTCGCGCGCCCCGCCGACCAGGTGTGGTATCCCGGTGAGACCATAAACTTCGGCGTCGGCCAGGGCTACTTCCTGGTGACGCCGCTGCAGCTCGCGCACTACACCACCATGCTCGCGAACCGCGGCCGCTCCTACAAGCCGAGGCTGGTCACCGGCTTCCGCGATGCGCTCACCGGCAACGTCCGCAAGGTGGCGCCCATCGAGAACGAAGAGTCGATCACCAACGCCACGCCGCAGCAGTGGCAGGTGATCATGGAAGGCATGGCCGGCACCATGCGCGGGCGCGGCACCGCGGCGGCCACCGCCGGCAGGAGCATGACCTACACCATCGCCGGCAAGACCGGCACGGCGCAGGTCTTCTCCCTCGGGAAGAACGAGAAATACGACGCGAGCAAGCTGCAGGAGCGGCTTCGCGACCACTCCTGGTTCGTCGCGTTCGCGCCCGCCGAAGCACCCAAGATCGCCCTCGCGGTGCTCGTGGAGAACGGCGGCTACGGCTCCACCGGCGCCGCGCCCATTGCGCGCAAGGTGATGGACGCCTACCTTCTCGACTCCGAAGGCAAGCTGAAATATCCCCTGCCCCCGGGCACCGCGCCGCTGATGCCGCGAGCTTCACAGGTGAGCGCGGCCCCCGCCACGAAGCCAGACGCCGAATCGCCGGACTGAGCGCATGATCTACGAGGAAGTCAGCTCCGAATCCCGCGCGCGCCGCACCGTCACCGGCACGGCGCGCATGCTGCTCGCCCTCAAGATGGACGGGCCGCTGCTCATCGGCCTCGCGCTCATCGCGGTGTACGGCCTCATCGTGCTGTACAGCTCCTCCGGGCAGGACCTGGTCAGCGTCAGGCGCGCGGGAATGCGCCTCGGCATGGGCATCGTCGCGATGCTGGTGCTGGCACAGGTGAATCCCAACTTCCTGCGCCGCACCTCGCCCTGGCTCTACGGGCTCGGGCTCGTCCTGCTCATCGTGGTCGACGTCACGGGCTACATCGGCAAGGGCGCGCAGCGCTGGCTGGACCTGGGATTCATCCGCTTCCAGCCTTCCGAGATCATGAAGGTCGCGGTGCCGATGGTGTGCGCGTGGTTCCTGCACGAGCGGCCGCTGCCGCCGAGCGCCAAGCATCTCCTCATCGTCGCTGCGCTCATCTTCGCTCCCGTGGTGCTGGTGGTGCTGCAGCCGGACCTCGGAACCGGCGTGCTCATCACCATCGCCGGCGGCCTCGTGGTGCTCATGGCCGGCCTGCAGATGCGCATCATCGCGGCCCTGGCGGCGCTCGCCGGCATCGGCGCATGGGTGGGCTGGGGCTTCCTGCACGACTATCAGCGCCAGCGCGTGCTCACGTTCCTCGATCCGCAGACCGACCCGTTGGGCGCGGGCTATCACATCATCCAGTCGCAGATCGCCATCGGCTCGGGCGGCGTGTTCGGCAAGGGCTGGATGAACGGCAGCCAGGCGCAGCTCGAGTTCCTTCCCGAGAGCACCACGGACTTCGTGTTCGCCGTGATCGGCGAGGAGTTCGGCCTGCTGGGGCTCGGAATCCTGCTGCTGCTGTACCTCTTCGTGGTCGGCCGCGCGCTGTGGCTCGCCATGCAGACCCAGGACACGTTCGCGAGGCTGCTGGCCGGCAGCCTCGCGCTCACGTTCTTCGTGTACGTGTTCATCAATACGGGCATGGTGAGCGGGCTGCTGCCGGTGGTCGGCGTGCCGCTGCCGCTCGTGAGCTACGGAGGCACCTCGATGGTGACCCTGCTGGCCGGCTTCGGTATTCTCATGTCGCTGTATTCCCACCGGAAACTCATCGGGTCCTGAGCATTTTGATCCGGCGCGCCCTCGCTCTCATCGCCTTTTCCACGCTCGTGCCCGCGGGCGCTGCGCCGAATGCCACCCCTCCCGCGCGTTTCGACCTCACGCGCCCCGAGATCCGCGGGTTCATCGCGGAAGTCGCCAAGCGCAACTCCATGAAGACGGCGGCGGTGCGGCAGCTCATGAGGAAGGCCGCTCCGCAGCCGAAGATCATCGAGCTGATGACGAAGCCCGCGGAGAAGGTGTCGCCGTGGTGGCAGTACCGCGAGCGCTTCCTCACCGAAGAGCGCATCTCGCGCGGCGCGCAGTTCTGGCAGGACAACCGCGAGCCGCTCGAGCGCATCGCCGCGCAGCACGGCGTGCCGCCCGAGTACATCGTGGCCATCATCGGCGTCGAGACCTACTACGGGCGCATCATGGGCCGGTTCCGGGTGATCGACGCGCTCGCCACGCTGGCGTTCGACTACCCCCCGCGCTCGGAATTCTTCCGCAAGGAGCTCGAGGAATTCATCGTCCTCGCGCGCGAGAACAAGCTCGACACGCTCGCCGTCACCGGCTCGTACGCGGGCGCGATGGGCGCGCCGCAGTTCATGCCATCGAGCTATCGGCGCTACGCCGAGGACGGCAACGACGACGGAGTGCGGGACCTGTGGGCTGCGTGGCCCGACGTCTTCGCGAGCGTGGCGAATTATTTCCGCGAGCACGGCTGGCAGACCGGTGGCCCGGTCGTCGTCGATGCGAAGCTGGCGCCCGATCCGGTGTTCCAGATCAACCCGAAGAACCTCGAGCTCAACGAGACGCTCGCCAGTCTCAACGCCACCGGCGTGCAGGTGGACCTGCCCCTGCCGCAGGACACCAGGGCGGTGCTCATCTCCGCGGAGCAGCGCGACGGGCCGGCCTACCGCGTGGGTTTCAACAATTTCTACGTCATCACCCGCTACAACCGCAGCGCCCGCTACGCGATGGCCGTGAGCGATCTCGCAGAGGCGGTCGCGGCGCGCGTGCGCAGCCTGCCCTCACCTGCCGCACCGAAATGAATCGCGCGCTCCTCTTCCCGATGGTGTGCGGCTGCGTGGCGCTGGCGGCCTGCTCGACTTCGCCGAAGCGCACGCCGGAGCCGCCTCCTCAACGCGTTCCCCAGACGCCCTCCCCGACAGGGCCCGTCAGGCCCGACGTCTCGAAGATCCCCGACGCGGTGCCGAAAGTGGAGCCGCGGAGCAAGCGTGGCAATCCGCCGTTCTACGAGGTGCTGGGCAAGCGCTACGCCGTGATGCAGAGCGCCGAGGGTTACGTCGAGAAAGGCATCGCCTCCTGGTACGGGCCCACCTTCCACGGCGAGCTCACCTCCATGGGCGAGAAATACGACATGTACGCCATGACGGCCGCGCACAAGACCCTGCCGCTGCCGGCCTACGCGCGCGTCACCAATCTCAGGAACGGCAAGAGCGTGGTCGTGCGCATCAATGACCGCGGCCCCTTCGTGGCGAACCGCATCATCGACCTCTCGTACACGGCAGCGCACCACCTGGACATGCTGCGCGAGGGCACCTCCATGGTGGAGGTGCGTGCGCTGATCCCCGGCCAGCCCGATCCCATCACGCGAAGCGCCGAACAGCCTCCGCAGCAGCTTTACGTGCAGGCCGGCGCCTTCTCCGATCCCAGGAACGCCGAACGCCTGGTGGAGCGCCTGCGCGCCGCCGGCCTCACCAACGTCACCACGGCCTCACGGCCGGACGGCAAGCCTGTGCTCTACCGCGTACGCGTGGGCCCTGTGGCCAGCGTGCGCGAGTTCGATTCCCTGGTGAGCCGCCTCAACGCGCTGGGCATCCGCGACGCGCGACTGGCCACCGACTGAGACGAGGCCATTGCCTGCTAGAATCCCCGGCTCTTCGCCAGACTGCTTTCGAGGAACCACGAGGATGACCGCCCAGTCCCGCTTCGCTCCCTTCCTGCTGCTCGCCGCGCTCGTGTTGCCGGGCTCCGCCGCCCTTGCGGCCACGCCCATCCCGAAGCCTCCGGCCGTCGATTCGCGTTCCTACATCCTGATGGACTACGACAGCGGGCGCGTGCTCGCCGAGCAGTTGCCCGACCAGCGGGTCGAGCCGGCCAGCATCACGAAGGTGATGACGGTGTACGTCGCCTTCGACGCCATGCGCGAGAAGCGCGCCACCATGGACACGGACGTGCCGATCAGCGAGAAGGCCTGGCGCCAGGGCAAGGACTCCACCGAGTCCCGCACCGCAGCACTACACCACCGCGCGCGACATCGCGAGGCTCTCGCAGGCGCTGATCCGAGACTTCCCCGAGCAGTACAGGATCTTCGCGGAGAAGGAATACACCTATCACAACATCAAGCAGCAGAACCGCAACGGCCTGCTGTGGCGCGACCCGACGGTGGACGGCATCAAGACCGGCCACACTTCTTCGGCCGGCTACTGCCTCGCGGCCTCGGCGAAGCGCGGCGACATGAGGCTCATCTCCGTGGTG
This sequence comes from Steroidobacteraceae bacterium, assembly GCA_044225565.1. Lineage (GTDB taxonomy): Bacteria > Pseudomonadota > Gammaproteobacteria > Steroidobacterales > Steroidobacteraceae > CAVXAE01. The sequence goes on along the minus strand of JBGAIL010000013.1, from coordinate 34,613 downwards.
ATGGGCACGCCTTCCATCAAGGCGCGCGAGTCGGCGAACGCCGCGCTGCTCTCGTACGGCTACACGTTCTACGAGACCACGAAGCTCAAAGCCAAAGGCGACGTCATCGCGACGCCCCGGGTCTACAAGTCCGAGGAGGAGACCGTGCCGATGATCGTGCCGGTCAACCTGTTCGCCACGGTGCCGCGCGGCCAGGCGGCGAGCCTCAAGACCACCATCCGGCTGAACGAGCCGCTCGTCGCGCCGCTCGCGGCCGGCAAGGCGGTGGGCGAGATCACCATCACCGACTCCACCGGCACGGTCGTCGGCAAATCGGCGCTGGTGCCGGCGAAAGCCGTGCCGCAGGCGGGCTGGTGGACCACCATGATCGACAGCGTCGCCCTCTGGTTCAAATGAGCCGGAGCGCGCACCTCCTTCCGCGCCGGCGCGCCCGATAAGGCCGTCCGATGGCCGAGCCGCTGCCCATTTGTTATCTCAACGGCGCCTGCACGCCGTGGGAAGACGCGCGCATCTCCCCGTTCGATCGCGCCTTCCTCTATTCTGACGCCGCCTACGAAGTAATGCCGGTGTACGCCGGCAGACCCTTCCGTTTCGGCGCGCACTGCGACCGCATGACGCGCAGCCTCGCCGAGATCCGCATGCCAGACCCGCACACTCGTGAGGAGTGGCGCGAGATCATCGGCTCGCTGATCAAACGCAACGGCGGCGGCGAGCAATACGTCTACTGGCAGGTCACGCGGGGCGTGGAGCGCGGCCGCAATCACGCGCCTTTGCCAGATATTCCGCGTACGGTGTTCGCTTTCTGTGCGCCGTTCCCGGCCGTCGCACCCACCGTGCTGGAGGACGGCGCAGCGTGCATCACCGCCATCGATACGCGCTGGAAGCGCTGCGACATCAAGTCCACTTCGCTGCTGGCGAACGTGCTGCTGCGTCAGCTGTCCGTGGATGCGAAGGCCGTGGAGACCATCCTGCTCGAGGACGGCGAGCTCATCGAAGCGTCTTCGTCCGCCGTGCACGTGGTCGTCGATGGCGAATTGCGGACACCACCCCATTCGCGCCGCATCCTGCCGAGCATCACGCGCGGAGCGATCGAAGAGCTGGCGGAACGTGCGCGCATCCCGCATCGAAGCGTGCCCATCAGCGAGTCCGAGCTGCGCGCCGCCGAGGAGATCTGGCTCGCCTCGGCCACTCGTGAAGTGCTGCCAGTGACGCAGCTGGACGGCAAGCCGGTAGGCAGCGGCAAGGTCGGCCCGGTGTGGCGCCGCCTGCGTGAATGCTTCGACCGCTACAAGCAGGAGCTGGCGGGAGAGCCTTGGTGAGCGGCGGGGATGGGACGGGGAACGGCAACGGGAGCGGCCCGAGCCCGCAGGAGAGCCCGCTGCAGTTCCCGACGGATTATCCGATCAAGGTGCTCGGCCGGCCTTCGGACGAGTTCCGTGCGCGCGTGCACGCCATCATGCTCAAGCACGCTCCCGACCTGGATCCCAGCCGGATGACGGAGCGGATGAGCGAGAAGGGCAATTTCCTCTCCATCTCTTACGTCATCGTGGCGCAGAGCCGTGAGCAGGTGACGGCTCTGGCTTCCGAGCTGGCGGCGTGCGAGCTGGCGTTGATGGTGCTTTGAGCTGAAGACGCTGGCGTTCGCGTAAGCGCGATGGGCCTCGACGTCGTCGCAAAACCTCCTTCAACCTACCGCCACGAGAAACCTACAGCGCACGGTGACATCTGCCGGCTGGCCGTTGCGGTCATGTGTAGTCGCAGATGCCGGGGGCAAACCGTCGGCATATCGGCAGAGGTGTGGGTGCGGGGTGGCCCGGGTGGCACCGCGCCCACCTGCGCACTGGCTCCCGCCAGCCTCCGTTGCGCCATCTCTCTGATTGCGCCCGCTTTTACATACATACGACGCGATTCCCCCACACCTCGTAACCACTTTGTAACCGCTTATGGCCAACCCTCGGCTGACGGACCTCCCCTGCGCCGGTAGCATTGCCGCCCCATGTCCATCGTCCTCGACCAGGTCACCAAACGGTACCAAGGCCTCCCCGTCGTCAACGACGTCTCCGTGGATATCGGAGACGGCGAGTTCTTCGTGCTCCTCGGCCCCAGCGGCAGCGGCAAGAGCACCCTGCTGCGGGCCATAGCCGGTCTCACCGGCGTGGATCACGGCCGGATCTCCCTGCACGGGCGGGATGTCACGCACATCGGCGCCCGCGACCGCGGGGTGGGCCTGGTGTTCCAGAACTACGCCCTGTTCCGCCACATGACCGTGGCCGACAACATCGAATTCGGCCTCCGCGTACGCCGCGTCAAGGCGGCGGAACGCCGCAAGCGTCGCCAGGAAATGCTGAAGCTCGTGTCGCTGGAAGGCATGGACGAGCGCCTGCCCACGCAGCTCTCGGGTGGCCAGCAACAGCGAGTGGCCGTGGCGCGCGCGCTCGCCCACAAGCCCGAGGTGCTGCTGCTCGACGAGCCCTTCGGCGCACTGGACGCCAAGATCCGCGAAGAGTTGCGGCGGACCATCCGCCAGGTGCAACGCGAGCTCGGCATCACTACCGTGCTCGTGACGCACGATCAGGAGGAGGCCTTCGCCCTCGCAGACCGCATCGGCGTGATGAACCTCGGCCGCCTGCTCGAGATCGGCCGGCCCGACGAGCTCTACGCGAGGCCCGCCACGCGCTTCGTCGCCACGTTCCTCGGTGCCGCGAACCTGCTCCTCGCCCTGATCCAGTTCAGCGCCAATGCGCCTTACGAATCGCACACGCCGGAGCGCCGCCAGGGAGGCGGCCGCGAGCACGAAGTGGTCGCCGTGGTGCGGCCGGAAGAAGTGGAGCTCGCGCCGTCGCGCGAGATGCTCGGCTCACGCTATCTCGCACAGGGCATCGTCGAAGAGATGGTGTTCACCGGCGCGCTGGAGCGCCTGCGCGTGCGGGTCAATCACCGTTCCGAGGAAGCGCAGCTCGCCACACACAGCAGCTCGGGCGGCGGCGCGTTCCTCGAAGTGACGCGCACCCAGCACGAGCAGCGCTCCATGCCGGTGAAACCCGGCCAGGACGTGATCATCGGCGTGCGGAGCGTTCACGTGCTGCCCACACCGCTGTCCAGTTTCACCGCCTGCGGCCCCACCGGGCCGGACGCCGAACGCCTGAGCCGTCAGCCGCTCCTCATGGAGTTGGCCACGCGCATGAAAACCCGCGTCGCCACGCGCATCGAGGCCAACCTGTGCGGGCAACGCCAGGCGGATGCCGAGCTGGGTGCTGGAGCGGAGGCAACCAATCCTGCTGCGTTCGCAGGCGCCGCCGTCATCGGTGCGCATCCCAGGGCGGCGAAGGACATCGAATGCCTGCTCGAGCGCGGCGCCGGCGAAGTGCTGGTGCTGCCGCCGATGGCCGCTTCGCCACAGCGCGTGCTCATCCACTGGGTGGACGAGCATGCCCGCCCCGGCACGCTCGCGGTGTCGGCAAGCCTGCTGCGTCACGTGCATGCGGAAGCCATCTATGTCGACGTGCTTCCCGAGGAAACGCCGAATGGCCAGCGCCCGGGAGGCATGCGCGCGCTGCTGGATGCGCGCTCCGAAGCGCAGGCGGTGCATGGTCTCGAAATGCGTACGGAGCTGCGCTTCGGCGATGCCGCGCAGGAGCTGGCCAACCGCCTGGCCGAATCGGGCGATACGCTGCTGATCCTCGGCGTCTCGGACATCGACGGCCTGCGGCGCTTCTCCGGGCTGCTTTCGGGAGAGGCGACGGCGGTGCCGACCGAGTCCGGCCTGCTGGCCACCGGCTCGAACATCATCGCCGGTGGCACGAAGCTGCTCACCACGGGCGCTCAGGTGCTCACGGGCGGCAAGCCGCAGGGTGCGACGGCCGTGCCCTACGCAGGCGGCCCGCGCTGGCCGGTGCTGGTGGTCTATCGGGCGCCTGACGGTGAGTAGCTGGCGGCAGCCGAGCGTGCTGCCGGGATTCGGCCTCACGTTCGGCTTCACGACGTTCTTCCTGAGCACGGTGGTGCTGCTGCCGCTCGCCGCGCTGGTGCTCATGGCTGGCTCCATGGACGTCTCGGTTCCGCGTGGTCACCGACCCGCGCGCGGTCGGCTCCTACCGCCTGTCCTTCGGCGCCTCGGCTCACCTTCCTCGCGGCGCTGCTGTTCGCGCCGCTCGCCACCGTATTCGCGATGGCCCTGGAGAAAGGCGTGCAGGCCTATCTCGAGAGCTTCAAGGACCCGGACACGGGCGCCGCCCTGCGCCTCACGCTCACCGCGGCCGCGGTGGTCGTGCCGCTCAACACGCTGTTCGGCCTCGCCGCCGCGTGGGCCATCGCCAAATTCGAGTTCAAGGGCAAGAGCTTCCTCATCACGCTCATCGACCTGCCGCTCGCCGTCTCGCCCGTGATCTCCGGCATGGTGTACGTGCTGCTGTTCGGCCTGCAGGGCTGGTTCGGCCTGTGGCTGCAGGAGCACGACATCAGCATCATCTTCGCGCTGCCGGGCATCATCCTCGCCACCATGTTCGTGACGTTCCCGTACGTGGCGCGCGAGATGATCCCGCTCATGCAGCAGGTGGGCAACGACGAGGAGGAGGCCGCCATCACGCTCGGCGCCGGCGGCTGGATCACGTTCTTCCGAGTCACGCTGCCCAAGGTGCGGCTGGGCATGGTGTACGGCATCATCCTCTGCAATGCTCGCGCAATGGGCGAGTTCGGCGCGGTGTCGGTGGTGTCGGGTCACATCCGCGGCCTCACCAACACGCTGCCGCTGCACATCGAGATCCTCTACAACGAATACAACTTCGTGGGCGCGTTCGCCGTCGCCTCCCTCCTCACGCTGCTCGCCGTCGCGACGCTCATAGTCAAGACGCTGATCGAGCGGACGGGCTACAAACGGCACTGAGATGCGCGAGCTCCTGACCCGGTTGTGGCAACGGCTCCGGCTCGGCTCGGAGACGACCAGCCTCGGCTGGTCGCTCGCCGCCACCAACGTGCTCATCGTGGCGCTGCTCGTGGGAGGCATCGCCTTCTCCGCCGTCGGCATGCTGCGTGATCTGGCCGACGAGCAAGGCAAGCAGCGCGCGCTGCTCGCCGGCGCCATCGCACGCGAAGACCTGCGTCGCCTGGGAGAAGATGCGCTCACCACGGCCCGCACGCTGGCGGACCGGCCTGTGTTGCAGAGGCTAGTCGCGCAAACGGCAGGCGATGGCTCGACGGAGCCATTGGCGCAGTTCCTGCGCCGTTTCTGCGAGACCGGCGGCATGGATGCGTGCGCCGTGTTCCGCGGCCAGCAGTTCATCGCGCAGGGCGGCGTGGAAGTGCCCTGGAACGAGATCGAAGTGGCCAGTGCCGAACAGGGCCAGAGCTTCCTCTCCTCACCGCCGTCCGTCGCGCATCCGATGCTGGGCGCGGTGACCTTGGTGGGCGAGCACAGCGACCTGCGCATCTTCATCATCCGCCTGCTGGACGACGAGCTGGCGCAGACGCTGAGCAAGCGGGTGGGCCTCGCGGTACGGCTCATCAACTACCGCAGCTTCACGACGGCGGCGGTGGACGACTTCACCTCGGTGCATTCCGCCGCGCTCGCGGACGGCCGCTCGGCCGTGCAGCGCATCGAAGCCGAAGATCTCTACGCCTCCAGCTTCCCCGTGTTCGCCTCGACCGGAGAAGCCATTGCGCTGATCGAGACGCGCCTGCCGGCCGGAGAGCTGGATACCGTGACGGGGCAACTGGTGCGCCAGCTGTGGATCACCGCCTTCGTGCTGGCGATCCTGGCCGTCGTCGCCGGCGTGCTGCTCGGCCAGTTCGTCGCCGGGCCCGTGCGCGCGCTGACCGATGCCGCCGTGCGGCTCGCCGAAGGAGATTTCTCCACTTCCATCCCGCCGCGGGGGCCGGCCGAAGTCGGCGCGCTCGCACGCACCATGGAAGACATGCGCCGCAACCTCGTCGATCTCACCGGCACGCTGCGACGGCACGAGGCCGAAGCGCAGTCGGTGCTCGCCGGCATCGTGGAAGGCGTGTACGCAGTCGACAAGGATCGCGTCATCCGCTACCTCAACCCGCAGGCGGCGAAGCTGCTGGGCGTGAAGCCCGAGGATGCAGTCGGCCGCTTCTGTGGCGACGTGCTGAAGCCCTGCGACGATCACGGCAGAAGGCCCTGCGACGTCAGCTGCCCCATCCTTCGCGCCCGCCTGGATGGCCAGGCGCAGGCCATGGAGCGGCTGCAGGCCCGCCCCAACGAAGTGCGCAGCACCGTCATCACCAGCTCCGGGATGGCTGAAGGCCTGCAAGTCCAGGTGATCCGTGACGAGACGGAGCTCGAGGCCGTGCGACGCGCGCGGGATTCCGTGCTTGCGAACATCTCGCACGAGTTCCGCACGCCGCTCGCCGCCCAGCTCGCCTCCATCGAGCTGCTGCGCGAAGGCCTGAGCTCCATGCCGCTCGTGCAGCAGAGAGAGCTGGTGCTCTCGCTGGAGCGGGGCAGCCTGCGACTCACGCAGCTCATCGACAATCTGCTCGAGAGCGTGCGCATCGAGTCCGGGCAGCTGGGCATCCGCAAGCAGAGCGTGGACATCCCGGCCATCGTGGAAGAGACGCAGGCCCTCATCGGCGCGCTGCTGCTGCAGCGGGGGCAGCGGCTGGAAGTGTCGTTCCCCGAAGACCTCCCGCCGGTCGAAGGCGACGGGCCGCGCCTCATCCAGGTGTTCGTGAATCTCATCGCGAACGCGAGCAAGTTCGCGCCGGAAAGCAGCGTGATCCGCGTGGGCGCCGAGGCGCGCAGCGGCGTCATCGTGGCGTGGGTCGAGGACGAGGGGCCCGGCCTGCCGGGGGGCGATGCATCGTCCCTCTTCGACCGCTTCCGTCGCAGCAACGATGCGGAGCCCGAGCCGGGCGGCCTGGGCCTGGGACTCTGGATCGTGAAGTCCATCGTGGAGCGCCACGGTGGCGCCATCACGGCCGAGCGCACCGCGGAACGACATACGCGATTCAGCATTACGCTGCCCGCCGAGACCCTGGCATAAGATCGCACCCGGGCCCCGTCGGTGCGCCGGTTACAGCGCTGTAACTGCCCACCCTGTAACGTATCCGCGACCGCCCTCATACCGCGAGCGCGGGGAGACGACTCAGTGAAAGTGCTGATTGCCGACGACGACCGCGACCTGTTGAACCTGATCGCCTTCACCCTGACCCAGGAAGGCCACCTGGTGGTGAAGGCCATCGACGGGCAGGTCGCGATCCATGCCTTCGAGAACGAGGGGCCGGACATCGTGATCCTGGACATCAACATGCCGGGCTCGACCGGCTTCCAGGTGTGCGAGGCCATCCGCCAGAAATCCCAGGTGCCCATCCTGATGCTCACCGCGCGCGGCGCGGAAGAAGACCTCGTGAAGGCGCTGGAGCTCGGCGCGGACGACTACATGACCAAGCCCTTCAGCCCGCGCACGCTGCTGGCGCGCATCAAGGCCCTGCTGAGGCGGGCGGGCGTCGAAGCCTCCGCGCCGCTCGCAGTAGGCAAGCTGGCGCTGGATGTCGAGGAGCACACGGCGCGGGTCGGCAGCAGCCCTCCCGTACGGCTCACCAAGCTGGAGCTGCGGTTGCTGCAGATGCTGCTCGCGAATGCCGGGCGCACAGTGAATTCCGACCGCCTGCTGATGCAGGTGTGGGGACATCGCAATTCGGGCGATCGCCAGCTGCTCAAGCAGCTGGTGCATCGCCTGCGGCAGAAGATCGAAGCCGACCCCGCCGCGCCGCAGCTGCTGCAGACCTCGGCGGGCACGGGGTACAAGCTGGTCGTCGAGTAACGACGCCCGGCACACCGCAAAACTGCGCGATCACGGCAGATTCTCGGCTGGACGCCGCGGCCCGCAAAGGAGCACCCTCACGCAGTTGGCAGCGCGGACCTGCTGGCGTAGCATGACCATAATTTCTGGTCATATCGAGCCTGCATGAAAATCTCCGCGGCGGCCTTCAAGGCCGAATGCCTCAAGCTGATGGACCAGGTCGAACGGACAGGAGAGCCCGTGATCATCACCAAGCATGGCCGCCCGGTGGCGCAGCTGGTGCCGATTCCCGCCGGGGATTCGTCACTCTTCGGTTACATGAAGGACACCCTGACGGTGCGCGGCGATGTCGTGTCGCCGGTCGGCGTGCCGTGGGAAGCGTTTCAGGACAGCGGCGCTCGCAGTGTCCCGCGCGAACCCGTCAGGCCGCGGCTCCATAAATGAGCGGCGTGCTGCTCGATACGCACGTCTGGCTCTGGTACGCCGAGGGGGACGCGGGAATGCTCCCGCCGGCCAGCGTGAGGAAGCTGGACGCCGCGCGCCGCTCCCGTGGCCTGCTGGTCTCGCCCATCTCGGTCTGGGAGATCGGGATGCACGTCGCGAAAGGCCGGGTGCAGCTCTCCATGCCGCTGCGGGACTGGGTCGATCAGGCGCTCGCAGCACCCGGCATCCGCTCCGTGCCGCTGGATGCGAATACCGCCGCGGAGAGCACGCTGCTTCCAGGGGAGCCGCATGGCGATCCCGCAGACCGGTTCCTCATCTCGACCGCGCGCCTTCGCGGGCTCGAGCTCGCCACGCGCGACGAAGCCATCGTCGCCTATGCCCGGGGTGGCTTCGTCCGCGTGCTGCAGGTGTGAGGGCAGGCCGCATTTGCCTGCCGCGTCATCGAGGCGCGGTACGCTGCTCCGTGTAGATGCGGTCGAACATCGCCCCGTCCTTGAAGTGCCGGTCCTGCGCCTGCTGCCACCCGCCGAAATCCGCGATGGTGACCAGGTTCAGCTGCGGGAACTGCGCGGCGTACTTCGCAGCCACCTGGGGATCGCGCGGGCGGTAGTGATGCTTCGCCACGATCTCCTGCGCTTCCGGGCTGTAGAGGTACTGCAGATATTCCTGGGCGACCGCGCGCGTGCCGCGACGTAGCGACACCTGGTCCACCACGGCGACGGAAGGTTCGGCGAGGATGCTGATCGAGGGCATGACCACTTCGAGGTGCTTGTCCTTGAACTGCTCGGCGCCGAGGACGGCCTCGTTCTCCCACGCCAGCAGCACGTCGCCGATGCCCTGCTGCACGAACGTGGTCATCGAGCCGCGGGCGCCCGTGTCCAGCTTGCTCACGTGCCTGAAGAGGTCGCGCATGAAGGCTTCCGCCGTCTGCTCGCTGCCGCCCGGCTGCCTCAGCGCCCAGGCCCAGGCGGCCAGGTAGTTCCAGCGCGCGCCACCCGAAGTCTTGGGATTCGGCGTGACCACACCGACACCGGGCTTCACGAGATCGGCCCAGTCGCGGATGCCCTTCGGATTGCCCTGCCGCACCAGGAAGACGATGGTGGACGTGTACGGCGCGCTGTTGTCCGGCAGGCGACTCTCCCAGTTGAGCGGCAGCAGCTTCGCCTTGCCCGCGATGGCGTCCACGTCGCCGGCCAGCGCCAGCGTGACGACGTCCGCCTGCAGGCCGTCGATGACCGAGCGCGCCTGCTTGCCCGAGCCGCCGTGCGACTGGTTGATGGTGACCGTCCTGCCGGTCTTTTCCTTCCAGTGCTTCACGAACAGCGGGTTGTAGTCCGCGTAGAGCTCGCGCGTGGGGTCGTAGGAAACGTTGAGGATGGAGCTGCCCGAAGGCGCCTTCGACGAGCAGGCGCCGAGCGCCAGCCCCGCCGCCACGACGCTGCCCGCCAGTGCGGCCAGCCGCCACCGAGTTCCCTGCCTGCCCTGAAAGCCCATCGCGCGCTCCGGATCGGAAAACCGGCGGGCACCTTAGCGCAAAGGCCGCTGCGCAACAAAAAGAAAGAGGCCGGCCCTCCCTGGCCGGCCAGCGGCTTCGCCAGCCGCTCACTGCCTGCGGTCGCCGGGGCGCGGTCGCGGGCCGCTCCCCTGCTGAAGCGCTTACTGCGTGTAGATCTGGTCGAAGATGCCGCCTTCCCCGAAGTGCTCCTTCTGCACCTTCGCCCAGCCGCCGAAGTCGGAGATGCTCAGCAGGTTGAGCTTGGGAAACTGCGTGGCGTACCTGGCGGCCACCTCCGCGTCGCGCGGGCGGTAGTAGTTCTTCGCCACGATCTCCTGGCCCTCCCTGGTGTAGAGGTACTTCAGGTACTCGGTCGCGACCTCGCGCGTGCCCCGGCGCAGCACGGTCTTGTCGACCACCGCCACCGAAGGCTCCGCCAGGATGCTGATGGAAGGCACGACGATCTCGAACTTGTCGGGGCCCAGCTCCTTGATGGCGAGCAGCGCCTCGTTCTCCCAGGCGAGCAGCACGTCACCGATGCCGTTGCGCACGAAGGTGGTCGTGGAGCCGCGCGCACCCGTGTCGAGCGGCAGCTTCTTGTCGCGGATGTTCACGAACACCTTCTTCGTGAACTCGCGAGCGGAAGCCGGCGTGCCGCCCGGCTGCTTGAGCGCGTAGCCCCAGGCACCGGCAGCAGCCAGGCCCATCGCAAGTCACCTGAACCCATCCTGGAAAGCACCATCGCGCTGCACCGGAGCGGAAAACCGGGCCCGCGCGCGGCGGCGCAAAGGCAGGCGCGCAACAAAAGAAAGAGGCCGGCTCCCCGGAGAGAGCCAGCGGCTTCGCTAGCCGCTCACCGCCTGCGGCTTTGGGCCATCACGCGTTTCCTGCGCGGCTACTGGGCGTAGATCTGGTCGAACACGCCACCGTCGCCGAAGTGTTCTTTCTGCACCTTATGCCCAGCCGCCGAAGTCGGAGATGCTCAGCAGACTGAGCTTGGGGAACTGCGTGGCGTATTTGGCCGCCACTTCCGCGTCGCGGGCGGTAGAAGTTGCGCGCCACGATCTCCCGGCCTTCCTTGGTGTAGAGGTGCTTCCAGATACTTCGGTCGCGACCTCGTGCGTGCCCCGGCGCAGCACCACCTTGTCCACCACCGACACCGAAGGCTCCGCGAGGATGCTGGCACCTACGATCTCGAACTTGTCGGGGCCCAGCTCCTCGATGGCGAGCAGCGCCTCGTTCTCCCAGGCGAGCAGCACGTCACCGATGCCGTTGCGCACGAAGGTCGTCGAGCCGCGCGCACCCGTGTCGAGCGGCAGCTTCTTGTCGCGGATGTTCACGAACACTTTCTTCGTGAACTCGCGCGCCGAAGCCGGCGTGCCGCCGGGCTGCTTGAGGGCGTAGCCCCAGGCCGCCAGGTAGTTCCAGCGAGCGCCGCCCGAGGTCTTGGGATTCGGCGTGATCACTCCGACGCTCGGCTTGATCAGGTCGTCCCAGTCCTTGATGCCCTTCGGGTTGCCCTTGCGCACCAGGAACACGATGGTGGACGTGTACGGCGCGCTGTTGCTGGGCAGCCGGCTCTGCCAGTTCACCGGCAGCAGCTTGCCCTTCTCCGCGATTCCGTCCACGTCCGCGGCGAGCGCCAGCGTGACGACGTCCGCGGGCAGGCCGTCGATGACCGAGCGCGCCTGCTTGCCCGAGCCGCCGTGCGACTGGTTGACGTGGACGTCGTCGCCCGTCTTCGCCTTCCAGTACTTCGCGAAGGCCTTGTTGTAGTCGACGTAGAGCTCGCGCGTCGGGTCGTACGACACGTTGAGCAGCGTCACCGAGCCGGCCTGCGCCTGCGGCCCCGCCGCGAGCAGCGCGACGAGCGCCGCCGGCGCCGCGCGGCCGAACCATTTGCTGATGGACATCTTCATGTTCTCCGTTCGGGTTCCGTTGGGTTCAGAAAGCCAGGCCGATGCGCGAGAAGACCGCCTTCTCGTCCGGCCGGTCGCCGCCGTCGGCCGCGCCACCGTCGAACTTCGTCTGGTCGTAGTTCAAAGACAGCTTCACGGTCTGGTTCAGGTACCAGTTCACGCCGACACCCCAGGCGCTGGCCTTGCGTGCCGCGGTGGAGGGATTCGCGAACGAGTCGCCGCCGCCTGCGAAGGCCTCGTCGCCGATCTTCAGCTGGTGCACGCGGGCCACCAGCTCCCAGGCGCCGATGCCACCCTTGCCGGGCTCGAAAGTGCTGCCGGGCGTGAAGCCCTTGAAGGTCTCTTCCTCGCGGGTGAGGAACCACGACGCCTGCAGCTGCCAGGCCTTGATGCCGATCTCGTCGGACCGGGTCACGGGGCCGTTGACGCGAGTCACTTCCTGCGACACGTCCACGTACTCGCCGAGCAGGCCGAACTGACCGAGGTAGTAATAGAACTGCGGCGAGATGCGCGTGCGCTTTCCGTCCGCGTACGTGCCGGTGGTGGTGGCCGGCGTGGTCGGAGTAGCCACCGCGCTCGTGCGCCAGTTGAAGAAGCTCTGCTGCCCCGGGGTGCGGTACGAGGTGAGCAGCGTGGTGGTCGGGCTGCCGGTAGTGTCGACAAACGTGCCCGCCACACCGAACCCGAGACCGCGCAGCGCGAAGCTGTCGGAGCTCAGGAATGGCTGGAAGAACACGCGCGCGGCCCAATCGCCGTGAGTGTCGTTCTCGATGTCCGCAGCGGCCACGCCGTTGGCGGTGTTGCCATCACTGCTGCCGCCGTCGTTCACGCCGTTGAAGTAACCGACGGAGTAGTTGAGCACGCCGCCTTTCACGTCGCCGCCGAGCTGGATTCCCAGGTCGCGGTTGGGAACGAGGCTGGTCGGGAATCCGCGCTCGATGAAGCGGATGTCGGAAGCGGACTGGATGCGCTCGAGGCCGATCGGCACCTTGAACTTGCCGGCCGTCACGACGGACCAGGGGCGGAAGCGCGCGGCGACGTACGAGTCCACGATGATGGTCTTGCCGCCCGCGAAATCCGGCATGAAGCGGAAGTCGTAGATGCTGGCGATGGTGCCTTCGAGCGTCGGACGGATGCGCCGGAAGATGAACGTGTCGGCGGTCTCGGGGGTGATGTCGTCCGTGTAGCGCCGATAGTCGAAGTGCAGCGTGCCGCGCAGCTTGACGACGTTCGCGCCATCGGGCGTGCCGAACGAGAAGCGGCCGTTGCTGGCCTTCACCACGGGGGCGGACTTGGTCGCCTCCTTCGCAGCCTCCTCCTGCAACTCGAGCTTGCGCTCGAGGATCAGCAGACGCTGCTTCTGTTCTTCCACTTCCTGCCTCAACTCCGCGTCGGACGATGGCGGCGTTTGCGCCAGCGCGACACCCAGCGGAAGTACCAGCGCCGCGACCCCGGCGACACCTGCACGACGAATCATATGGTTCCTTTTTTCGTTGATTTAAGAGTTGTTCGATGCCGGCCCGCGAGCGCAGGCTGTGGAGGCATCGTAGGAACGGGGGAGTCCCAAGTCAGTCGCGGGAGGGTGACAGCCCGGTTACAGCAGGCCGCGTGGAATGCGCCGCAGCGCAATGTCAAAACACGCGCGTGGCGTGTCGGCTACACGAAGGGGTTTCCAGCTCCCGGGGCGGCGAAACCGAGCTGCGCGAGCAGATGCGGCTCGAGCCCGCGCGCCGCCGAGCGCACATCGGCCGGACCACCGAGCTCGGCGAGCCTGGTCATCGCGAGGCCCGCATAGCCGCAGGGATTGATGCGGCCGAACGGCTCGAGATCGAGACAGACATTGAGCGCCAGGCCGTGATAGCTCGAACCCCGCCGCACGCGGATGCCGACGCTCGCGAGCTTTCTCTCACCCACGTAAACGCCGGGAGCGCCGCGTCGCGTCGCGGCCATGATGCCGGACTCTCCGGCATGGGCGATGACGGCATTCTCGAGCGCCGTGACGAAATCGCGCACGCCGATGCTCGCCCGCCGCAGGTCGATGAGCGGATACACCACGAGCTGGCCCGGGCCGTGATACGTCACCTGCCCGCCGCGCTCGGTCTGCACTACGGGAATGTCCCCCGGCGCGAGCAGATGCTCCCGCTTGCCCGCCATGCCGAGCGTGAATACCGGGGGATGCTCGAGGAACCAGATCTCGTCACGCGTCGATTCGTCGCGATGGTCCGTGAAGGACTGCATCTCGTGCATCGTCGGGAGGTAATCGACGCGGCCCAGCCATTTGACGAGTGGCGGTGGGCCGCCACGAACGGCGGGAGCCGCAGCTGATGGAACCGCGCCGGCCACGGCCGACGCGACGCGACTACGCACGGCCTTCACTGGCCGCGGCGAGCGCGCTGTTGTCCAGCCCCGCATTGTTGCGGGCCAACGCCTGTTCCGCGCGATAGCTCGAGCGCACCAGCGGACCCGACACGCATTCGAGGAAGCCGCGTGCCAGCGCCCACTCGCGATAGCGATCGAACTCCGCCGGTGCGACGAAGCGCTGGATGGGCAGGTGATTCAACGTCGGGCGCAGGTACTGCCCGAGCGTGAGGATGTCCACGCTCGCGTTCCGCAGATCGTCCATGGTCCGCGCGATCTCATCGTCGGTCTCACCGAGGCCGAGCATGAGGCTGGTCTTGGTGAGCACTCCGGGATTGTGGCGCTTGGAATGCTCGAGCACGCGCAGCGTTTGATCGTAGCCGGCACGCGGATCGCGCACGGGATGCGTGAGGCGGCGCACCGTCTCGACGTTCTGCGCGAACACTTCGAGGCCCGAATCCACCACCGTCTCGACGTCGGCGAGCACGCCCTGGAAATCCGGCGCGAGCGCCTCGACCCCGGTATTCGGGCTGCGCGCCTTGATTGCGCGGATGCAAGCGGCGTAATGCCCGGCGCCGCCATCAGCGAGATCGTCGCGATTCACGGACGTGAGCACGACGTATTTGAGCTTCATGAGCTCCACCGTGCGCGCGGCATTTTCCGGCTCGTCGGGATCGAGCCAGCCTCGCGGATTGCCGGTGTCCACGGCACAGAACCGGCAGGCGCGCGTGCAGACCGCGCCCATCAGCATGATGGTGGCGGTGCCGGCGTTCCAGCATTCACCGATGTTGGGACACTTCGCCTCTTCGCACACGGTGGCGAGCCGGTGCTCGTGCACGATGCTCTTGACGGCCCGGAAACCATCTCCCGAAGGCGCCTTCGCCTTCAGCCACCCCGGCTTGCCGCCGAGCGCGGCGGGGCCGGCCCCGGCGCTGGCCTTGATGCCGTCGCGGATGGCCGTGAAGCCCTGGGGGGTGACGTACTTCTCGCCGCTGCGCGGGCGGGATTCGGTCACCACGGGGATGCGTTTGAGCTCGCTCATGGCGCGGCATTGTAAGGGGAAACCCGCCGGTCCAGCGCGGCGAGCCGCTCCGGCGTGCCCACGTCGTTCCATTCCCCCCGGTGCAGCTCACCGCGCAGCTTGCGCGCCGCCACGGCACGCCTGAGAAGCGGCAGCAGCGGAAACTTGCCCGGCGAGCAGCCCTCGAAGAGCTCCGGGCGATAGACCCCGATACCTGAATAAGTGAAGCGGTCCGTCTCCCGCTCCACCACGTAGCCGTCCTCCAGACCGAAGTCTCCGCGCGGATGCTGCGGCGGGTTGGGCACCAGCACCAGCTTCGCATGTGCTTCCGGCTCGAGCCGCAGACGGCCGAGATCGATGTCCGTCCACGTATCTCCATTGACCACGAGGAAAGGGCCGGGGCCGAGCAGCGGCAGCGCCTTGAAAATGCCGCCGCCGGTCTCGAGGACCGTCGGGCCCTCCTCGCTATACTCGATGCGCAACCCGTAGCGCTCGCCCGAGCCCAGCGCTTCGCGGATGCGTGCGCCCAGCCACGAAAGGTTGATGACGACATCCCGCACACCCGCTCGCGCGAGCGCTTCGAGGTGATAGCCGATGAGCGGCTTGCCACCGACGGGCAGCAGCGGCTTGGGTGTGGTATCCGTGAGCGGGCGCATGCGCTCGCCGCGCCCTGCCGCCAGCACCATCGCCTTCATACGCCTTCCCGACCGCCCACCGCGCGCCCGGAATGCGCACCCGCGGCACGTTGACTCGCGACACGCGCATTGGCCTTCGGCAGCTCGGGCACGAGCCGCGTCTCGACGAAGCGGGACAGCGCCGAAAGCTCCGGATAGCGAGCGCACGCGTCACGCACGTATTCCAGGGTGAGCGGCAAGTCTTTGAGGTAACCCTGCTTGCCGTCGCGATACCAGAGCCTGGCGAAGATGCCGAGCACCTTGATGTGGCGCTGCACGCCGATCATGTCGAACCAGCGGAGGAATTCGGCGTCGCCCTTGCCGATGTCCCGCGCGCCACGGCGCCGCAAGGACTCCCTGTAACCTCGCACCCACCGCTCCACCCGCTCGCGCGGCCAGGAGATGTAGCAGTCCTTCAGCAGCGAGACGAGGTCGTAGCCGATGGGGCCACGCAGCGCATCCTGAAAATCGATGATGCCGGGATTGCGCTGCGCGAGCACCATGAGGTTGCGCGAGTGATAGTCCCTGTGCACGAACACCACAGGCTGCGCCATCGCTTCCGCGATGAGGAACTCGAACGCACCATCGAGCGTTCCACGCTCCTCGGCCGAGAGCTCGAGCTGCAGGTGCCGTGCGACGAACCATTCCGGCATCAATGCGAGCTCGCGCGCGAGCGGCTCGCGATCGTACGGGGCGAGCTCCGCAGCGGCTTCGACACCGGCCACCTGGATGCCGGCGAGCGCCTCGAGCGCATCGCCATAGAGCCGGTCCGCATCGTCGCCGGCCGTGAGGCGCGACAGGTATTGAGTGACGCCGAGGTCTTCGAGCAGCAACAGGCCGCGTGCCGCATCGGTTTCGTGCACGTGCGGCACGTGTACGCCGATACCCTCGAGCAGGCGCGTGACCTTGAGATAGGGCCTCACGTCCTCCTTTTCCGGCGGTGCATCCATGATCACGAACGTGCCCGCCCCCCGGGAGTCGCGGCCTTCCACGAATGCGCGAAAATAGCGGCGGAAGCTGGCATCGCTCGACGCCGGCTCGATGCGCGTGCAGCGCAGGCCCAAATCCTGCTTGAGCCAGTCCTCGATCAGCGCGAGGCGCGCATCGGTGTGCGGCATGTTCGGCGTTTCCCAGCCCGTTGATTTTCGGCCGCACTGCGTCGGCGCGCCATTATAATCGCCGGCCTCATGCGTTGTTCGCGACCGCTGTCTCGATTGTCCGGCGTCCTCGCGGTCGCGGCCCTGTCCGTGGCGGCCCGCGCGCACGCCCAGGAATCGGCAGAGATGCCCTGCGCCGCCGCCCAGGCCGAGGCGGACCTGGCCGACATGCAGAAGAAGGGAAAGAAGGGGCCTGCGGCCGCAGCGGGCTCCCTCGCAACGTCCGAGGCCGCAGAGCCGAAGGGCGGCAAGCTCGACATCTCCGCGGACGACGCCGAGTTCAGCGTCAACGGCGATGCCAACCTCAGGGGCAACGTGAAGGTGCGGCAGGGCGAGCGCGAGATCACCGCCCAGGACCTCACCTACGATGCCGCCAACACCTCGATGAAGATCGAGGGCGAGCTCGAGTTCGTCGACCCCCTGGTGCGCGTGAAGGGACACGGCGGCAACTATTCGCAGAGCGAGGGCGGTGAGTTCAACGCGGCGGAGTTCGAGCTGCGGCAGCGCGCTGCCCGCGGTGCGGCCGGCTCGCTGGCCCTCTCTCCTCTCGGCGTCATCAGCCTCAAGGACGTGATGTTCACCACCTGCCCGCGGGACGACGAGGCCTGGCGCATCCGCGCGGACAGCATCACGCTCGACACCCGCACCAAGATCGGGACGGGCCGCGGCGCGCGCGTCGATTTCAAAGGCGTGCCCATCATCTACCTGCCCTGGATGTCCTTCCCGCTCGGCTCCGAGCGCAAGAGCGGCTTCCTGTTCCCGAGCATAGGGCACACCACGCGCAGCGGCTTCCAGCTCTCGGTGCCCTACTACTGGAACATCGCCCCACAGGCGGATCTCACCTTCGAGCCGGTCTACTACGCACAGCGGGGCGCGGATATCGCCGGCGAGTTCCGGTACCTCACGCAGCGCCAGCGTGGCGCGCTCGACGTGAACTACCTGCCCGACGACCAGATGACGAACGACTCGCGCTACCGCTTCCGCCTCGAGCACGTCGCAGAGCTGCCGCGCGACTTCCGCTTCACGCTGGATGCTGCGACGGTGAGCGACGACGAGTATTTCGAGGACTTCGCACAGGGCCCGGAGGGCACCAGCGTGTCGTTCGTGGAGCGCTTCGCGCAGCTGCGCTACCGCGACGAGCACTGGTTGCTCGCCGCCGAGGCGCAGAACTTCCAGACCCTCATCCAGCCCGTGCAGACGCTGGTGCCGGGCTCGGAATTCACCGAAGGCGACAAGCCCTACTCGCGCCTGCCGCGCATCATCGCCAATGCGGACTACGGCTGGGGCCCGAACGAGCGGCTGCGCTACGGCTTCGAATCCGAGCTCGTCAATTTCTACCGCCCCTTCGGCGTCACCGGCTGGCGGCTCGATGCCATGCCCAGCCTCGCGCTCAATCTCGGCAACCCCGCCTACTTCCTCAGGCCGAGCATCGCCTGGCGCACGACGCGGTACCAGCTGGACCACACCGGGCTCGGCGTGGACGAGACCCCGTCCCGCTCGCTGCCCATCGCCAGCCTCGATGCGGGGCTCGTGTTCGAGCGCGCCGCGGGCTCACACGGCCAGCGCCGCATGACGCTCGAGCCGCGCCTGCTGTATCTCAACATCCCCTACCGCAACCAGGACGAGTTGCCGCTGTTCGACACCGCGCTGCCGGACCTGAACCTGGTGCAGCTCTTCCGCACCAACCGCTACGTCGGTGCGGACCGCGTGAGCGATGCGAACCAGGTGAGCGTTGGCGTCACCACGCGCCTCATCGACGCGGACAGCGGCACGCAATACCTCGCCGCGACCCTGGGCCAGATCCACTACTTCGAGACGCCCCGCGTGCTGCTGCCCGGGGAAACGCGCCGCGATGGCAACAGCTCCGACTACGTCGCCCAGCTCGCGCTCACCGCCTTCAAGGATTGGAGCGCGGACATCGGGCTGCAGTGGAATCCCGAGGAGAACCGCAAGGAGCGCACTCAGGTGCGCCTGCAGTACAAGCCCGGGCCGGAAAAGGTGGTCAACGCCGGCTACCGCTTCCAGCGCGACCGCCTGGACCAGGCGGAGATGTCGGCGGCGTGGCCCGTCGCCCGGAACTGGAATCTCTACGGCCGCTTCGTGCACTCCTTCCAGGACGACAAGGCCATCGAGCGCTTCGCCGGCCTCGAGTACAGCTCCTGCTGCTGGCGGATGCGGGTGCTGGGCCGCCGGTTCGTCAGCAACCGCACCGGTGAGCAGGACACGGGCATCTACCTGCAGCTGGAACTCACGGGACTTGCCAGTGTCGGATCGGCGGCGGATGCTTTCCTCTCCAGCGCCATTCGCGGCTATTCCGGCCGCGGCCGGACGCCCGGCTCAAGTGCCGAATAAAGTATTGATTTAATTAAGGAAATTCCTGAGATGCCACGTCTTCTGCCGGCGCTCGTCGCCCTCTTCGCCACCGGCCTTGCCCTCGCCCAGACCCGCGACCTGACCACGAGCGGCGTCCTGCTGGACCGGGTAGCCGCCGTGGTGAACGACGGCGTGGTGCTCAACAGCGAGCTCGATGAGCAGATGGCGGCAGTCACCGAGCGGCTGCGCGAGCAGAAGCTCGAGCTGCCCCCGGAGAGCGTGCTGCGCCAGCAGGTGCTGGAGCGCCTGGTGGTGCAGGAGCTGCAGATGCAGCGCGCCCAGCGTGCCGGCCTCAAGGTGCCGGACGAAGCGCTGAACGATGCACTCGCCAACGTCGCACAGCGCAACCAGATCCCGCTCTCGCAGCTGCCGCAGGCGCTCTCGGCCCAGGGCATCGATTACCCCTCGTACCGCGAGTCCATGAGGAAAGAGCTGCTGCGCTCGCTGCTGCTGCAGCGCGACGTCTATCAGCACATCGCCGTCACGCCGCGCGAGGTGGACCAGTACATCGAGAAGCAGAAGAACGCGCCTGCCGAGAATGCCGAATACAACGTTTCGCACATCCTCATTGCGGTGCCTCAGGCCGGCTCGCCGGAGCAGATCGAGCAGGCGGGCAAGCGTGCACAGGAGATCTACGAGCGTGCCACGAAAGGCGAGGACTTCGCGCAACTCGCCGTCGCGTACTCCAACAGCCAGAAGGCGCTCGAAGGCGGCTCGCTCGGCTGGCTGAAGGGCTCGCAGGTGCCCACCTTCCTCACCGAGACGGTGGCGAAGCTGAAGCCCGGCGAAGTGAGCCAGCCGCTGCGCACGCCCACGGGCTTCCACCTGGTGAAGCTCAACGACGTCCGCAACGCCGGCGCGCAGCAGATCGTCGATCAGGTGCACACGCGGCACATCCTCATGAAGACCAACGAGATCGCGGACGACGCCACCGTGAAGCAGAAGCTCACCGAGATCCGCGACCGCATCATGAAGGGCGAGGACTTCGCCGGCCTCGCGACCGTGGTCTCGGAAGACCCCGGCTCGGCCTCGCAGGGTGGCGACCTCGGCTGGACCGGGGGCGGCTCCTTCGTGCCCGAGTTCGAGCAGATGATCTCCACGCTGCAGGAGAACGAGATCAGCCAGCCTTTCCGCACGCAGTACGGCTGGCACATCGTGCAACTGCTCGGCAAGCGCCAGTTCGACAACACGGACACCGCCAAGCGCCGCCAGGTGGCCGAGGCCATCCGCAACAGCCGCGCGGACGAAGAGACGGAGCTGTGGCTGCGCCGCCTGCGCGACGAAGCCTACGTGGAATACAAGCTCTGAAGACGTCGCGTATCGCGCTCTGCTCCGGCGAGCCGGCCGGGGTGGGGCCTGAGATCTGCCTCGCCGTCGCACGCGAAACGCTCGATTGCGAGCTCGTGTGCCTGGCGGATCGCGGGCTGCTCGAGCAGCGCGCCGCGAAGCTCGGCTGGCCGGTGTCACTTCGCGACTACGACCCCGAGGCCGTTCAGCCTCACGAGCCCGGCAGCCTCACGGTGCTCCATCGCCCTCTCGCTGCACCGAGCGAGCCCGGCAAGCTGGATGCGCGGAATGCACGGTACGTACTCGACCTGCTGGATCGCGCCTGCGATGGATGTGTCGACGGCGAGTTCTCCGCCATGGTCACGGCGCCCGTGCAGAAGAGCGTGATCATGGAAGCCGGCGTGCCTTTCACGGGACACACCGAATATCTGGCGCAACGCACGAGCTCGCCGCTGCCAGTGATGATGCTGGCGGCAGGCAAGCTGCGAGTGGCGCTCGCCACCACGCACCTTCCCCTGCGTGAAGTGCCCGATGCGCTGACGGTGGAACTGCTGCTGGACGTCATCCGCGTGATCCATCGCGATCTGGAGCGCTGGGGCATCGAGTCGCCGCGCATCGGCGTGTGCGGGCTGAATCCTCATGCCGGCGAGGGCGGGCACATCGGCATGGAGGAGATCAAGGTGATCACGCCTGCCATCGTGCGCGCCCGTGAGGCCGGCATCGACGCCCGTGGCCCGATTCCGGCGGATACGGCGTTCGTGCCGCAGGTGGCGCAGAACCTCGATACCATCCTGGCGATGTATCACGATCAGGGTCTGCCCGTGATCAAGCACGCCGCCTTCGAGGAGGCGGTCAACATCACGCTCGGGCTGCCGATCACTCGCACGTCCGTGGATCACGGCACGGCGCTGGATCTCGCCGGCACGGGCCGTGCGGACGCCCGCAGCCTGCGCTCGGCGATCCGGCAGGCGATCTCGCTGGCCGTGGCAGCAGGTCCGCGGCCCGCCCAGGCGCATTGAGGGTCGTATGAGCGCTTCCGTGCCCCGCGCGCGCAAGCGGTTCGGCCAGCATTTCCTGCATGACCCCGCGGTGCTGGAGCGCATCGTCGAAGCCATCTCGCCTTCGGCAAGCGATCGTCTGGTGGAGATCGGGCCGGGCCGCGGCGCGCTCACCCGGGAGCTGCTCGCTGCCCCTCACGCCAGCCTGGATGCCATCGAGATCGACCGGGATCTCGCGCCCCTGCTCGCCGGAAGCCTGCAGGCAGGTTCCGGATTCGCCGTGCATCAGCAGGACGCGCTGGAGTTCGATTTCGCGGCGCTGGCCGCGAAGCGTGGCGGCAGACTGCGCGTGGTCGGCAACCTGCCGTACAACGTATCGACCCCCTTGCTGTTCCATCTGCTCGCGAGCGCCAGCCGCATCGAGGACATGCATTTCATGCTGCAGCGTGAAGTGGTGGAGCGCATCGCGGCCGCGCCCGGCGACGATGCCTACGGCCGGCTCACCGTGATGCTCGCGCCATGGGTCGAAGCGGAAGCGCTGTTCGAAGTGGGGCCCGGCGCATTCCAGCCGCCACCGAAGGTGTGGTCCGCGGTCGTCCGGCTCACGGTGCGCAAGGCGCCCGCTTTCGAGATAAGCCCGCAATTCGGCACCGTGGTGGCCACGGCTTTCTCGCATCGTCGCAAGACGTTGCGCAATGCGCTGCGCGAGCTCGTGACCCGCGAGGAGATCGAAGGCTGCGGCATCGACCCTGGCGTGCGCCCGGAGACGCTCGCGCCGCAGATGTTCAATGCGCTCGCGCAGGCCATCGATGCGCGAATCAGGTAGGCTTGCCGCACGATGATCGACCCAGACCGCAACAGGATCCGCGTGGATGTCGAGACCAGCTATCTCGACGAGCAGTCCGAGCCGAGCGAGCACCGTTACGTGTTCTCGTACACCATCACCATCCGCAACGAAGGCCACGTGCCGGCGAAGCTGCTGTCGCGCCACTGGCTCATCACCGATGCGAACGGCAAGGTGCAGGAAGTGCGGGGCGAAGGCGTGGTCGGCGAGCAGCCGCACCTGCAGCCCGGGCAGGGTTTCCGCTATTCGAGCGGCACGGTCATCGAAACGCCGGTGGGTGCGATGGAAGGCTCCTACCAGATGAAAGCGGACGACGGCTCCGAGTTCGACGCGCCGATCCCGGTGTTCCGGCTCGCCATGCCGGGCGTGCTCAACTAGCGAAGCCGGGACTCGTGGCGCGCTACGCCATCGGTGACATCCAGGGCTGCTACGACGAGCTGCGCGCGCTGCTCGCCCGGGTGAAATTCTCGAGCGACCGCGACCAGCTCTGGCTGGTGGGCGATCTCGTCAACCGCGGCCCGAAATCACTCGAGGTGTTGCGCTACGTTCGCTCCCTGGGTGAGAGCGCACGCGTGGTGCTCGGCAATCACGACCTCCATCTGCTGGCCCTCGCCTACGCTACCCAGCGCAAGCGCCGCTCGAGCGACACGCTGGATCCGATCCTCACCGCGCGCGACCGGGACACCCTGCTCGAATGGCTGATGACGCTGCCGCTGGCGCACTTCGACGCCGGGCACGGAGACCTCATGGTGCATGCGGGACTCATCCCGCAGTGGAACGTGCAGGAGGCGCTGGCTCTGTCCGCCGAGGTGCAATCTGCCATTCGCGCCGATGCGCGCAGGACGTTCGACGAGATGTACGGCAACGAGCCGGGGTGCTGGAGCACCAAACTGAAAGGCGCGGACCGCCTGCGATTCGGCATCAACGTGCTCACACGCATGCGCGTGTGCACCGCGGAAGGCTGCCTGGACATGGAGATGAAAGGCGGGCCCGCCGACGCGAAGCCGCCGTGGCGGGCCTGGTTCGCTCACGAGAAACGCCGCAGCCGCGACGTTCGCGTGATCTGCGGCCACTGGTCCGCACTCGGCTATTTGAACGCGGATGGAGTGCTGGCCCTGGACACGGGATGCGTGTGGGGCGGCAGGCTGACGGCTTTCGACCTCGATGCGGACCGGCCGCCGGTCAGCGTTCCCGGGCCCGACCGATCCGTCACCTCCCCCACTGAATCGTGACCTGCTCCGACGCGAGCGTGTAGACACCCGGGATCAGCTCCACGTCGACCGGCTTCGTGCCTTCCTTCGTCACCGGGATCAGCATGCGTTGCGCCGCCCGGACCTCGAGCACCCCGATGCTGCCCGGCGTCACGCGGAATGCGAGCCGCGCCGGCCACCGTGCGCCTTCACGAGGCTTCAGGATGAGCGTCCCGGAAGCAGCGGCGGTCTGCATGTCGACCACCAGGGTGTTGCGCTTCCAGTACTGCGGGAACGCCTGCGTGACGGTGCCGTCCGTGGCCAGCTCCAGCAGCTCGCTGACGGATTCCGGTGCCGGCGGGGCGCTCTTCTGCCAGGGCATGTGCCCGCAGGCGGCCAATCCGCACGCCAGCGTGGCGACCACAGTCGCGCGTACGGCAGTGGAAACGGCTGGAATCATGTGTCGGCCCTCCCTTTTTGCGTACCATACGCCAACCGACCCGTGGATTCCTACGATGCCGCTGCAGGCCTTCAATTTCCGACGCTGGATCGACGAGCACCGCCACCTGCTCAAGCCGCCGGTGGGCAACAAGCGGGTGTTCCGCGACAGCGAGTTCATCATCATGGTGGTCGGCGGGCCGAACGCCCGCAAGGACTATCACGTCGATCCGGGCGAGGAATTCTTCTATCAGCTCGAAGGCGACATGCTGCTGAAGACGGTGCAGGACGGGCGGCCGGTCGACGTGCCGATCCGCGAAGGCGAGATCCTGCTGCTGCCGGCCGGCGTGCCGCATTCGCCGAGGCGCAGCGCGAACACCGTGGGGCTGGTCATCGAGCGCGAGCGGCGGCCTGGGGAGCGCGACGGCTTCCAGTGGTACTGCGAGCGTTGCGGCAACCTGCTGCACGAGGAGTTCATCGAGCTCACGGACATCGAGACGCAAATGCCGCCGCTGTTCGACCGCTTCTACTCGAGCCTCGAGCACCGCACCTGCAAACAGTGCGGTACGGCGCAGGAACGCGCATCTTGAGCGCGCCGGCAGTCTCCGCGCCATGAGCGAATCGCCGTTGCTGGAGCGTGCGCGCAAGCTCGACGCAGCCGATCCGCTGCGTGCGTTCCGCGAACGCTTCGCTCTGCCTCGCGACGAGCGCGGGAATCTGCTGGTGTATCTCTGCGGGCATTCACTGGGATTGCAGCCTCTCGCAGCACGAGAGGCAGTTGCGCAGGAGCTGGACGACTGGGCTCGCCTCGGCGTTCGAGGCCACGAGCACGCGCGGCGGCCGTGGATCCACTATCACGAGACGCTGGCTCCCGGCCTGCAAGCGCTGACCGGCACGCAACCCGGTGAAGTGGTCGCCATGAGCTCGCTTACCGTCGACCTGCATCTGATGCTGTCGAGCTTTTTCCGGCCTCAGGGCGAGCGGCGCAAGATCCTCATCGAAGCGGGAGCCTTTCCGTCCGACCGCCATGCCGTCGTCTCGCATCTGGAGTGGCACGGGCTGAGCGCGCGCGATGCGCTCATCGAGCTCGCGCCGGCCGAGGGCGAAGACCTGGTGCCGCAGAGCGCGATCGAGGAATGCCTGGAGCGCGAAGGCTCGCAGATCGCCCTGGTGCTGTGGCCCGGCGTGCAGTTCCGCACCGGTCAGTCGTTCGACATCGCGAGAGTGGTGCGGGCTGCGCAGCGCGCGGGTTGCGTCGCGGGCCTGGACCTCGCGCATTCCATCGGCAACACGCCGCTGCAGTTGCACGCCAGCAATGCGGACTTCGCGGTGTGGTGCAGTTACAAGTATCTCAATGCCGGACCCGGCGCCATCGGCGGCTGCTTCGTGCATGAGCGGCATGCTGCGCCTTCGAAGCATCGGCTCGCCGGGTGGTGGGGACACGAGGTCGCGACCCGCTTCGAGATGAAGCCGGGGTTTCGCGCGGCGTCCGGCGCTGCGGGCTGGCAGGTGAGCAATCCGCCGGTGCTGTCGAGCGCGCCGCTGCTCAGCTCGCTCGCTCTGTTCACGGAAGCAGGAATCGAGCGGCTGCGGGAGAAGTCGATCGCGCTCACGGGGCTGCTCGAAGAAGCGGTGCAGCCGCTCGCGGACGTGCAGATCATCACGCCGCGGCGCGCGGAGGAAAGAGGTTGCCAGCTGTCATTGCGCATCGGCGCGCGAGGCAGTGACATCGCGAACGTTGCGCGCCGCTCGGGCAGCGCCGCCGCTGGTGCGGCAGGCACAGCGGGCGACGGCGTTCGTGGGAGACGCGTCTTCGAGTGGCTGGACCGGCGCAGCGTCGTCTGCGACTGGCGCAGCCCGGACATCATCCGCGTGGCGCCAGTGCCGCTCTACAACCGTTTCGAGGATGTCGCCCTGTTCGCCGAGAGGCTTTCCCAGGCATTGCAGGAAGCCTGATGCGCTCACAGCCCATCAACATCATCGGCGCCGGGCTGGCCGGCGCGCTGCTGGCCACGATGCTGGCGCGCCGCGGCTTCATCGTGAATGTCCTCGAAAAGCGGCCCGACCCGCGGCTGACGACGGCGGAAAGCGGCCGCTCCATCAATCTGGCGCTCGCGTCGCGCGGCATCCGGGCGCTCGAGCGTGCCGGCATCATGGAACGCGTGCAGCCTCTCCTCAATGCGGTGCGCGGACGCATGGTCCACGAGCTTCACGGCTCTCCCGTGTTCCTGCCATACGGGCAGCGGGCGCACGAAGTCATCTATTCCGCCGGGCGGGCCGCCCTCAACCGGCTGCTCGTCGAGGAAGCAGCGAGGCACGAGAACGTGCGCCTGCGCTTCGGACAAGCCTGCGTGAGCGTCGATCCGACGAACGACCGGCTGCGGCTGCGCGACCTGGCCCGCGACGAGGAATACGAGCTGCCGCTCGGCCCGTCCATCGCCGCGGACGGCGGAGGCTCCGCGGTGCGCGGCAGCCTGGCGAGGAGCGGCTTCATCCAGCAGCACGAGGCCATGCTGGAGCACGATTACAAGGAGCTGACGCTGCCTCCGCTGAACGGCGGCTATCCGCTGGACCCCACGGCGCTGCACATCTGGCCGCGCGGCGGGTTCATGCTCATCGCGCTGCCGAATCCGGATTTCAGTTTCACCGCCACGCTGTTCCTGCCGCGTGAAGGGGCGCACAGCTTTGCGTCTCTCGAGAGCTCCGGGGACGTGAAGGGCTTCTTCGAGCGCGAGTTTCCCGACGCAGTGCCGTCGATGCCGCGGCTGCTCGAGGAGTTTGCAAGCCACCCGCAATCACAGCTCGGCACGGTGCACGCGGCGCCGTGGCACGTGGGTGGGCAGGTCCTGCTGCTGGGCGACGCGGCGCATGCCATGGTGCCATTCCACGGGCAGGGAATGAACGCGGCATTCGAGGACTGCGCCTACATCGACGAGCTGCTGGACCACCATGGCGACTGGGCGAGCCTTTTCGACGTGTTCGAGGAGCGACGCCGGCCGCACGCCGCTGCGATCGCGAAGATGGCGCTCGAGAACTACACCGAGATGCGGGATACCGTGCGCGACGCGAGCTTCGCGCGGCACAAGGCACTGGCGCTGGAGCTCGAGAGGCGGTTTCCGGATCGGTTCATCCCGCGGTACTCCATGGTGATGTTCCATCCGGAGATTCCATACGGAGAGGCGCTGCGGCGCGGCGCGGTGCAGGCCGGGATTCTTCGCGAGCTGGATTCGGCACCGGGCACGGCGGGGGAAACGGATTTCGCGCTGGCATCGAAATTGATCCAGGAGCGGCTGCCGCCGCTGTAGCCGCGGGGACTCAGCTACCGGCGGCGCACTCAGCTCGCCGCGGCGGCGCTCGCCTGGCTATCCAGATGCGCGCGCAACTCCGGAGCCAGCTTCAGGCGTGCGGCGAGCGCATCGAGATATGCGCGCTCGGCGGGCTCGTCCGGGTCGATGGCCAGTCGCGATGCCAGATACAGCTCGGCGCCCTGCTCCTGCGTGGCCACCGCGCTTGCGATGCTCTCCAGCTCCACCGGCCTGGTGAGCAGGTCGAACACGTAGGCCTTCGCCTGTGCATCGAGGCCCATGCGCTCCACCTCGCCGAAGAGCCGCCGCTGCTCGGCAGCATCGATGTGCCCATCCGCCTTGGCAGCACCGACCATCGCTCTCACCAGGACGAGCTCGAACGCGCCGCCGTCCGCTGCCGGTGTCGAGTGCGGCAGCGCCGAGACGGGCACTTCCTCGAGCTGGCCGAGATCCACGGAGCCTGCGCCCTGCACGGACTGCCCACGCTTGTAGGCCTGGTAGGCGTGCATTGCCAGCGCTCCGACGGCCGCGGCACCACCGTAACCCAGGATGCCGCCCGCAGCCTTGCGCATTTTCTTGCCGCCGAGCAGCAGGCCGAGCACGCCGCCCACCGCCGCGCCGCTCGCGAAACCACCAGCGCCACCGAGGGAATCCAGCCGGCTCTTCACTTGCGAGCCGATGCCACCGAGGCCGCCCGCAGCGCCGATGCCGCCGAGACCGCCGGCGGCACCACCGCCGCCCATCACCTGCTCCAGAAGCCGCTTGGGATCGAACATGAAACCATCTCCCCGGTTGAAAGCCTCCGCTTCGACACGGCGTGCAGCCGGAAGTTGCAGCTGGCTCAGCGCTCGAGCGTCGAGAACGTCATCGCGTAGGCATGCCGCTCATCCGCCGGATGCTCGCTGCGCTCAGTCTCCCGCCACTCGCTCCGATCGAACGGCGGAAATTTCGTGTCACCGCCCACGCTGGCGTGCACCTCCGTCAGATACAGGCGGCGAGCCAGCGGCAGCGCGAGCCTGAACACCTCCTCACCGCCTATCACTGCCAACTCCGGCGCGGTCCGGGCGCGCCCTACGGCCGCCTCGATCGAGTGAACGGCCTCGACCCCCTGCGCGCGCCAGTCCGGCGAGCGCGTGAGCACGAGGTTGAGCCTTCCTGGCAGCGGCTTGCCGATGGACTCGTACGTCCTGCGGCCCATCAGGATGGGCTTGCCGAACGTCAGCGCCTTGAAGCGCTTGAGATCATCCGGCAGCCGCCAGGGCAAGGCGTTGTCGCGCCCGATGACGCCGTCCTCATCCATGGCGACGATCAGCGAGACGAGCATCAGACCTCGACCGGAGTGGTGAGGATGACCAGCCCCCGCGAAGGCATGCGGAAGAACTCCGCCGCCTGCGTACTGCGCTTCTGCATGCGCGCGAAGAGCCTGCGCTGCAGGCCGCGCCATCCCGGCAACGGCCGCGGGCGCACCACGTGCTGGCCGAGGAAGTAGGAGCAGTCTTCGAGGAACACGCACAAGCCGCGCTTGCGGCAGGCGCGCAGCGCCTCACCGATGTCCGGCGTCTCCATGAAGCCGAAATGCGCCGTGACTGCGAACACGCCAGGCAGCAACTCCTCGATGCTCACGCGGTTCGCCGGGTCACGCCGCGGCAGCCGCACGATGTTGAGGTTGATGAGCAGGATGCGCTCGTGCGCGACGTGATTGTGCTCGAGGTTGCGGATGAGCGCCGAAGGCAGGAAGTTGGGATCGCTCGCCAGGAACACGCCGGTACCGCTGACGCGCTGTACGCCTTCGAGCAGCCCTGCGAGCCCCGAGAGCGGCACGGCGAGTTCCGCGAGCGCGGCGCGGAGCTGGTCACGGCCCGCGCGCCAGATGGTGAATACACCGAACAGCACGCTCGCGAGGGCGAGCGGGATCCAGCCACCGTCGTCCAGCTTCGTCAGGTTACCCGCGAGGAACGTGAAATCCATGAGCAGCAGCACGCTGAACAGCGCGATGATCAGCGGTTTCGGCCAGCTCCACTGCGTGAGCGCCACGAACGCGCCCAGCACCGTGGTCATGGCCATGGTGCCGATGACAGCGGCGCCGTATGCAGCGGAGAGCGCATCCGAGCTGCCGAAGCCCGTGACGAACAGAACCACGGCGATGAACAGGATGGCGTTCACCACAGGCACGTAGATCTGCCCCTGCTCGAGTGCGGATGTCTGCAGCACGCGCAGGCGCGGGAGCAGATCCAGCTGGATCGCCTGACGCGCCACGGAGAAGGCGCCCGAGATGGTGGCCTGCGATGCGATGACGGATGCAGCCGTGGCCAGCACGATCATCCACGGCAGGAGCGGCGCCGGCACCATCGAATACAACGGCCGCGGCACTTCCTGGCCGGCCTGCAGGTACAGCGCGCCCTGCCCGAAGTAGTTCAGCAACAACGCCGGCAACACCAGCACGAACCAGGCGATGCGCACCGGCGCCTTGCCGAAATGACCCATGTCCGCATAGAGCGCTTCGCCGCCGGTGAGCGCCAGGAACACCGCGCCCAGGATCACCAGAGCCATTGCCGGCTCGTGCGCGAGCAGCGCCACGCCGTAGACAGGATTCACTGCGGCGAGTACGTGCGGCTCGCGCAGGATGGCATTGAATCCAAAGATGGCGAGCGCCAGGAACCACACCACCATCACGGGGCCGAAGAGCTTCGCGACATGCGCAGTACCGCGACGCTGCAGCGCGAACAGCAACACCACCACGACCAGTGTGACCGGGATGACCATGCGCGCGAAATCGGGATTGATGAGCTCGAGGCCTTCTACCGCGCTCATCACCGTGATGGCGGGCGTGATCATGCCGTCGCAGAAGAAGAGCGCACTGCCCGCAAGACCGCAGCCGATGAGGAACGTGCCCAACCGGCCCGCCGCCGCCAGCCGCTTCTGCGCCAGGGCGAGCAACGCGAGCACGCCGCCTTCACCCTGGTTGTCGGCTCGCATCATCACGACGATGTACTTGATCGTCACCGAGATGATGAGCGACCAGAAGATCAGCGAGAGGATGCCGAGCACCGAGCCCGCGTTGTCGTAGCCCGCGTCCCGCAGTGCGGTCTCGAACGCGTAGAGCGGGCTCGTGCCGATGTCGCCGTACACGATG
Organism: Steroidobacteraceae bacterium; assembly: GCA_044225565.1. Classification (GTDB taxonomy): domain Bacteria; phylum Pseudomonadota; class Gammaproteobacteria; order Steroidobacterales; family Steroidobacteraceae; genus CAVXAE01. The sequence goes on along the minus strand of JBGAIL010000013.1, from coordinate 4,217 downwards.
CCGACGGCGCCGACCACCGCAAGGGGAGTGACACGGCGCGTCGAGCTCACGGCATCACTTCTTCCGCTTCGCCTTGCGACCGGTTGTGCCCGTGCGCCTTGCCGTGCGCGAGCCAGCCTTCCGGCCGCTCTTGCCCTTGCCCGAGCGGCGCGTCTTCGCGCCGGACGCGGCGCGGGCGTTCGACTTCGCCTTCTTCCTGCGCGCCTTGGGCCGCTTCGGCGGCCACAGCATGGTGCCGCGGCACTTCGGACTGCCGCAGCGGCAAGCATAGATCTCGTCGACGTTCGGCGGGTCGCCCCTCTCCCGGCCGATCTGGTAGTCGTAGTTGAGCTCCTCGCCCGGCGCGATGTCCTTGATGGCATCGATGAACACGCGGCGGTCCTCGATCTCCGACTCGCAGTTCGGGTCGCAGGCGTGATTGAGGAAGCGGGCGTCGTTGCCGTCCACTTCGGCGTCGATCACCGTGCGCTTGTCGACGACGAACAGGAACGTGTGGTTGTCGTTCACGTCGCAGTCTTCGTAGCGGCGGTCCGCCTCGCCATGGGTGATGCGCTCACCGAGATACTCCGCGACGCGCGTGCCCTTCTTGATGCGGCGGGTGGCGAACGCGCCTCTGCCGTGCACGCGGGAGCTGCGAACCTCGAAGGGCTGCTCTTTGGCGACCGGTCTGGACAGGGCCATGCTCAGACCGCCACCGGCGCCTTGATCGCCGCATGATGCTGGTAGTTCACGATCTCGAAATCCTCGTATTGATAGTCGAAAACGGTGGGCGGCCGGCGCTTGATGGCGAGCCGCGGCAGCGGCCGGGGCTCGCGGGAGAGCTGCTCGTCCGCCTGCTGCAGATGGTTGAGATAGAGGTGGCAGTCCCCGCCCGTCCACACGAACTCGCCGGGCGCGAGATCGCACTGCTGCGCGAGCATGTGCACCAGCAGCGCATAGGAGGCGATGTTGAACGGCACGCCCAGGAAGATGTCCGCGCTGCGCTGATACAGCTGGCACGAGAGCCGGCCCTGGGCCACGTAGAACTGGAAGAGGGCGTGACAAGGCATGAGGCGCATCTCGCCGAGCTCGCCCACGTTCCAGGCGCTGACGATGATGCGGCGCGAGTCCGGATTGCTGCGCAGCTGCCGGACCACCTGCGAGATCTGGTCGATGTGGCGGCCATCCGGCGCGGGCCAGGCGCGCCACTGCTTGCCGTACACCGGGCCGAGCTCGCCGCGCTCGTCCGCCCACTCGTCCCAGATGGTGACGCCGTGCTCCCGCAGCCACCCCACATTGGTCTCGCCGCGCAGGAACCACAGCAGCTCGTAGATGATGGAGCGCGTGTGCAGCTTCTTGGTGGTGACGAGCGGGAAGCCCTCTGCCAGATCGAAGCGCATCTGCTGGGCGAACAGCGAGAGCGTGCCGGTGCCCGTGCGGTCGTCCTTGCGTACGCCCGTCTCGCGGACTTTCCGCATCAGCTCGAGATATTGCCTCATCGAAGGCCGGGCTTCATTGCGCGGGCGCGAGATTGCCCGAAGGCACGCGCCGCCGGTACGCGACGGCGAGCATCACCAGGCCCACGATCACCATGGGCAGCGAGAGCGCCTGCCCCATCGTGAACCAGCCGCCGGCGAGGTAGCCGATGTGCTCGTCCGGCAGTCGCACGAACTCCACGAGGAAGCGCGCGGTGCCGTAGATGAGCAGGAAGAGCCCCGAGGGTGCGAGGCGCGGCCGCGGCCTGGAGGTGAACCACCACATCACCGCGAACATCACCAGCCCTTCGAGACAGGCTTCGTACAGCTGCGAGGCGTGGCGCACGGTGCCATCCACGTTGAAGCCCCAGGGCACGGTGGTCGGCTTCCCCCACAGCTCGCCGTTGATGAAGTTGCCGATGCGCCCCGCGAAGAGGCCGATGCCGGGCAGCGGCGCCATGAAGTCGAATACGTCGGCGACGTTGCGCCCGCGGCGCAGGGCGAAGACGGCGATGGCGGCGAGCGAGCCGAGCAGGCCGCCGTGGAAGGACATGCCGCCCTCCCAGATCTTGAACGGATAGAGCGCGTCCTTGAGCCAGTACTCCATGCCGTAGAAGAGCACGTAGCCGATCCGGCCCCCGAGGATGACGCCGAGCATGGCGTAGAACACGACGTCGTCCACGTCGTTCGGCTTCCAGGTGCTCTGTGGCCGCGAAGCGCGCCAGCGCGCGAGCGCCCAGGCCGCGCCGAAGCCGATGAGGTACATGATGCCGTACCAGCGCACCTGCAGCGGCCCGAAGCCGAAGACCGGGCCGATTTCGAAGGCGATGGGATTGAAGCCGGAGTACTGCAGCATGGGGGCGGGATTCTACCTATTCGCGGGTGGCGCGGCAGAAGAAGGCCTTGAGATAGCGCGTCTCGGGGATGGCCGGATGGACGGGGTGGTCGGGCGACTGCCCGCCCGCCTCGAGGATCTGCACGAAGCGCCCGGCATGGCGCGCGCCGCCCTGGATGGCGGCGGCCAGATCCTCCGCCGCCAGATGGTAGGAGCACGAGCAGGAGACCAGCAGGCCGTCGTCCTCGATGAGGGCCAGCGCGAGCTGGTTGAGCTTGCGGTAGGCCGCCTGGCCTTGCGGGATGTCCTTCTTGCGCTTGATGAAGGCCGGGGGGTCGAGGATGGCCACGTCGAAGCGCCGGCCCTGCTCCTGCAGCTGCTTCAGCGCGTCGAACGCGTCCGCGCACGACGATTCGAGCGCGACGCCGTTGCGCTGGGCGTTGCGGGCGGCGAAATCCAGCGCCAGCTGCGAGGAATCGACGCAGAGCGACTGGCCCGCACCATTGCGGAGCGCCGTGACGGACCAGGCGCCGACGTAGCTGCACACGTCCAGCACGCGAGCTCCCTTGGGCAGATAGGCCGGGAGGCGCCGGCGGTTCGCCGCCTGATCGTAGAACCAGCCCGTCTTCTGGCCATGCTGCAGCGGTGCACGGAATTCGAGACCGTTCTCGCGCACCGTGAGCTCCTGCGGCACTTCACCGAAGGCAGCTTCCGCGGCCTGCGGCAGATGCTCGAGCCCGCGCGCGGAGGAGTCGTTCTTCCAGTAGAGCGTGGCGGGCCGCACCACTTCACGCACGGCCTGCTCCACCTGCTCCTTCAGCGCTTCCATGCCCGCAGTGGCGATCTGCCCGACCACGACGTCTCCATAACGATCCAGCACGAGGCCGGGCAGGCCGTCGGACTCACCGAAGACGAGGCGGTGGAACGTCTCGTCGCCGAGCCGTTGCCGCAATGCGAGCGCGACCCTCAATCGTTGCGCGATGAGCTCCGGGCCGATGGGCTGCTGCGGATCGCGCCCCATGATGCGCGCACAGATGAGCGCGTGCGGGTTCACGTAAGCGTGACCGAGGAACTCGTCGCGGCTGGAATGCACTTTCACCGCCGCGCCTGGCGCGAACGCGCTGAGCGGCGTCGCGGCCGTATCCACTTCGTTGCTGAACACCCAGGGATGGCCGGCGCGGATGCGGCGGTCTTCGCCGCGTTTGAGCTTGAGAACCGACATAGGGGCCGGCATTCTACGTGAAGGATGCCGAACCGTCTGATCAACGAGACCAGCCCGTATCTGCGGCACCACGCGACGAATCCGGTGGACTGGCATCCCTGGGGCGCCGAAGCGCTGGAACGTGCGAGGTCCGAAGGCAAGCCCATCCATCTCAGCATCGGGTACGCAGCGTGCCACTGGTGTCACGTGATGGCGATGGAGAGCTTCGAGGACGAAGCCACCGCGCGACTGCTCAACGAGCACTTCGTGAACATCAAGGTCGATCGCGAGGAGCGGCCGGACATCGACCGCATCTACCAGACCGCGCAAGCGATGCTCACGCAGCGCAGCGGCGGGTGGCCGCTCACCATGTTCCTCACGCACGATGACCAGCGGCCATTCTTCGGCGGCACCTATTTCCCGAAGGAAGCGCGCCATGGCATGCCTTCCTTCAAGGATGTGCTCACGCGCGTGGCGCAGTACTACCGCGAGCATCAGGAAAGCCTGCGCGAGCAGAATGCCGCGCTCGTCGCGGCACTCGACGACCTCAACTCGCCGCCGGCTGCCGCAGGAGCATCGCCGACCGCCGTGCCGCTTCAGACGGCGCGCGAGCAGCTCGCGGGCACGTTCGACTCGAAGTTCGGCGGGTTCGGCGGCGCTCCCAAGTTTCCGCACGCCCGCAACATCGAGTTCCTGTTGCGCCGCTGGCAAGCCACCGCGGGCGATC
>JBGAIL010000260.1:0-5187 GCA_044225565.1 Steroidobacteraceae bacterium | reverse complement strand
CCTCGTCCGATGACGCCATCGTCGGCAAGACGCTCGAAGGCGTGATCACGTTCTGGAACGCCGGAGCGCAGCGGCTCTTCGGCTACTCCGCCGAGGAGATGATCGGCCAATCGATCCTCAAGCTGATCCCGGAAGAGCTGCGCCACGAGGAGACGCGCATCATCGCGGACGTGAGCGCGGGCCGCCGCGTCGAGCGCTACGACACGCGGCGCCGGCACAAGTCGGGGGACCTCATCGACATCTCGATCATGGTCTCGCCCATCTACGACGCGAGCGGCCGCGTCATCGGCGCTTCGAAGATCGCGCACGACATCAGCGCCCGGCGGGCGGCCGAGAGAATGCGGGACGAGGAGGCCTACGCGCTCGAAACGCTCAACCGCATCGGGCAGACCGTCGCGTCGGAGACGGACCTCCAGCGCATCGTACAGATCGTAACCGATGCGGCGACGGAGCTCTCCGGCGCCGCCTTCGGCGCGTTCTTCTATAACGTCGTGAAAGGCCAGGACGAATCCTATTGGCTCTACACGCTTTCCGGCGTGCCGCGCGAGGCCTTCGCGAAGTTTCCCATGCCGCGCGCCACGGAAGTGTTCGCGCCGACCTTCCGTGGCGAAGGCGTGGTGCGGGTCGACGACATCACCAAAGATCCGCGCTACGGAAAGAATGCGCCCCATGCCGGGATGCCGGAAGGGCATCTGCCGGTCTGCTCGTATCTCGCGGTGCCCGTCGTCTCGCGCTCGGGCGAGGTGATCGGTGGGTTGTTCTTCGGGCACCCCAAGGCTGCCGTCTTCACGGCGCGCGCGGAGCGGCTCGTCACCGGCATCGCCGCTCAGGCGGCGATCGCAATCGACAATGCGCGTCTCATCGAGCGGCTGCGCGATCGCGAGACGCAGCTGGAAACCCTGGCTGCGGAACGCGAGCAGTTCCTGAACTCCGAGCGCACGGCCCGGGCGGCGGCCGAGCGCCTGAGCCACATGAAGGACGAGTTCCTCGCGACGCTGTCGCACGAGCTGCGCACGCCGCTCAACGCGATCCAGGGGTGGGCCACGCTGCTGCGCCAGAAGAAGGTGAGTGACGTCGACCGGGACCGCGGCCTGGAGACCATCGAGCGCAACGTCCGGGCGCAGACCCAGATCGTCAACGATCTGCTCGACATGAGCCGGATCATCTCAGGCAAGCTGCACCTCGAGGTGCAGCCGTTGCACATCCACGAGGTCATCCAGAGCGCCATCGAGACCGTGCGGCCATCCGTCGAGGCGAAGCGCATTCGCCTGAGCACCATGCTCGATTCGGGCATCGGCCTGGTGCGCGGCGACCCGAACCGGATGCAGCAGGTGCTGTGGAATCTGCTGTCCAACGCCGTGAAATTCACGCCTGCCGAGGGCCGCGTGCATATCGTGCTCGAACGGGTGAACTCGCACGTCGAGATCGTGGTGGAGGATACCGGGGTCGGCATCGCGCCGGAGTTCCTGCCCGAAGTCTTCGAGCGCTTCCGGCAGGGCGATGCGAGCACGACGCGCCGCTTCGGCGGGCTGGGCCTGGGGCTCTCCATCGTCCGCCATCTCGTGGAGCTTCACGGCGGAGCGGTTCGCGTGAAGAGTCCGGGGCTCAACCAGGGCAGCACTTTCGTCGTCGCGCTTCCCATCTCCCACGTGCATCCGGAGAACGCGCGGCGCACCGGTGGCGTCGAGCCGAGCGATCCGCTGACGGCCATCGAGCTGCCACGGCTCGACGGCGTACGCGTGCTCATCGTGGACGACGAGCCGGATGGACGCACGCTCGTGGCTCGCATCCTCGAGGGACGCGGTGCCGTGCCGACCTGCGCAAGCGGCGCCGAAGAGGCGCTTGCATGCCTGCGGCAGGAGAAATTCGATGTGCTGCTGAGCGACATCGGCATGCCGCACATGGATGGATATGCGCTCATCCAGAAGGCGCGCGCGATGAAGGAGACGCAAGGGCTCATCGCCATCGCGATCACGGCCTATGCGCGGCCGGAAGACCGCCAGCGCTCGCTGCTCGCGGGCTACCAGATGCATCTCGCCAAGCCCATCGAGGCGCCGGAGCTCGTCGCCGGCATCGCGAGCCTGATGGGGATTGCACGGCCGCAGTAAAGGCCGGCATGGGCAGGCGCTGCGGCGTCCCGACATGCGGCGGCTCCAGGCCGCGATGAGTTCCAGTGTAGGAGGATTCCGGCATCCCGAGTCACGGAGTCCGGCCCGAGCCTGGGCGGTTCTGACATTGCGCCACCTCCCGCGCTCGCCGAGCATGATCGCGGGAGCAATGGAGCGTGCCGGCGGGCAACCGTCCACCGGTTGCGCACCAGCTCGGTAACCACCGGAGGAGCAGTGCGATGAACACCGACAAGGCAGCAGGCGTGTGGAAGCAGGTGAGGGGCAAGATCAAGGAGCAGTGGGGCAAGCTCACGGATGACGAGGTCGACCAGCTGGAAGGCAAGGGCGATCAGCTGGCCGGCAAGATCCAGGAGCGCTACGGCATCGCGCGCGACGAGGCCGAACGGCAGGCGAAGGATTTCCGCTCGCGGAACAACTGGAACTGAGAGGCCGAAATCCCCAAGCGCAAGGCGCCGCCCGGCCCATCGCCGGGCGGCGTCGTTTCGGGCGTGGCGTTCCGGGCTTTCCCCGGGTCCGGGGTCAGCGGTTCCCTGCCTGCTCGTCCGCCCCGAGCGCGCGGTACAGGTCGACGAGATTCGTCACTCTCGCCAGCTGCGTAGCCACCAGGGTCCGTTGCGCTGAATACAGCGAGCGCTGCGCATCGAGGCTGGTGAGGAAGGTATCGATGCCACCCCGATATCTCGCATCCGCGAGCCGGAAGTAATCCGTGGAAGCCGTGACGTCCGCGGTATCCGCGCGCAATTGCTCATCGATGGTGCCGCGACGAGCCAGAGCGTCTGCCACATCGCGAAAGGCGGACTGGATGGCCTTCTCGTAGGTTGCGAGCGCGACGTCGCGTTGCGCTTTGGTCTGGCGCACGCCTGCGCGCGCAGCGCCGGCGTCGAAGATTGGATAGGACGCCGCAGCTTCCGTGCTCCAGCTCGACCCTTCGCCATCGAACAAGCCCCGAAGCGCAGTGCTCGCCACGCCGGCGATCGCCGTGAGCGAGATACGCGGGAAGAGCGCCGCGCGCGCCGCGCCAATCTCGGCGTTCGCGCTGCGCAGCAGATACTCCGCCTGCAGCACGTCAGGACGTCGTAGCAACACTGCTGAATCGATTCCTGCAGAAACCTCTGTCGCACCGTGCGCCACTTCATCGATAGACACGGGCAACAGCGCAGCATCGATGGACGCGCCGACGAGAAGCTGCAGCGCATTGACGTCCTGCGCAAGCTGAGTGCGCAGCTGCGCGACGTCGGACTGCGCCTGCGCGAGAATCTGCTCGGCCTGCCGCAGATCGGTTCGTGGCGCGACACCGCCTTTCAGCCGGGCCTGAGTCAGCTCCACGCTGCGGCTCGCCGTCTGCGCGGTCTCTTCCGCAATCGTCAGCAGGCTGTGATCCGCTCCATAGGTCGACCAGGCCGCGGCGACGTCACCGATCAGCGCAAGGCGGGTCGCCCGAGCGGCGGCCTCGGTAGCGAAATACTGTTGCAGAGCTGAGTCCGACAGCGAGCGCACCCGGCCGAACAGATCGAGCTCGAACGCCGTGACGCCGATGCTTGCGGAGAGCTGTGTCTCGCCTTCGTCAGCGGAATCATTGGCGTCGCTGCCGCTTCGCGTCGCGGCGATCCCGGCGCCGATCTGCGGGAGCCGTTCGGCCCGCTGGATCCGATAGGCCTCGCGCGCGGTGGCGATGTTGCCGGCCGCAACTCGCAGATCGCGGTTGTTCTGCAGCGCAAGGCCGATGAGCTGCTGCAGGCGACCATCCGTGAAGACTTGCTGATAGTCGACGCTCGGCAGCGTGCGCTCACCATTCTTCAAATAAGGATCGCCCGCGGGCCAGGATGCGGGCACTGGCGCCTCCGGCCGCTCGTATCGCGGCGCCAGAGAGCACGCAGAAAGTGCGCCGCACAGCAAGGCGAAGACGAGACGAAGCGGGCGACTCACGAGTGCTCATCCGGCGAAGCGTTCGGCGGAGCCGCCCCGCCTGGCGGGTCGGAGCGCCCATCGTGCTTGCGGTGGATGCGCTGCAGAAGCCCTCGCGTGCCGCGTCGAACCAGCACGAAGAACAGCGGGATATAAAGAATGGCCAGGACCGTCGCGGTGAGCATGCCACCGATCACCGAGGTGCCGATCGCAATGCGGCTGTTCGCGCCCGCACCGCTCGCCACCGCGAGCGGCAGCACGCCAAAGATGAATGCGAACGAGGTCATCAGGATCGGCCTCAGGCGCAGTCGCGCTGCTTCCATCGCCGCCTCGATCACACGCTTGCCCTTCCGCTCGGCCTGCTCGGCGAACTCCACCATGAGGATGGCATTCTTCGCGGCGAGCCCCATGGTGGTCAGCAGGCCGATCTGCAGGTAGATGTCGTTCTCGAGACCCCGCAGCGTCACCGCGAAGACCGCGCCGACGAGACCCAGCGGAACGATGAGCAGCACCGCCACCGGAATGGACCAGCTCTCGTAGAGAGCCGCGAGGCACAGGAACACTACGAGCAGCGAGAGCGCGTAGAGCAGCGGCGCCTGTCCGGACGACAGCCTCTCCTGATAGGACAGCCCGCTCCACGCCACGCTCGTGCCCGGAATCTTCGCGGCGAGCGCCGCGATGCGGTCCATCGCCTGACCGGAGCTGACGCCCGCTGCCGCCTGCCCCTGGAACTCGTACGCGGGCACACCCGAGAAGCGCATGAGCGTCGTCGGTGCCTGCGACCACGAAATGCTGGCGAACGAGGAGAAAGGCGTCATCGCTCCATCCGCGCCGCGCACGTACCACTGCCCGATGTCTTCGGGCCGCGAGCGAAACTGCGCATCCCCCTGCACGTACACCCGTTTGACGCGCCCGCGGTCGATGAAATCGTTGACGTAGCTGCCGCCCCACGCGGTGGATAAAGTGGAATTCACCGCAGCCTGGCTCAATCCCAGCACGCTGAGCTTCTGGTGGTCGAGATCGACGTCCAGCGTCGCGACCGGGGGCAGGTCGCTGAGGCGCACCGAGCTCAGCATGGGATCGGCGTTGGCGAGCTCGAGGAGCTCGTCGCGCGCCGCCTGGAAGTCGGCTTGGGAGAGGTTGCCGGTGTTCT
>JBGAIL010000259.1:0-5304 GCA_044225565.1 Steroidobacteraceae bacterium | reverse complement strand
TTATCCGGCTTCGGTCGCGCAGTTTTCCAACCGGGGCAGGCCTTACGAGGCGGGAGAGATCCTGAGGCAGCCCGATCTGGCGCGCACGCTGCAGCGCATCGCCGTGCGGGGCCCGGCGGAGTTCTATGAAGGCGAGACTGCGCGGCTCATCGCGAAGGAGATGCAGAGCCATGGCGGACTGATCACGCTGGAAGACCTCGAGAGGTATCAGGCACGGGTGGCTGCGCCCGTCCGCGGCAACTACCGGGGCTTCGAGATCATCGGCATGCCGCCGCCCAGCTCGGGCGGCACGGCCATCATCGAGATCCTGAACGTCCTCGAAGGCTACGACCTGAAGGCGATGGGTGCGGGCTCGGCCGCCGCGCTGCACCTCATCGCGGAATCCATGCGGCGGGCATTCGCCGACAGGGCGCAGTATCTCGGCGACCCTTCGTTCAACCCGCAGATGCCCATCGATCGGCTGATCTCGAAAGACTACGCGCGCGGGCTGCGCGAGACGATCGACCCGGTTCGCGCTTCGAAATCCTCGCCCTCGAACTTCACGTGGGCGAAGGAAAGTCGCGAGACGACGCATCTTTCGGCAGTGGACGCGCAGCGCAACGCCGTGGCGCTCACCTACACCCTCGAGTATTCCTACGGCTCGCACATCGTGGTGCCGGGCGGTGGGTTCCTGCTCAACAACGAGATGGGCGATTTCAACGCGGCACCGGGCCTCACGAGCGTGGAGGGTGAGATCGGCACCCCGCCCAATCTGGCGGCGCCCGGTAAGCGCATGCTCTCGAGCATGTCGCCCACCATCCTGGCGCGGGACGGCAAGCTGTTCATGGTCACGGGCTCTCCGGGTGGGCGCACCATCATCAATACGACGCTCCTCACGATCCTGAACGTCGTGGACTTCGGGATGAACGCGCAGGAAGCCGTCGACGCCGGACGCATCCACCACCAGTGGCTGCCGGACAAGCTCGTATATGAGCGTCTCGGCTTCTCACCGGACACGCTGGCGCTGCTGCGCGCGCGAGGCCATGAGCTGGAGGAGGGTGGTTGGCAGGGCGCCGCGGAAGTGATTCTCCACGACGCCGCCACGGGCTGGCTGTCGGGCGGCGTGGATCGCCGCGAGTCCGATGGCGGGGTGGGGAAGCAGCAGTAGCCCGTTGAGCGCTTCGCGCCGCGGTGCGTGCGGGATCTACTTTTCCGCCGATGCGCGGATGACCACCACGCCTCCCGGCCGCCGCTCGATGTGCAGGCCCTTCTGGCGCTCCAGGATCTGCACCAGCATCTCCGGATCGCTGGCATTGAACACGCCACCGAAGCGGTAGCGGGCGAAGCCCTTGCCTTCGAGCTCGAGGCGCATCGGGCCACCATAGCGATTGAACTCCCGCACCATCTCCTCGAGCGGAGTCTCGTCGAAGTACAGGCGGCCCTCGCGCCAGCCGAGCGTCTTGCCCACGTCAGGATGCGCGCGCCGGATGACGCCCCGCGGCGTTACCTGCGCTTCTTCGCCTGCACCGAGATTCTGAGACTGCGCGGTTCCCGTCGCCGCAGGGTTGCCGCCTTTCAGTGTCGAGGGAGTGACCTGGACGCGTCCCTCGATCACCGACACCAGGACGGTCTCGTCCGGTTTCTGATACACGTTGAATTGCGTGCCCAGCGCGCGGACGGTGGCGGTCGGCGTGCTTACGATGAAAGGCCGGTCCGCGTCGCGCGCCACCTGGAACACGGCTTCTCCCGAATCGAGCACGATGCGCCGCCGCTGCGCCGAGTACTCGATGTGAAGGCGGCTCGATGCATTCACGAACAATCGCGATCCGTCGGGGAGGGTGACGTTGCGCTGCTCGCCGGTGGCCGTCATCACCTCGTTTGCAGACGAAGCGAGGTATCGCAAGCCACCCACCAGCGCGCCTGCGAGCAGCAGGGCGATGGCTGCCGCCGCCTGCCATGAGCGCAACCAGGATCGCGGAGCTCGCCCGGCGCCCGCGGGATTGCGGTGGATCGACGTGACGTTCGGTGCGATGCGCGCCAGCAGTTCGCCGATATCCGGCCCCTGCCGGGGATCGAGCGCGCGGATCTGGCGATCGAGCGCTTCGGTCTCGAGATAGTGCTCGACGTGCAGCCTCGATTCCCGCAGCCATTCGAGAAACGCCGCGTGTTCGGCGCGATCGCCGGCCTTGAGGGTTTCCACCCATTCCGCGGCGCGGAGGGCCAGCAGCCGGTCGATCTGCGTCTGGGCTCTCATGCTCGGGCTCATCCTTTGTTCCGGTTGCCGAGCAGGGTGCGCAGGCGCGCGCGGGCTTCGCAGACATACACCGTGACGGAGCCCACCGACAGCCCGGTGCGCTGGGCCACTTCCTTGTGCGGCAGGCCATCGCGAAGCGCGAGCAGCACGACGGCCTGATGGGTGGCCGGCAGCTCCGTTATCGCGCGCTCGAGGTCCTGCAGGACTTGCGCATGCTCGACGCGTTCCAGCACGTCATCCGGTGCGGCCATGTGGCGGCTCGCCTCATCGGTCCTTTCGGAGTCGAAGGTCACCGGGCTCTGCACCTCGAGCCCGCGCGCTTCGCGGGCCACGTTCGAAGCGATGCGGAAGACGTAAGCCCGCGGATTCACGATCTCGTCCGGCCGGCGGTTCCTCAGGATGCGCTCGTAGATCTCCATGGTGAGGTCCGGCAGGTCCGAGCCGCGGTGCAGCCGCCGCACCAGATAGGCGTGCAGGTCGGGCAGGTATTCCCGAAACGCGACCGCGGCCAGCCGGATCGCCGCCGCGGATGCTGATTTGGCCCTCGGCGCTGACATGGGTGCCGGATGCTTCTCCACCTCGTCCCTCCATAGTGGGGCATTCCGCGAAAAACATTAACTTTCCCGTTCCCGGGCTTAAGGATCGGGGCGCTTCGCCCCACGTATGCGGCCAGAGCCCGTCGCGAGCCGTCGCGCCGGTGCCGGCATTTCGAGTACAAGTGAACCCCGGGGAGCCCATTCATGCGCATCGTCAACGCCGCCGTCCTCTGCCTGCTGGGCCTCGCTTCGAGCGGCCTGGCACGCGCGCAGACGGAGCGCCACACTCTGGAAATCGAGGCCCAGCCGATCAAGCGCGCGCTGCGCGACCTCGGCGAGCAGACCGGCATCCAGATCCTGTTCCGGGCGGAGGACGTGGCGCGCGAGACGGCGAACACGCCCCGCATCTCGGGAGAGATGTCGCCCCGCGAGGCCCTGGACAAGATGCTCGAGACGATCCCGGGCCTCGCATCCGAGTGGATGGACGCGCACACCGTGCTCATCTTCGCGAAGGACGGCAGCCGGGCCGAGCGTGCCAGCCTTTCGGCGGAAGGGCTGAACATGCGGCTGGCGCAGGCCGAAGGCGCACCGGCTGCGGCGGACGGGCAGGCGTCAGCTCATGGAGAGGAGCCGCTGAGCGAGGTCATCGTCACCGGCTCGAACATCCGCTCTTCGGTCGAGGCCGAGAAGCGCAGCATCCCCATCGACGTCATCTCCTCCGCGCAGATCGACCAGACCGGCGCGAACACCCTGGCGGACGTGCTCTCCACCAACCCGGCCATCACCGGTGGCGCGCTGGCCGAGCAGGACAACGGCGGCCGGGGATTCGCGAACCTGCGCGGTCTCGGCACGCAATACACGCTGGTGCTGCTCAATGGCCGCCGCCTCTCCGCCAACGATCCGACCAACATCCTCGCGATTCCCGCGGAGGCCATCGACCGGGTGGAGATCCTGAAATCCGGCGCTTCCGCGGTGTACGGCTCCGATGCGGTCGCGGGCGTCATCAACGTGATCCTCAAGTCCAAGGAGCAGGGGCTCCATGCCAGCCTGACCTACGGAGACACCAGCCAGGGCGGCGCGCAGACGACGGACGTGAACCTCTTCGGCGGCTCCGAATCCGAAAGCGCGCGTTACTTCTTCCTCATCAATCACATGACGCGCAGCGAGATCCGTGCGCGCGACCGTGCCATCACCGCCACCAGCGACAAGCGCGCGTTCGGCGGTTTCGATGAGCGCGACCAGTTCGGCAATCCCGGGCGCATCGGCGGCATCGCCGGCTTTCCCGACCTCATCGCGGACGCTGCGCGCATTCCGCGCGGCAGCTATTCGCTGGATCCGGCCGATTACCGCCCTTACGATCCCGACGCGGATCTCTTCGACACGAACGCCGTGGTGAATCCGAGCATCATCAGCGCTCCCGAGCGGCTCACGATGATCGGCAACTTCGAGCAGGACTTCTTCGACGGCCGGCTCACGTTCTTCACGACGGGCCTGTTCTGGCAGATGAAGGAGAAGCTCTACACCGCGCAGAACGGCATCTCGTTCTCCGATCCCGATCTCGGGCCGGTGCCCGCGAGCAATCCCTACAACCCCTTCGGGCAGGACGTGAGCGATCTCGACTACCTGCCGCTCGAGCTCGGGCGCCGGCTGCAGGAGACGCCCGCGCACACCTATCGCCTGAACGGCGGCCTGCGCGGCCGCATCGGCGAGTGGCAGCTCGAGTCTGCCGTCTCCTGGTACCGCAGCGGTTTCAGCAACAACTATCACGACAGCATCATCAAGTCCGCGCTGCGCGAGGCGGTGAACCGCACCGGCGACGACGCGTTCAATCCCTTCTGCAACCAGTGCAATACCGCGGAGCAGCTCGCGGGCCTGCTGACGACGAACAGCATCGACATCGCCTTCCGCTCCGACATGGTGGACTTCCGCGCCAGCGGACCGCTGTGGGACCTCCCGACCGGCTCGCTGCAGGCCGCGATCGGTGCCGAGTACCGTCGCGAAGGGGTGTTCCTCGAGCCCGATCCGCTGTGGCAGACCGGTGGCGCCGTGGGATTCTTCGGCTTCGGCGGCTATGACTACGACCGCTCGATCCGTTCCGTCTTCGCGGAGCTGAAGGTTCCTCTGCTGCGCCCGGCGGAGGGCGGGACGGAGAGCCCGCTCGAACTGTCCGTGGCGGCCCGGTTCGAGAAGTACAGCGACTTCGGCTCCGAGCCGAGCCCGCTCGCCTCGCTGCGCTACGCATTCCTGGATGGCCAGGCAACGTTGCGTGCCTCGTATGCAAGGGCCTTCCTCGCGCCGTACCTGGAGTACGCCACGGAGGACTACGGCGGAACCTACACGGATTTCCTCATCGACCCGCTCACCGGCTCGCCGGTGGAAACCTTCGTCGTCTACTCGGGCACGCCCGACATCAAGCCGGAGCGGTCGACCACGCGCAGCCTGGGCCTCGTGCTCACGCCCAATGCGGTGCCCGGGCTCACTGTCACGCTCGATGCCTACGAGATCAAACAGACGGACTTCACCGCCTTCGACCCG
>JBGAIL010000258.1:0-5311 GCA_044225565.1 Steroidobacteraceae bacterium | reverse complement strand
GCCCAGGACGGCTGGGTGCGCACCTACTTCCGCGGCTTCCAGCTCGACTACGACAAGGCGATCAAGATCGACGGCATACGCACGCCCGGCCAGGTGGCGCCGGACCTCTCGCCCTTCGAGCGCTTCGAGATCATCAAGGGCTCCACCTCGACGATCTACGGCCAGTCGCAGATCGCCGGCACCCTGAATGCCGTCTCCAAGAAGCCGCGCTCGGATTTCGGCGGGTCGCTCTCGTTCGAGACGGGAAGCTTCAGCCACTACATGGCCGAAGCGGACGTCTATGGCGCCCTCACCTCGGACGGAAAGCTCTCCTCGCGCCTCGTCACCTCGTATCTGGACGAGGACACTTTCCTCGACTACGGCTTCAGCAAGCGGCTGGTCATCGCGCCCTCTCTGAAATACGAGTTCACGCCCGACACTTCCCTGACCCTGCTCACGCAGTATCAGGACATGAAGTTCAACGCCAGCTACGGCTATGGGGCGCAGTACACCGGCCCCGTCGGCACGGAGGACGAGGAGGCCGCCCGCAACGATCCCAACAACTACGGCTGGCCGGACGTGCCGCGCTCGCGTCTCGTGGGCTTTCCGGACGCCAACCCGAAGCGCAAGCTGATGTTCGGCCGCGCGCTGCTCGAGCACCACTTCGCGAGCGACTGGCAGATGCGCACCAGTGTGCAGTACACGAAGAGCGACGTGAAGAACAAAGGCGCCTACTCGGGCGGCGTGGAGCCCGACGGCCAGGCCCCGCTCTACATGTACTTCGACGACGGCGGCGGCGAGGCCTATTCCGGCGAGGTGAATCTCTTCGGCAGCGTCGAGCTCGGCGGGCGTGAGCACACGCTGTTCTTCGGCGCGGACTATTCGCACGACAAGTACGGCCGGTTCATCGGCTATGGGCTGCTGGGCCCGGATGCGTTCAACATCTACGATCCAGACTACGCTTCTCTGCCGAAGCTGCCGAGCGAGGTGGCCCCCTATCTCGACCTGAATACTCCCGGCTACGTCGGCGGCGTGTTGCGCGAGCGCACGCTCTATCAGGAGACCGGCGTGACGCTGCAGACGATCCTGCACCCCGTGGATCGCCTTTCGGTGCTGCTCGGCGCGCGCTATTCCGATTTCAAGCTGAGCACCATCTCCAACTGCTGCGACGAGACGGCGCTCGAGCCGCTGCCGTCCGGCTTCGGCGACGACCGGTACGAGGACAACGCGCTCACGTACCAGCTGGGCACCACGTTCGCGATCACGCCCAAGGTCAACGCGTACGCGAGCTACGGCGAGACCTTCCTGCCGCGCAACGAGCTCATCTTCAACGCGGCGGACCCCAGCAACGGCACCCGCACCAACCCCGAAGAGGGCACGTCTTACGAAGTGGGCCTGAAGGGCGAGGCGCGCGAGCGGCGCTTCTCCTGGTCCGTGGCGGCGTTCAAGATCGAGCGTACCAACATCTCCGAGTCGGACGTCAACCATCCGGGCTTCGTCCTGCTGCGCGGTAAGCAGCGCTCGAAGGGCGTGGAGGTGGACTTCCAGGGCGAGGTGATGCAGGGCTGGAACGTCTTCGGCTCGCTCGCCACCATCGACAACGAGTTCGTGGAGGGCGAGTTCAAGGGCTTCCCCTCGTTCCTGGCGCCGCGCTTCGGCGCATCGTTCTACACGAGCTACGAGTTCCAGCACGGCCCCTGGGCGGGCTTCGGCTTCGGCGGCGGCATGGTCTACAAGCTTCGCGGCCAGGTGCGGCAGTTCGATGATCCGGGCCATGGCCTGTACTTCGACCGTCTCTTCGGCGACATCTTCGAGATGGACGCGCGAGTCTTCTACAACCGGAACAACTGGACGTTCCAGCTCTCGGCGTTGAACCTGCTCGACACGAAGTACTACTCGCCCGTGTACAACACCTTCCTCAGCTCGGTGTCGGTGAATCCGCCACGCACGATCTTCGGCAAGGTTTCCTACGATCTGAAGAAGAAATGAGCAGCATGGGTGCGTCACGCGCTCGCGCGCTCGCGAAGGCTGTTGCAGTAGCGGTCTTCACGGTGCTGGGAAGCGGTTGCACGGCAGATGGTGGTGCGGCGGACGCGGCTGCCACCCGCGTCTACTTGAACGGCCGCGTATGGACGGGCGAGTCGGACGGCGGGTTCGCGAAGGCCTTCGCCGTCTCCGGCAACCGCATCGTCGCCGTCGGCGACGATGCGGGCGTGCTGGCGAAGGCCGGCAAGGGTGCGCAGCGCATCGATCTCGGCGGCAAGCTGGTCGTGCCCGGCTTCATGGACAACCACACCCATTTCCTGGATTCGTCGCTCTCCCTGGCGAGCGTGGATCTGCGCGATGCCTCGACGCCCGCCGAGTTTTCGCGGCGCATCGTCGCGCGCGCCAAGGAGCGGCCCGGTGAATGGATCACGCACGGCAACTGGGACCACGAGCTTTGGGATGCGACGCTGCCCTCGCGCGACTGGATCGACGGCGGAACGGTCGGCACACCGGTGTTCGTCGTGCGCCTCGACGGTCACATGGGCCTCGCGAATGCCGCCGCGCTCAAACTGGCGGGCATCGATGCCAGCACGCCGGACCCCGTAGGCGGCAAGATCATCAAGGACGCCAAGGGCGAGCCCACGGGGCTGCTGAAGGATGCCGCGATGAATGCGGTCTACGCCGCCATTCCCGTGCCTGCCGAGCAGCGTGTGAACGAAGCGATGCAGCGCGGCTTCTCGGAAGCGCTGTCGCACGGCGTCACCCAGGTCCACGACATGAGTGATGGCAACTGGCGCACGCTCGAAGCCTTCCGTCGCCTGAAGTCGCAGGGCCGGCTGCCGCTGCGCGTGTATTCCTTCGTGCCCGTGGCGGACTGGGCGAAGCTCGCCGACTTCGTGCGCAGCAATGGCCGCGGTGACGACTGGCTGCGCTGGGGCGGGCTCAAGGGATTCGTCGACGGCTCGCTGGGCTCGACTACTGCATGGTTCTACGAGCCCTACGCCGACGCGCCGCAGACGAGCGGCCTGCAGATGGTGAATCTCGACGACCTCGCGAAACAGATCCAGGGTGCGGACCGCGCCGGCCTGCAGGTGGCCGTCCACGCCATCGGCGACCACGCCATCGACTGGCTGCTGGACACCTACGAGCGAGTGGAGAAGGAGGACGGCCCGCGCGACCGCCGTTTCCGCAACGAGCACGCGCAGCACCTGCGGCCCGCCGCCTTCGCGCGTTACAGGCAGCTGGGCGTCATCGCCTCGATGCAGCCGTACCATGCCATCGACGACGGACGCTGGGCGGAGAAGCGCATCGGGCCGGAGCGCATCAAGGGAACGTATGCGTTCCGCTCCTTCCTGGATGCGGGCGTCGTCCTGACGTTCGGCTCCGACTGGGCGGTCGCACCGATCGATCCCATCACCGGCATCGATGCGGCGGTGAATCGCCGCACCATCGACGGCAAGAATCCGGGTGGCTGGCAGCCGCAGCAGCGCATCAGCGTCGCCGAGGCCGTGCGCGCCTACACGGTGTCGAATGCGTATGCCGGATTCCAGGAGGATCGGTTGGGTCGCATCGCGCCGGGTTATCTGGCCGACTTCGTCGTGCTCTCGCAGGACATCTTCTCGATCGATCCGCTGCGTATCCCCGATACGAAGGTTCTGAGCACGGTCATCGACGGCGTGGAGCGTTATAGCGCGCCACGCGTTCCCAAGTGATGCCGTTGCGGCATCTCACGAGCACCCGCAGCGTCGTATTCGTCCTTCTCCTGGTGTCCGGCATTGCGGGCCGCGCCGTGGCCGGACCGCCGCCGGAAAGCCCGCGGCTCGCGGCGCTCGCGCAACGGCTGAACGCCGGGGATGCGGAAGAGAACGCGAGCGCCGGGCAGTCTGCCCGCGCGAAAGAGGCCTTGCAGGCATTCTGGAGCGAAGTGGATGCCGCGGGCACACCACTGATCGAGCCCGCGCCGGGAAAGCCGGATCGCATGCTGGCGACGTTCCTGTGGCGTGCGAAGGATGTGCGCGAAGAGCTCAACGTCGGCATGGTCAGTCTCGACAAAACGAGCTTTCAGAGCCGCGTGGATGCGTTCGGGAGGCTCCCGCGAAGCGATGTCTGGTATCGCACCTACGATCTGGAATCCACCGCGCGCATCCAGTATTTCCTCGCGTGGCCGGAAGGCCGTGAGCCGTCCGCGGATCGACTGGAGCGCTATTTCACGGATGGAGGCGTGATCTACGAGCTGTTTGCCGATCCGCGC
This sequence comes from Steroidobacteraceae bacterium, assembly GCA_044225565.1. Taxonomy (GTDB): domain Bacteria; phylum Pseudomonadota; class Gammaproteobacteria; order Steroidobacterales; family Steroidobacteraceae; genus CAVXAE01. Next base: position 1,095 of record JBGAIL010000258.1, on the reverse strand, counting down.
AGCCGCCTGAAGGTGCGGTACGAGATCGGCGAGCTCCCCTCTTCGTACATGGAAGGGCCATCGGCGCCTGCGGAGCGGTGGCTGGGCCCGCAGTCAGGCGTGGCCAGGGGAGAATCGAGGACGTTGCGGGTGTCGAGTCGCATCCTGGGCAACGCGCGGGACGTCACGGTCCATCTGCCGGCCGGCGGTCGCTGCGCGCGCCGTGCCTGTCCGTTCGTGCTCGTCTTCGACCGCACGGAATATCTGCAGACCATCGATGTGCCGCAGCTGATGGACGACATGATCGCGGACGGCGTGATCCCGCCCACGATCGCGGTGCTCGTGAACTATTTCGATCGCGATGTCGCGCGCGAGCGGGAGCTGACGCCCAATGCGGAGTTTCCGCGCTTCATCGTGGAGGAGCTGCTGCCGGGCCTGCGCAAGGATTTCCGGCTGGCACGCGATCCGCGCCAGGTCGTGATCGCCGGCGCGAGCTATGGCGGGCTCGCCTCCGCTCACATCGCGCGGCTCTATCCCGGTGTCTTCGGCAACGTGCTCTCACAGTCGGGGTCGTACTGGTGGTACCCGCATTACGATCTCGCGGACGAAGCGAATTTCCCCGCGCATTGGAACTGGCTGCCGCGGCAGTTCGCCACCGGCCCGAAGCTGCCGCTGCGCTTCTATCTCGACGTGGGCTCGTGGGAGGGGCCGGCGATGCTCGAGCCGAATCGCACTTTCCGCGACATCCTGCGGGCGAAGGGCTACGAGGTGAGCTATCGCGAGTTCGTCGGCGCTCATACCTATCTCAACTGGCGTGCCACGTTTCCGGACGGGTTGATCGCGCTCATCGGTACGCCGAAAGGCCGTGCGCTGCTCGCCGGGCAAGGAGTGTTTCATGACTGAGTTTTTCCTGCGCATGGCCATCGTCGCGCTCGCGTTCCAGGCCGGCGTTGCCGTCGCCGAGCCCTGGGTCACTGCGCCTTACGAGATGACTCGGGACGCGAAGGCGCACGGGCCTCGCATCCTGCTCGTGTACGACATGGAAGGCGTCTCCGGCCAGGACGACATCAGGACCGCGGAGCCGGAATTTCCCGAAGCCTATGTGCGCGGCCGCCG
>JBGAIL010000012.1:0-46869 GCA_044225565.1 Steroidobacteraceae bacterium | reverse complement strand
AATATTTCGCTTGGAGGATTTAGTACTGCAGGAAGTTTGGCATGGCTAGACAGCGTGCAAGGGGCGAAATACGGCGGGTCCATGTTCGATCCCGTTACCCTTGGTAGCCAACCATTCAACAGCTCGCTACGATCTTTCGGCGGTGCGGCAGGCAAGATTCTCACCCCACTTGGCCATGCTCTGAATTCCTCGCAAGTGATACTCGAGTTGGCAAACGGAAATTACTATAGAGCCGGCTATAAAGCGGTCGATTGGTTCGCCACATCAGTGATTGGGCGAGCCGGCTGGCTTGGCACGGCAGGCGCGGTTACGTACAACCTTATGGGCGGATCCGAGGAGATATTCCCGCCAACCTCCCTTGCAATTGCGGCTTGCAACAGATCGCTGCAAAACCAAAAATGATCACATAAGCCCATATCTTCATGCGCCAACATATCCAGAAATCCTTGGCATCTGTCTTACATGCTTCCGAAAATTAGGAGCACACATCATCTGAGTAATCAGGGATGAAGGTTCCACATGATCAAAAAAGCCATTTCTGCTTATTTTTTAACTTTTTACTCGGCTAATTTGAATTCGCGCTCGGCGATTGTTCGAATGGAAGATCCCTATGAGAGGGCGTTCTCGCAAACGCTTAATTTCGTTTCGATGTTTTCGTTTGGATTAATGGGGATCGTAGCGGTTATTTTTGTCCCTCGTAGTTTCTTTGTATCCATATACACGTTTCGAACGCTAGTCATACTTCCGTACGGGCTTTTGGTGATTGTCGGAATTTACCTGTCTTTAAGGCGCATACTTGGGCCGTACAGGAATCGCCCGGAGGCTGCTAGTGCTTTCGGTTCCTTTAAAGCTCGAGTCATCTGCGAACTAGCTTATTTTGGATCCTTCTTTTTGCTTCTGGGGACTTTGTTTTTCGTTATTTGGATAAATTGGAGGCCCATCTGATTTTTTTCTCAAGGCAGCTCATGATCGAGTGGATATGCCGAGAAAGATAAGGCCCGAGTGCGCTAGAGAGGCTGGCCTGGCACGGTAGGCGCGGTTACGTACAACCTTGATGAGCGAATCAGCTTTCAGATGATCAAAAAAGCCGTTTCTGCCTATTTTTTGACCTTGTATTCAGCGAATTTGAATTCGCGCTCAGCGTATCGACTTGACCTTCCCATTGCTCCATCCTACTAAGGTAATGGAGCCTCTCGAAATCCCGGAAATGTTCAACTGCGATACAGTGCCAAGACAGCCGGCGCAGAAACTTCAGAGATTCGTCCTTGAGTCACGCCGTCCAAAATACTCAGTATCAGGGCTCGATATCCAAGATCCGTACGTATCCGAACCCTTCGCTTCCGACGCTACGCAGGTCCCAAAGTGTCTCGGCTCCCGTCTTGGACGATTTCATGATGGTGCCCGTATCCTGATTGACGTAGTACACCGCATCAACAGATGGCGCTTCTATAACGCTTTTGGGTGAAACGTCACTGGAGAGGGAGACAGTAGCAAGAATCCGAAGCGAGTCTGGATCGACGTAGTGGAACAGCCAATCTCCCTTGATCTTGCGTACGATCCCAAGTACAGGCTGCTGCTCGAAAGTCGCAGGAATCATGTACGTTTCTCTTGCGTCACCCAAGTTCAGGGAGGGGGATGACTCGCTTGCGGTATCCAAGTTTCTGGACAAGACGGGCTGGATCGAGCCGAGCTTCGACAGGCGAAACGCTCCCTTGGCAGGCAGAAAAGCGTAGTCAGAGAACGCGCCCGTGGCGACCGTCCCATCCGTTTGACCTTCTTTTTCCCTCAAGAGCAAATCCACCATGCTTTGAGCAGGCACGAGGTCCCGGAAACCGGCCTTTTGAGCATCGAGCTGATACACCGTGTACCCATTCCAGCTGTAAATGAGCGGCGACCCGTTGAAGCTAACGACGCGAGGGTTGGAGAGATCGGCGGCTAACGGGAGAGTTTTGATCGTGCCGCTCGTGAGCTCAATTCGAATGAAATCAAAGGTTCCGCCTAGGCTATTCGGCTCAACGCCGGGCGCTCCCACCATACGCATGGTGACGTAGAAGGCGGCATCGTCGATCAGCGCGATGTCAGGTGACGGACCCGAGAGCTGCATCAGCGGCGTTCCAGTCACCGCCAGCGAGCGGGTTATTTTACCCGAGGCCCTATCCAGTAGATTGAGGCGGTAACCGGCGGATGCGCTGTCTCCGGACAGAAAGGCAAACGCATTTCCCCATTGGCCGTAAGAGGGGGTGTTTCCGAGATAAACCGTATCACTGAGCTTTGATCCGGTTGCCCTGACCACCACATAGTGAGAGTTCTTGTACAGCAGGATCCAAGCGTTCTCCGCCGCGACGTTCGTCGCGACTGCGAGGCAGAGCGTTCCCCAGAGCGCAATGAAGGTCTTGGTCATAAACAGCACCTCACCGAATTAAAGTTTCTGTATGCCTAGAGGCTCAAATTGCCTGGTCGGTTCAACAGTCGTCGCCTGCTCGAGCCGCTCGGCAATGTACCTCCCGTCGAGCTCGAACAGGCGTACTATCGGCAACGTAAGAATCGGACCATGCCGCCCTGACTCACACAACACAGCCTCCGGAGAAACCGGCGTGGTTCAGACTGCGCAGATGGAGCAATCGTGAATATGGACCACATAAGCAGAGATCGGGCGGCAGTGCACGAGATTCTTTCCAGATCCCTCAATCTCGATAAGCAACTTCCTGACCAAATTTTTTCGCACAACTTCAAGGCATTTTTATTTTTTGACTCGGACTGGATGTTTGATTGCGGTTTCGTGAAAAGTATGCAACCGGTGATGCGCAAGGAAGGTTCAACGACAATATTAGTTCGTAACATTGATCGCATTGCTAATAGCGGCCGGGCCCGCTCAAGCTTTTTTATCGAACAGTCCACATCTCCAGACGCATATCAACAGCATCTCGCTGGCGAGAACGGCGATCATGCAAGCTCGTGGCTTATCGATTTCGGACGATTTGCTTGTTGCTCCGGGTCCGGTAAATGGTGCATTTACGCTGAGCGGAGCGAGGAAATTGCCATCATAGGATTTGGAAGTGCGCATGACTCTGAAGTGTACGCAAGTTTATTGAAGCCCCTTAAACCTGTTGATATTGAACATGCGATAGCATTGGAGCACACATGGGCTTTTGGAGAGCATGGCATGACGAAAGAGTGGCGAGACCGCCTACTTAGTGAGTATGGCTCGCCTGCAAGAAAAACCTCAGTGTAGGTATCCAGCCTTGAATTCAACTTGAAAAGTTGATCGATCACTTGAATCCAGGTGCGTAAGGCCCCTCTTCCCCAGATACTATTCCCTGCAATCCAACCTGGTAGAAAACGGTAGACGGCTCGTCGATCCCACTCTGGAATATTTCCGCAGAAAACCGCCGCTCCTCAACAGGAACAATAGTCTTCGTCAAAAATCCCTCAACTCCAACACCATCCCTTCATCCGCGCCACCCCTAACCTACTGATTCTTATACGCTGACGTTGCACTTTGTGGAGACCCCGGGAGATCGTGGAGAAGCTGAAAGACCTTCGCCGTCACAAGATGGCGCTCCTCGTGCAGGAGAAGATCGCCGAGACTCTGACCTATTACGCCTTTCCCTCGAGCCACTGGCGACAACTGAAGACCAACAACATGATGGAGCGAATCATGCTGGAGATCCGCAGACGCACGCGCGTCGTCGGCAACTTCTTGGATGACCAGTCTGCTCTCATGCTGGTGTCGGCCCGAATGCGTCACGTTGCGGCATGCAATGAGGACGGCGTCGATACATGAACATGGAGTTACTGTTGAATCCCGACAAACAGGAGGAGCAAGCCGCGTGAGTCAGATCGATGGCCACCGCTGCCATACACAATGTGGCAAGAAAGTCGCACTACTCGTCAATGGCCGCCAACAACCTGTGGCCTACGCTCTCGGTCATAATAACAAGCACTTCTCCTCGATCTCTGATCGAGAATCAAGCGATCACATTTACGGGATCGAAACATTCCAGTCTTTGAGACAGCGAGTCACTACTCCAATTCTGTCATTGTTCATATGGCCTCGTCCGAAGAATGGCGTGAGAATGATTCGCTCACTCTCGTACACCTGAATCTGCCATCTGCCAAAGCTTCACCTTCATTTTTCAATGAAAATATCTCACGAACATACGGCCATCCCACCTTGCCGAAGCAGATTGTGGCTTGTGGTTTGTTTGCATCCCATTCTCGCCGAAAGACTGGCCAACGATACTCTCGAACAGCCGCGCGATAGGTATCCCGGCCTACGTCCGTATTGCTGAATCCGAACATGGATGAATACGTTTCTGGCCAACCGTTCCACGTTGGCTTCCCTAGCGGAAACAGGTTTGACTGACACGCCTTATAGCCATCGACGTAGAGGCGCTTGTCTCGATAATCCCGCCATGTGATCTGCTGATCACGCGACACTGCGTGGAGAATCTTAGCGGCGCAATCTCTTACCTGCCGCCCAGTCTTCCAGGTGCTGGACGGTTGGCATTCTGGGTCCCTCCGAAAGGCGCCGAAGCCTCGGCATTCATCAATGATTTGTTCTGTGGAATAACCGTCCCAAGTAGACGCCTCCTCGAGCCCAATAAGCCAGATGCCTCCCTCAGGGTCACCCCAGCCGAGGTACGAGCAGGTGGCGATAAAAGCAGGACTGACTGTTTTAACTTCACTCAACGGATTCAGGCCTCGGTCGTTCTACGACAGTGTTTTCTAGGGAAGGCCGAAAGACTTCTTTCAGCACAAAACGCAGGTAGCCTCAAGATCCACATTGGCCCCAAAACACCACGCCACCCAAGCTACAGCGCGATCCATCGACCAGCCGCTATCGCCAGAGCGACCAGCACCCCGATCGCTGCGAACACCCCCATACAGCCCCTATTCCTCTCTAGCTGTCGGTTGATCTCTGCCCGAGTCTCCGACGCCTGCTGATACATAGGCATCGTCTTCTCACTCATCGCCTGGCGAAGCTGCTCCACCAACGACTGTGAATTCAGTACCTCAGACAGCACCGCTACGTTCTCCAGGGAAAGGGCAATGGATTTGATGCCCGCCTTGAACAGGAAGCTGATCGAAAGCTCTGTCGTCTGTGGCGGGAGTGGGAAAGCCACAAGAGCAATCTCACCCTCCGGACTCACCAGTGGCGCATCGAGCTGGCCCTCCAGCGCCCTGTATGCCTTGCCGTCCGCGACCAGAAGCACCCTGTTACTCAGCGGATTGGTCTTGTTGAATAGCTTGGTGCGGCCCCTGGTATTGGGCCCCTCGCTGACCGTGAAGGCCCTGAAAAATCCCCACTGCGTGACAGCGATGGCTTTAAGGCGGTAGACACGCCCCTGATCCTCGACCGGTTCACCGAGCGCTGCGGCGTCAGGCTTAAAATGAGCCTGAATCGCCCACTTCAGCTGACCTGTATTGTCGGAGAGTTCCTTGAACGACCACTGGTTCGGCTCCCGGAAACGCAGCCCTCCGGCCGTGATGGGCTTGATAGCAAGCTGCCCCTCAAACTTAGCCATACGCTCGAGGTCGCGTTCGACTTCCTGATCCAGGCGACCCACAACCTGGTTGACCTTGGCGTACGCGCGCCTCTCTGCATTATCTAAACGCTGGCGATTTCGGGCCGACGCGCGACTAGCAGCGTTGGCCGACCTCAGAACCCCTCTCCATCCCATCCTAGCTCCTTGAGTCCATTGGAATAGTTCATTTTGGTTTGCACCGCAACATGGTCATCTTAGCCTAGTGGTCTTGTGTGCAGGGAATCTACATCCACGACGTATTGCGTCGCATCATAACTTAAGGTAGCGCAACATACAGTTACGCAGTAAATTTACTGCCCGGATCGTCGCGCTTTACCAAGAACAATCTGATTTCTCGAGGGCCTTCATCCATGCCGCCCACTACGTTCGCGCACCCGTCGTATCGCGCACTCAACGCCTGCATCGTCACCAGTCTTTCAGTCTTTGTATCGGGAGCCGCACTGACTGGCTGTGCGACCCAACCCAAGAAGATCACCAACCCCGTGGAGGCCGCAAAGTCCATTGACTGGGTGGCAAAGCAGATCGAGCAATACGGCGTGGTTTCTGCCTCGCCTCCGATCCTCGTTGCCGCCAATCCGGAGGATTCCGCGTCATCGTTCGACTTTGAGCTCAAACGAGGAGCGGTGGCCTACTATGACGAGGCACGCCAAGACGTACAAGCCAAGATCGCATTGGCAAGTGATCGCAGTCTAGATCTCGAGTTGCAGGCGACATACGGGCGAGACATTACGCAACGCGAGGCGTATGAAGCCCAGAAGGAAGAGCACACCTACAATCAGACTAACGATCGGGCACTGCGGGAGCAGCGGCTGGCGGCCGCAAAGCGGGAATACGACGAGCAGATGGCGCTTGCGGCGAAGAACGCCGATCCCGCCGCTGCCGCGAAGGCCGTGAGTGCTGCTACCGATAAGTACTCCAATGCACTGAACGACGAGAAGACGTCCCCTGGCGCCGAACCCACGTCGGCTACGGCAGGTACGGGCCCGAAGGCTCGCGATCAGATCGCTAGTGCCAGAGTTGAACCGGGATTAACGGCACCGACGCCGGAAGCGGTTTTTGGACTCATCAGTAAGGTCTCCAGCGCAGCACCGACCATCGCCAACCGTTCGGCAATCATCACCGCGGCGGGCGACAACACCGTCGAAGGCATCTTCCGTTTGCTGGGCGATCCCGCCAAGTCCGCTGAATTTTCCGGGCGAACCGCCTTCTTTGGCGTGACGATGATTGCTGTAACGCCTGGATTCAAGACACGCAAGAAGTTCGTCGGCGATATTTCGGTTCTCAGTGAACTGCAGGCACGTGAGGTGCCCTTCTCCGAGATCACCAAACTCGAAGCCTTTGACGAGCTGCCATTGCGAGTTCTGGCTCGAATCGGATGCGATAGCGATTCGATCGGCTGTCGCGATATCGATCTCCCATCCTTGGTCGCCTATACGGGCCGAAAGGAAGCCAGCCTACTGGCTGAGTTCTCGGAGAACGAGAAGACCGATCGAAGAATCCCTGCCACTGCACCAGAAGATGCTTTTGACCTGCTTCCCCGGACGTTGAAAGGTGGCGTAATCAACCTAGTCCAGCACAGTGCCGACGGGATCTACAGTGGATCGATCGGCTCGATGGACTGCACGACGGACAAGCGAGGGCTCAACCTGCGTTGTCGTTATCAGGCCGATTTCGCGCCGTCTGTTGCCGCCGTCTCTCCGATGACGGAGTCTCAGGTCATCGATGAGGGTTCAAGTGAACGTGACCGTCTTCGTCTGGCAGCTGACCTGGCTGTGGCGATGTCAAAGGCAGGTGACAATCGCAGCGCACGAATCTTCGCGGAGTACGCCCGGACCCTTCAGAAGGATGCCATCTCGCGAACGCCACAGAACACCGTTACGGGCTACAGCAACGGATCCATGTTCGGATATCAGATCGGCCCTTCCTTTGCGGCCGTCACCGATCACAACTCAAGCAAGGCGCAATCAGGCGACATTCTGCAAAGACAGTCGTTTCCGGCCCTTCTGCTCTTCGGTGTCAGAACCGAGGCTACAACGCCCCAGGCGTATCTCATCAGGCTAAGGGCATTTGATCCCAATTGGCGTGAGGAGGCGCTGGACAACCCCGAGAATAAGAAGCCCCTGCAAATGCGAGTGGTCGTTCTGCGCTCATTCGTATCCCTGCGCCAGACGTGGCGCTGGAGTCCGCTACGTCGAATTTTCTCACCCTGGTTCCGAATTCGAGAACAGGAGCGCGCTCAGTGGGTCGAAGACCTCTACGACGCTCGAAAATTCAACCCCGGCTCCGGAAGCGCCGACTCTTACGTTCAAACCCGGGTCGACTCTCTCCTCACATCGGTCGGTGCTACGGAATCCCTGATCCCGCTTCCTTCGCACATCGCACGAGTGCCGCTCGACCTGAAAAGTGTGCTGCCCACCCAATGGCGCATGGATCTCGATGACAAGAAACAGCCCAAGCCTACCGCCGTGCGTCTCGTCCTGCAGGGCCGAGGGTTCAAGGATCGCACGCTAGCCTGTGCGCTGGCATCCAAGGGCACTCCAATCAAAGACGTTACCCCCGATGTCTTCGGAGACCGAGTCGCGACCTGTACGTTTACCGTCTCCCCAGAAAACGTGGGCGCAATGATTCCGAAACTGACCGACAAGGACAGTGGCGCCGTCGCCTATGGTGCTCCGATCGAGGTGATTGTTCCTGGCACATGACACCTCGTTCTCCTAATACTGTACGCTATCATTTGTGTCGCTCTAATATCCTGCTTCGGGCGGGGTCTGAATAGTGCCATGGCCGCAATCTTCCTAGATGCGTCGTGATGGCAACATCCGTTCAAGCCCGTCCCACGTGGAATGTCTCACTTCTCGTGCCCTAGGGTCGAGCAAGCCCACTTCCTCCAGCGTGTATTCCATCCGACCGAAGTTGCACGGCGCGCAGGTCACGACAAGATTTTCCAAGCTATTGTTCCCGCCGCGCGAATGCGGAACGATGTGATCGTACTGTGCCCACATCGCTTGCAAGGCCGCATGCTGATCTGTGTTTTTCGTTCCCCAGATTCGCGCGATTGGATATGCACGGCGCAGCGCGTTTCGAACGTCTGGGCGAATCACGGGAATGCCGCAGAACCGGCAGTGATAGCCGTCTCGAGCATGCAGTAGTCTCTGATCTCGAACAGGCGGCATGCGGGCAACCACCGATTTCAGGTAGGCAGGAGCGCCGTCGACCTTGCGGTAGAAAACGTATTTTCTCTCCTGGGTCTGTTTACCCCAAATCGACTCTGTCCACTCGCGAATGACGCGCATGTTCGCGTGCTCGATAAACATTTGCGCCAAAGTCACATGACCCGCCAGGTGCGCAGACACCGCAGCGTCCAGATATCGTGCCGCATCGAGAATTTCCGGTATCGGATCTCGGAAGCACTTTCTGGGTTCAGTGCCCTGGGGAAGAGATAGGCCCATACCGCATCGTCCTCGTGTGAACCTCGACCTTCGCGAGAAAGACGCCGGCGGAGGCGAGCTCTCTCCGCTGAGAGAATCGTACAGTATCCGCCCGTCTGCTCGGCCTTGCTTTTACTTGTGCGAACCGACCTATCTCGTTCAAAAAACCTTGCCCGCCCTAGATGCTATTTCCGAAAAATAAACTGGTTCGGCGCATACAATGCTGATGGAACAACGCGGACTTTCTTCAAACCGACTAGCCCGAACTATTGGGCTAAGCAGCCTGGGGTATCTCCATGGTAAGCAAAGCGCACAAATGCCCCGTGTGTGGTTACGAAGGGAGAACTCGCCGAGATGCGCAAAATTCTTGCGCGCCGAGGCGTGAGATAATGCACTCGGTTTGCATCTAAGTCCGATGAAACGCAGATCAACAACGAACTTGATTGGCCCCTATGGACAGCGAATTACGTGTTTGCAGGCGAACGCATGGACGGACGCTTGTGCCGCCGAAGCCGTCTTGGGGTTGTCGCCTGGCTTTGACTGCTTCGTCGTCAACTACGCAAAACTACCTCGCGATTCAGATAGCACGCTAATTTCCGCGATATCGCAACGAGTCGGAGGTTGGGTGGAGGTCTTTGGGAAGGAGTCGGAGTCCGTTCACGATGCTATCGACCTGGCAAGCGTACGAGTGGGTCGCCAGAAAGATGTCGGCGACGGAGATCCAATGACAACTTGGCAGGAAGAGTCGAGCAGCGCTGAGATTGCGTCATACATCTGGACTGGCGGACAAGGGGATAGCGCTCGAAAACTTCTAGTGCTTGTAGGGTCGCTTTCGATGACCGAACCGGTAATGCGGGCGCTGGTCGGGCATCGAATAGCCGAGTGATTGACTGCATTTTGCGATGGAAAAGTTCGTGGCATTACTTTCTCCTGAAATGGATGCCCTATTGCAGGAGGTCGCCGGAAAGCACGGTCTCGACACAACAGAGCAGCGGCAATCCCAAGGCAGATGGCTTCTCAGTTCGCAGGACAGGGATCAGTTGATTGACGCTGTTACTCTCGAGTTTACCGCTACGGGCCTAGATGCTGACGACGAACCCAACAGACGAGGGCTTGAACTCGAAGGACTAGTTGACCATTTGAATATACTGGAGTGAGTAAGCTCTCATTCCGACGCCTTCAGTAACGCAACAGTTTATAGTTTTCCGACATTGCAGCCTTCATTTTCCCCAGATACTATTCCCTGCAATCCAACCCGGTAGAAAAACAGTAGACGGCTCGTCGAGCCCACTCTGGAATATTTCCGCAGAAAACCGCCGCTCCTCAACCGGAACGATAGTCTTCGTCAGAAATTCCTCAGCCCCAACAGCATCCCTTCATCCGCGCCATCCCTAACCTACTGATTTTTATAAGCCACCCCACACCCCCCGATCCCGCAATACCCCTCCGGATTCTTCGCCAGATACTGCTGGTGATAATCCTCCGCGTAATAGAACTCCGGCGCGTCCGCGATCTCCGTGGTGATGTTCCCGCGCTCCGCCGCCAGCAGACTCATCTGGTACGCCTGCTTCGAGCGCAACGCCGCTTCCCTCTGGTCTTCATCCGTCGTGTAAATGGCGGATCGATATTGAGTCCCCACGTCGTTCCCCTGCCGCATGCCCTGCGTCGGGTCGTGCGACTCCCAGAACACCTTGAGCAGCTTCTCGTACGAGATGCGGTTGGGGTCGTAGATGACGCGCACCACTTCCGCGTGCCCCGTCTGCCCCGAGCACACCTCTTTATAGGTGGGATTCGGGGTGAAGCCGCCCGCGTAGCCCACGGCAGTGGAATACACGCCCGGCAGCTGCCAGAACAACCGCTCCGCGCCCCAGAAGCAGCCCATGCCGAACACCGCCTCCTTCAACCCCGCCGGAAACGGCGGCACGATGCGGTGCCCATTCACGAAATGGGCCTCCGGAACCTGCATCGCCGCCGCGCGGCCCGGCAACGCGCTCGACGCGCTGGGCATGCTGGATTTGCTGCTGAAGAGCGCCATGAGACTACTCCCGTGAAATTCGGTAGATGGTGTCGTTGCCGTCCTCGCTCACGAGCAGCGAGCCGTCGTGCGCCACCGCCACGCCCACCGGCCGGCCCCAGGCCTGGCCGTCGGCGAGGACGAACCCGGTGAGGAAATCCTCGTACTCGCCGGTGGGCACGTCGTCCTTCATGCGCACCCGCACCACCTTGTGGCCGGCGCGGACCTCGCGGTTCCACGAGCCGTGCAGCGTCGCGAACCCGTCGCCCACATATTCGGGCGGGAAGGCGGATTTTCCAGTGCTCTGCGGATAGAAAGCCAGGTTCAGCGCGGCGGAATGCGCCGTATAGAGCACGTCCGGCACGATGGCCTTGCCGGCCAGGTCCGGGCGCTCACCCTTCAGTCGCGGGTCCTCGTGATCGCCGAGGTAATACCAGGGCCAGCCGTAGAAGCCGCCCTCTTTCACGCGCGTGCTGTAGTCCGGCACCAGGTCGTTGCCGAGGTTGTCGCGCTCATTGACGGTACACCACAGATCGCCCGTAGCAGGCTGCATCGTGAGCCCCACGCAGTTGCGGATGCCGGTGGCGAACAGCTTCCCTCCCCTGCCCAAGGGGTTGAACACGAGCACCGCTGCGCGGTTCTCCTCCGTGTCCCACGTGGCGCCGAGGCCGTGCTGCGCCTCCCACGCTTTGACTTCGGCCGAGTTCTTTTTCTTCATCTCCTCGGCCACGTTCGATTCGGAGCCCACCGAGACGAACAGGCGCCTGCCGTCGGGAGAGAACGCCAGGTCACGGGTGGAATGGCCGCCGCCCCTGTCGGGATACAGCTGCCGCACCACGATCTGCATGCCGGGCTTCGCCTTGCGATCGCCGTTGGTATAGGGGTAACGCACCACGCGGTTCACTTCGGCGACGTACAGCCATTTCGGCTCCGGGCCGGCCGGATGGAACTGCATGCCGAACGGGCGCTCGAGCCCCTTCGCGAACTCTTCGACGGAGGCCGCTTTCGTGCCGTCGGCGCTCGGACGCAGTACGGTGATGCGGCCAGCGCCCGGCTCCGAAAGGAACACGTCGCCGTTCGGAGCGACGCGCAGTACTCGAGGGTTCTTGAGATTCGATGCGAACACGTCCACCTTGAATCCCGGCGGCACGGAAAGCTTCGCGTCCTTCGGCTTTTCCACCACCTTCACGCTGTTGCGGGTAGCTTTCGTGGCGAAGGGTGGTGGCAGCTTCGCGGCGTCGATGCGATAAACGCGGCCGGGCTGGTCATTGCGCCAGTCAGCGCCGTTGCCGGTGGAGGTCGCGGTGGCAGCTGCACCTTCGCGCGGCGCCGCGCTCGCCGTGGTCGTGCCGCCTTCACCCCACGCAAAATGGCGAGATGAGGTTCGCGCGGTCCGCCTCGTCCGGCACCGCGTTCGTCATGCTGGTGCCCGGCACCACCTTCGTCGGCGCCGCAAGGAACCGGTCGAGCGTGGCCTCGTCCCATACGAGCTTCGAAGCAGCCAGCGCGCGACTGTAGCCGAACCCTTCGGCGTCGGCGGCCTTGCGGCCGACCACGCCGCCTTCCGCTGGGCCCAGGCGCGCCGCCGCCATCATCCGGCTCCGCGGTAGGGCAGAGCATGCACTGCTGCCTGAAGCTCTTGCGCCCGGCGACCGGGTCGTCCGCCGGCGTGGCACCGCAGGCCACCAGTGAAACCAGGGTGATCAGCAGCGCGATCCTCATGCTCATCGGGGTCCTCACTCGAGCTGCGCGCCGGTCGCGCCGCGGGAAGTGGCGATTGTGCCCCGATTCACGCCCCGCGTCGTTGCCACCGCCGCCGCAGGCCCGTTAAGCTTCGCGCCCCATGGGAATCAGCCAGGTCCACAACCTCCGCAGGCCGCCGGTCGAGAAGCTGCGGCCTTACGGCGTCCGCGTCAGCCTTCCGGCGGGAGATCCTTTCCGCAAGCTGCTCGGGCCGGAGTGGCATCGTCTCCACTGGTTCGCCACCGCCGGGGAGCGAGACGCCGCGCTCGAGGAAATGGCCCGCCGACACGAGTACTCCCGCAAGCTGGACAAGCCTTCGCTCGTGTTCCAGAAGGTGGAGAAACTGGCGGAGAGTCGCGGGCTCTGACCCCCGCCCGGGCGTGCCGCACCGGCGCGTACTCCGCTCAGTGTTTCACCTGCTCCGCAGCCAGCGCCGCATATCGCCGCGCCATCATGGAGATCACGATCAGCTGGAACTGGTGATAGAGCACCAGCGGCAGCAGGATGAGCCCGCCCGCGGCGCTCGCACCGAACAGGATCTGCGCGATCGGCGCCCCGTTGGCCAGGCTCTTGGTCGACCCGCAGAACACCACCGCCACCTCGTCCGCGCGCGGCAGGCCCATGGCGCGGCTCGCGAAGCGAGTGATGCCGACAACGATAGCGAGCAGCAATACCACCGCAAGCCCGATCTGCAGCAGCGTAGCCACATCGTAGTGGGACCACAGGCCGCCCGCCGTCGCATTGGCGAAGGCGTTCAGCACGATGAGCACGATGACGCTGCGCTCGAACAGGCTCGTCTTCTTCTTGTGCGCCTGAAGGCTTCGACCGATGAGCGGACGCATCACCTGCCCCGCCACGAAAGGCAGCAGCAGCAACGTGCAGATGCGCGCAAACGCGTCCGCCAGCGAGATCTCGAGCGCGTCCACCGTCCGGATCAGGCTCATGAGGAACGGCGTGAGGAACAGGCCGATGAGGCCCGAGAGCGTGGCGTTGAAGATGGCGATGGAGACGTTGCCCCGCCCCACCGAAGTCATCGCGATGGAGGACGAGATGGTCGTGGACACCGCGCCCAGGAAGAACAGCCCCATGCGCGCTTCCTGTGAGAACAGAGGCTCCGTGGCGCGATACGCCAGCCAGGCGAGCAGCGGGAACACCACGAACGTGATGCTCTGGATGAGCAGGTGCACCCGCCACTTCGCCGCCTCGCTGCGCAAGGTCTGCGGCGCGAGCGCCGCGCCGTGGAAGAAGAAGATGAGACCCATGCCGACCAGCACGACCTTGTCCAGGTGCAGGCCGCCATCCACACCGCGGCGCGGGCCAGAGCAGCGCAAGCGCGATGGCACCGACTATCGCGAGCAGGTAGCCGTCGACCACCCGGCCTCGCTGCACATCACCTAAGCGCCAGCACCTGTTCGGCCGCACGTCGGCCCTCTTCCACGCCACCGTTCCAGTACTGATGCCCTCGCAGCTCGGAATGCCCGAAGGCGATGCGACCGAAGGGACTCCTCACGATGTCGCGCGGCGCAGGCTTCCCGCCGCGGCCGAAATAGAATCCCGGGCACGGTCGACGTGCGCCCCCCACCGGTTGAGGATGACCCCGCGATGTCCGCGCGCGCGTCGAAGCCCTGCGAACTCAGCATCTCCGTCAGCTGCGCGCGCACGATGCGCTCGTACTCGCGATAAGGCGTCGAAAGCATCTCCGCACGCACCACCGGCCCCTGCGCCTCCACGGGCAGCCCGACTTTATATAGAGGCACGTAGTACGTAAGCACCGCTGGCGCGTCCGGGTCGAACGCCGGCGCGTAGTTGCCCACCTGCATGGGAGGGCTCAGGTTGTAGGAGAACCCGAAGCCGCCCCGCCAGGACGCCGCGGTGTATCCGAGCTTGTAGAGCGCGCGCCAGTTGGTGAGCGCCACGTTCACGATGAGCATCGGCGAGCGGTAGAACTTGCCCATCGCGTCCCGATACTCGTCCGAAAGGTCCCGGACGGTGTGCTTCGCTGTCCAGCACGCCGAAGCCACTACTACGCCCCGCGCCCGCACCCGGTACTGCTTTCCGTCACGAACGTAAGTGACGGCTACGCGCCCGGCCTTGTCCCGTGCGCCTTCGTGCTGAATCGCCGTCACCAGCGAGCTCAGACGAATGCGCGTCTGCTGGCCGGGACGATCCAGTGCGTCGAACTGATGGCGCCGTTGTGCACGTCCGCGTAGTCGTTGCTGCCCGCGATGGCGCCGGGCACGAGCCGCTTGACGAAGCCTCGCATCACACCGTCGTTGCCGCCAGGGAAGCGCTCGATGTCCTTGTCCAGCGGCGCGAGCGCGTAGTTGTCCTTCAGCGGATGATCGTCGGTCAGGCCCTGGAAGCCGGGCATCGTGAAGCCGTACGCCATGTACGCGGAGGTGACATCGCTGCCGAGGCCGCCGGCAGCCGCGATGATCGCGTCCGCATAGCGTGCGGGCGCTGTGCCGAGACCCATCACCTTCGTCACGTAGTCCTCGTAGGTCATCGAGTCGAGCCAGCGCTCCAGCGGCTCGCCGCGCGGGCCGTCGGACTAAGGCTTCGGATCCTTCCGCCAGCGCAGCATGTCGCGCTTCACCTCTTCCGGCCACGGCACGCCGGCCAGGTCGTAACCCCACGGGTTCGTCACCCATCGCTTCGCTTCGGGAAACCAGAAGCCGTGGCTCTCGAAGTTGTCGCCCCACAATTGATACATGTAGTTGCTGCGGGAGACGGCCAGCTGACGCCGGGATGGCGGCAACGCGCTGTATCGGCTCTCGCGAGGCAGCGGCAGGTCCCGCCAGACTTCCGCCCGCGTGGTGTTGTCCCCGGCCTTCGGGATGTACGTCTCGTTGGAGCCCTGCGGCGCGCACAACCGCACGCCGCCGACGATGAACTCGTTCCGCTTCGCCTCACCGCCCCACATCGCATGGTTCTCGAGCACGAGGCAGGTCTTGCGGCCTTCGCCGAGCTGCAACACGCGATGCGCAGCGCCCATGCCGGAGAATCCGCCGCCGACGACCACGACGTACGTCTCGCCGGTATTCCGGCGGCATCGCTGGTGTCTCGATAGGCTCCGTCACGCATGGCGTGCGCGGCCTGCACGACCTTCCAGGTGTTGCCGTTCGAGCGCGCATAGTCCTCAACGCCCGCAACTGTTGAGTTCTGCGCCCATGTTGAGCGCCGCGTCGCCGGCAGCCTGCACGTCGACTCCAGCCGCCACCGCACCCGAGCCCAGCGCGGCAGGCGCCGCCTGTGCTCCAAACGCCAACGGCGCGGCCTGCGCGAGCAACGCCGCCCCGCCCCCCACGGCCACCGAATTCACGAAATCCCGCCGGGTGATCTCCCGGTCCATTCCCAGCTCACGCTCGTCGGTGGTCAACGGCTTCTCGTGCTTGCGCATGTCAGAACGTCCTTCCGAGAAACAGGTAGAGCGCCGAAGGCCCGCCATCCTCGATGCCGGTGGCGAGGTACACCGGACCCAGCAGAGTGTCGAACCCGAGGAACAGGCTCGCATCCTTGCGCGCCGAGCCGAAGCTGATGTCGCCCCGGCGCTCCCAGACGTTGCCAGCCTCGATGGACATGCCGAGATAGGCCGGCACGTCTAGAAAGCCTGGCCCCCCGCGACCGATCTGGCGATAGAACATGAATCGCGCGATGCCGTAATGCGGGCCGCTCAGCGAATCCGCCTTCAGCCCGGAAAGATTGAGGAACCCACCCAGCGGGAACAGCGTGCGCACGTCCGCCGTGTCCTGGTTGATCGTCGTGCCGAAAGAGCTCCACAGCACCGCCGTGTTCCGGCCGAAGGACTTGGCGGTCAGCCAGTCGACCAGCAGCTGGTCGGCCGACTCGCTGATGGAGTGGTCCGGCTTCTCGCTGCGCCATTCCACGGAGGCGAGCGTACCGTGGCGCGGGAAGTTCACGTTGTCCAGCTCGTCGTACGCCATGCGCGCGAAAGTGGTCCGCACCTTGAAATCACCGGTGGGCAGCGTGGGGTCGCCCACCCGAACGCGCGAGCTGCCGTCGGATTGCAGGACGCCCGCGCGGATCTCGCCCCAATTGCCGAACTCGCGACCGATGTCCAGCCCGTAGTCGAAGCTGCGCACGCGGTACTCGGCCACGCGCCGCTGGTCGTCGAGCACGTCCACGTTGCGCGCGCCGAACTGAAGGTGCGGCGCCACGAAATAAGGCGAAGACAGGCGCAGCGGCAGGTACAGCTCCGAAGCGATGCGCGAGGTCTCGCCGATCTGCACGTCCCACACCCACTCACCGCCCGGCTTGGTGAACTCGGAGAGCACGAAGCGGGCTGCGGCGTTGTAGGAGGAATTGCCGGCGAAATCGTCCTGCAGGCTCAAGCCGAAGCGCACGTAGTTCGGTCCCCACGAATTGCGCCGGGCCGTGAGGGAGAGGCCGCTGCGGCCCTGCTCGTCCTGCATCACTTCGTAGTCGAGCGCCTCGAGGTTGCCGCGGCCGTAGTAGCCGGTGACGCGCTGCGCGAGACGATCCGGATCGAGCGGCTTGCCCACCGCATCCTCGAACAGGCTCTGCAGCGGCTCGGCGTAGCGCTCGGAACCGGGCGCCACCTTCACGAAATCGATTCGCGGCATCGCGCCGCGTGCCGCGCCTTTGCGCGCGACGTAGCGCTGGAAGGTCGCGTCGTCCACTGAGAACGCAGCGAGGCTCGCTTGCGAATCGCGGGCGGCCTGCTCACCCAGGCTCACCACGCGCTTCGCCATGCCGAAATCGAAAGACGAAGCATCTGCGAGCGACGGATCGATCACCACGTCCTGCGGCGTGAGCTGCTCGCGCTGCCGCTTGGAATCCCGGCTGATCAGGATGGCGAGCATTTGATTGGAGATGGCTGCGACGCTCGAGAGGCGCGAGCGGTTCGCGAGCGGCGCGCCTACGTCGACGACGATGAGCACGTCCACGTTCATCCTGCGCGCCACGTCGATGGGCAGGTTCTCGGACAATCCGCCGTCCACGAGCAGGCGGCCTTCGCGCTCCACGGGCGCGAACACACCGGGCGCCGACAGGCTCGCGCGCATCGCGGTGGTGAGGTCGCCTTCGCCCATGACCACCGCGTCGCCCGTCTCCAGGTCCGTGGCGACGGCACGGAACGGGATGGGCAGATCATCGAAGCTCGTGATGCCCGAAACCGGCAGCGTGAGGCGCCGCAGCGCCTGGTTCAGCTTCTGGCCCTGGATGAGGCCCTTCGGCAGCAGGAACTTGCCGCTGCGCAGGCCGAGCGGAAACTTCACCAGGAAGTTCTGATCTTCCTGCTTGCGGCGGAAGGTGAGATCGGTGCGCGACGGCGTGTCGCGGAAGGCGTCCTGCCAGTTGAGCGAGGCGACGACGGATTCGATCTCGCGGCCGGACAGCCCGCTCGCATACAGCCCGCCGACCACGGCGCCCATGCTGGTACCGGCGATGGCATCGACAGGCACGCGCAGCTCATCGAGCACCTTCAACACGCCGATGTGCGCCATGCCGCGCGCGCCGCCGCCGGAAAGCACCAGCCCGATGCGGGGGCGTGGCAGCGCAGATGCGGATGGCGCGAGCGCCTGTTGCGCGAGAACGGCTGTCGGCGCTTCCTGCGCCCGGCTCGCCGCCGCCGCACAAAGCGCCCCCATCACGCCGAGCAGCGCCGCGGCGCCGAACACCGGCAAACGAAGGACCGCCCGAGGTGAATTCACGCGGCGAAGAATACCCGATTGCGCACGGATCATCGCGCCATGCACGCGGCAGATCGCCGATAATCGCCCGATGCCTCATCGCGCCCTCCCGTTCCTGATCGCCGCCACCAGCTTCGCTGCTGCCGGTGCGGCGCAAGCGCAATCCCCCGACGTCAGCGACTGGGGCCACTATGGCGGCGACGCGTTCGGGCAGCGCTACTCGAGCCTCGCCGAGATCGACCGGCACAACGTCGGCAAACTCCAGGTGGCCTGGACGTTTCGCACGGGCGAGCTGGGCGCAGGCTTCGCTCGCGCCGATCGGCTTGCATTCCAGGCCACCCCGGTGCTCGCGTTCGGCTCCCTGCTCCTCAGCACACCCACGAACATCGTCTACGCGCTCGACCCCGCGACCAGCAAGGTGCGCTGGCGATACGACCCGCGCATCGATCGGCAGCGGCCCTATGCGGAAGCCAGCTCGCGCGGCGTCACGCCCTGGGAAAATCAGGATCTGAAGGCCCGCGGCCCGTGCGTGCAACGCATCTTCCTGGGCACCCTGGATGCGCGCCTCATCGCGCTGGATGCCGGCACCGGCCAGCCTTGCGCGAGCTTCGGGAAGGGCGGCGCCGTCGACGCGCTGGAAGGACTGAGCGTCCGCGATCCCGACGACTATCCCATCGTCTCGCCGCCCGTCGTCAGCGGCGACACGGTGATGATCTCCTTCTCCGCAGGCACCGTTCGCGGCTACGACGCGATCACCGGCGCGCCGCGCTGGTCCTCCATCACCGAGCCGGTGCATGCGCCGATGAGCGCGGACCTCGATCACAACCTGCTGTTCGTGCCCGCGGGCTCGAGCCTGCTCGCGCTGGATGCCGGCACCGGGAAACTCTCGTGGCGACGCGAGCTCGTGCACCACGACCTGTGGCATTTCGAGCTCGCGGCGCAGCCCGCCCTGATCGACCTCGAGCCGCGAGGCATACCCGCCTCCACCGTGCTGCAAGCCACGCCCAACGGCATGCTGTTCCTGTTCGATCGCGTGAACGGCCGGCCGGTCGTGCCCATCGTCGAGCAGCGGGTGCCGCAGCGCGAGATCGCCGGCCCTCCCCTCTCGCCGACGCAGCCCTTTCCCATCACGCCTTTGCTGGTCGCGCAACGCCCGCCGGACTCCGCCAATGCCTGGGGCATCACGTTCTGGGATCGCGCGCAATGCCGCCGCCTCTTCCGCAAATATCGCAACGATGGCCCTTTCACACCGCCCGAAGCGCGCGGCACGCTGCTCTGGCCCGGCCCTCTCGGCGGAATCAACTGGGGCGGAGTCGCCTTCGATGCGCGCCGGCAACGCGTGTTCGCCGCGGTGAACCATCTCCCATCGGTGGTGTATCCCGACGGGACGCACAAGCCGCTGGTCTCGGCCTTCGGCTTCCCCTGCACTGCACCGCCCTGGGGCTCGCTCGTGAGCGTGGACCTGCGCGACAACCAGATCGTCTGGCAGGTGCCGCTGGGCTCCACGGAGGGCCTCGGCCCGTGGTTCGCTCCGACCCGGGATTTCGGCACGCCCGGCCGGGGCGGGCCCATCGCCACGGCGGGGGACATCGTGTTCGTCGGCGCCGCCATGGACGGCTACTTTCGCGCGTTCGATCTGGAGACCGGCCGCGAATTGTGGAAGCATCGCCTTCCCGGCGGCGGGCAGGCGACGCCCATGACCTATCGCGCGGGGCGGAACCATCGCCAGTACGTCGTCATCTGCGCGGGGGGCGATGCCACGCTCGACACGCCGCAGGGAGACTACGTCGTCGCCTTTTCGTTACGAGACGGGAAATGAAAGCATTCACGGTCTGTTCGGGCCTCGCGTTCCTGGGCGCGCAAGCGGCACTGGCTGCGGAGCCGCTGCAGCAAGTCACCGTCACGGCGACGCGCATGCCCAAGCAGATCCAGGACATCCCAGCCGCGGTGGACGTGGTGGATCGCGACGCCGTGCAGCTCGGCCGCCAGCAGGTGGGTCTCGACGAATCGCTGGCGCAGGTGCCCGGCCTCTTCATGCAGGATCGCTACAACTTCGCGCAGGACCTGCGCATCTCCATCCGCGGCTTCGGCGCAAGGGCGAACTTCGGTATCCGCGGCGTGCGCATCTTCGTCGACGGCATTCCCGAAACGCTGCCCGACGGCCAGGGCCAGATGGACAGCGTGGATCTCGGCTCCATCGAGCGCGTCACCGTGCTGCGCGGCTCGTCTTCCGCGCTCTACGGCAACGCGGCGGGCGGCGTCATCCTCATCGATTCGGAACAGCCGCCGGAGCGCACAACGGTGTCCGCGCGGCTGTCGGTCGGGGAGCTCGGCTTCAGCAAGCATCAACTCAAAGTGGGCGGCACGGCCGGCAAGCTCGGCTACATGGTGAATCTCGCGGACATGGAGATGGAAGGCTACCGTGCGCAGAGCGACGTGGAGAGCCGTTCGCTGAACGCCGCGCTGCGTTACGCCATCAGCGCCGATTCCAGCCTCAGGATGGCGATCAACTACACGGACCAGCCGACGTCCGACGATCCGGGCGCGCTCAATCTGGCCGAAGTGCAGGAAGATCCGCGCCAGGCCGCGCCTTCGGCGCTCACGTT
This sequence comes from Steroidobacteraceae bacterium, assembly GCA_044225565.1. Lineage (GTDB taxonomy): Bacteria > Pseudomonadota > Gammaproteobacteria > Steroidobacterales > Steroidobacteraceae > CAVXAE01. The sequence goes on along the minus strand of JBGAIL010000012.1, from coordinate 25,857 downwards.
CGATGGCGGCGAAAGCGTCGAGCAGACGCGCATCGGCTTCGTGTACGACAAGGCATTCGGCGCCGACGACTCCCTGACGGCGCGCAACTATTACGTGTGGCGCAAGTTCGAGAACAACCTTGCGTTCCAGGCCGGCGGTGCAGTCACCATCGACCGGTTCTTCGTGGGCGGGGGCCTCGCGTATACGCACCGGGGCGACCTCGCCGGCAAGGCCAATCGCGTCGTCGTCGGGCTCGACGTGGACAGCCAGGACGACGACCGCCGCCGCTTCAACAACGACTTCGGCACCCTGGGCGCCCTCACCTTCGACCAGACCGAGAAGGTCGGCAACGTCGGCGTGTTCCTGCAGGATGAGATCGACGTGCTGGATGCGGTCACGCTCACCGCCGGCGTGCGCCACGATTCGGTGCGCTTCGAGGTGGACGATCACTTCCTCGCGGATGGCGATTCTTCCGGCCGCCGCACGTTGCGCGAGACCAGCCCGATGCTAGGGGTGATGTACCGGCTCTCCCCGGCGGCGCACCTGTATGCGAACGTGGCCACGTCCTTCGAGACGCCGACCACCACGGAACTCGCGAATCCTGCAGGCGGTGGCTTCAATCCCTCGCTCGATCCGCAGCTCGCGACGAACCGGGAGATCGGGCTCAAGGGCGCGCTCGGCGAGCGCACCCGGTACACCCTCGCCCTGTTCGACATCTCGGTGAAGGACGAGCTCGTGCCGTACGAGCTGCCGGGCCAGCCGGGCCGCAGCTTCTATCGCAACGCGGGCAAGTCGAGCCGCCAGGGTGCGGAGATCGGGCTCGGCAGCGAGCCCGTCGCGGGCCTCGCGCTCACGCTGGCCTACACGTATTCGGATTTCAAATTCGACGACTTCACGGACGACGACGGGAACGACTTCAGCGGCAACCGCATCCCGGGCCTGCCGCGCAACGTGCTGCACGGCGGCGTCATGTGGAAGATGCCGCTGGGCTTCTTCGCGGGCGCGGACGCCATGCGCGTGGATGGCCGCTATCTCAACAACGCCAACACGGTGAAGGATGGCGCGTACACCCTCGCAAACCTGCGCGCGGGCTATGAGATGGATCGCGGCTCATGGCGCTGGTCCGCGTTCGCCGGCGCGAACAATCTCTTCGACGAGACCTACAACGCCAACGCGCGGCTCAATGCCGGGTTCGGCCGATACTACGAGCCGGGCCCGCGCCGCAACGTTTACGCCGGAATGGAGGTTCGATGGGTTTACTGATCCTTTCCATCGTCATCCAGGCCTCGCTGATCATCCACTGCATCAAGACCGGGCGGAACCAGATCTGGATCTGGGTGCTTGCGTTGCTCTTCTTCCCCGGCATCATCGCCTACGTGGCCGTGGAGATCCTGCCGGAGCTCTTCGGCAGTCGCACGGCGCAGCGCGCGCGCCGCGGCCTGAAGCAAGCGATGGACCCGACGGCAGATCTGCGGCGCTACGAGAACGAGGCTCGCGTCACCGGTGGTGTCGCGAGCCGACAGCGGTACGCGGACGAGCTGATCCGCCAGGGCCGGTACGATCTGGCGATCGAGAACTACCGGCAGATCCTCACCGGGCTGTACGAGCACGATCCGAATCTGATGCTGGGGCTGGCGAAGGCGCAGTTCGGCAAGGGCGATGCCGCCGCGGCCAGAGCCACGCTGGACGAGCTCATCCGCCTGAACCCGGACTTCAAATCGCCGGAGGGGCATCTGTTGTACGCGCGCGCGCTCGAGGCGGAAGGGAGCGTCGAGAAGGCGATGGAGGAGTATGCGGTGCTGGCGCCCTACTTTCCGGGCGCCGAGGCCGCCGTGCGCTACGCGCAGCTGCTGAAGGACAACGGCCGGCGTGACGAGGCCCGCAAGGTGATTCAAGACTTGCTGGACGGCGCGCGCATCGCCCCCGCGCACTATCGCAAGGCCCAGAAACCCTGGCTGGACCAGGCGGAGCGGCTGCTGGACTGAATCGCACGTCCCCGGCAGCGGGCCGTCTGCGATACGCCTTCCGCCGCGACTGCGCTCGCCCGAGCCCGCGGCACCATTCCCGGGTACGCGCTTTGCTCCGGTCTGGGCACCCTAGCTGAGGAGCGTGTCATGGCCGGCAAAGTGCAAGGTGAAGGTGATTACGAGTCCGCGCGTCACTACAACGAGAAGACCCGCGAGTTCGTCGAGAAGAAGAAGGCGAGCGGCGAGAAGCTGGAAGGCTCGGCGGCCGAAGCGCAGGAAGGGCTGACGCCTGCGGAGCAGGAAGCCCTCAAGCATGCCAGGCACGGCGAGCAGGACAAGCGCGACGCCGATCTGCTGCGCCGTCGCGAATCCAAGCACTGAGCCTCGCCACCAGCAGCGTCGCGAGCGCCAGCACCCACAACGGGTCGCTGGCGCCGCCGCCACCCTTCTTCTTCTCCGAGGTCGGTGTCGTCGGCGTCTGCGCGATGGTGATCGGCACCGGACATGCAGTATTTGCATTTCCGGCGGACGCCGGCGCCGAAGTGCTCGACGACGTCGGCTCGATGGTGATGTCGGCCGTGTCCTGAAGGCCTGCGTCGTCCGTCACCGTCAGGCGGATCACGAACGGGTCGGTCGCAGGCGCCGTCACCGAGGCATTCGCCGAATTGGCACCCACGATGGCCGGCGGGCTCGCCCCCGGATCCACCACCGCCCACGAATAGCTGGCGATCGTGCGATCGCACGCGGCGACGCTCCCGCTCGCATCCAGGCTCACCTCATCACCCGGGGCGAACGTGTCGGGCGCGGAAATGGCAGCGATCGGCCGCGATGCATCGGCCACGGCCTCACGCGCATTCGCCATGCCCGCTCCGCAGGTGTCCGCGGTGCAGTTGCATTCGGTGTCCTGGATGTCCGTCGCATCCACCGGCGCGTGACAATCGGGCAGCGTGGCCACGTGCGGGAAGGTGACCGCGCTCTCCCGCAGCCGGTCTCTCAATTGAGACGCCCCGAGATTGCCGTTCACCGAGCTCATGAGCGCCGCGATGCCCGCGACGATGGGCGAGGAGAAGCTGGTGCCGATGTTGTAGTTGGATGCATCCGTGTAGCCATTGGTGCCCGGCGACGTCGTGCCGGTGTTGGTGGTGGTATCCAGCGTGTAGGCGCAGTTGCCGCTGACCGAGCCGCAGTTGCCGCCCGGCGCGCTGAGCGCCACTTCCGGCCCCAGGCTGCTGAATCCCACTTTCGTGCCTGCGTGCCGCACACCGGCGACGCCCACCACGCCGGCACAGTTCGCCGGCGCATCCACCGGCCCGCTCTCGTTGCCCGCGGACACCACCACCAGCACGCCGATGGCGGCCAGCTCGTTCACCGCGTTCTGATAGCTGGTCGAGCACGGCGTCGCGCCACCGAGGCTCATGTTCAGCACCTTCGCCGGATGAGGGTTGTCCGGCACGCCGCTCACGTGCAGGCCCGCCGCCCAGCGCATGCCGGCGATCACGTCCGAATCGAAGCCACCGCACTTGCCGAGCACGCGCACCGGCAATATCCAGCCGTTCCAGTCGATCCCCGAGACGCCGACGCCGTTGTTGCTGAGCGCGCCGATGATCCCGGACACCCGCGTGCCGTGCCACGAGCTGTCCGCCACCTCGCAATCGGTGAACGGCGCGGCGGACGTGTCGGCGGTGGAGATCCAGTCGCCCGGATCGGAAGGGTCGCTGTCGCGACCATTGCCGTCGTTCGCCGTCTTGAACGTGCCGCCGGCCTCGGGCGACACGAAATCGTAGCCCGGCAGCAGCCGCCCGGCCTCGCTGGCCTTCTTGAGATCCTGATGATCGAAGCGCACGCCCGTATCCAGCACCGCGATCACCACGCCCTTGCTGCCGGAGGTGGTGTCCCACGCGGCCTGCGCATCGATCGCCGCTGCCTCGACGTTCTTCAGGAACCACTGGCCGTCGTGCAACGGATCGTTCGGCACCGCATGGATGGAGCGGCGATGGTCGACATCGGCGAACTCGACTTCAGGGTCGGCGCGCAGGCGCGCGAGTGCCCGCACCAGCGCTTCGCGTGATACCTCCGGCCCCAGATCCAGCGCCTGCATGTCCGGCGAAATCTCCCGCGTGCGGCGAATCGCGAAACCTGCCCGTTTGGCGAGCAAACGCTGCCGGGACTCCGTGGATTCCACACGCACGCCGGCAGCGTCACGCACTGCTCGATATTTGACGATCAGTCGCTGGGCGCCGCCATCGGATGCCGCAGGGGGACGAACCGGATTGCGCTCGGCGGCGCACAGGGCGGCCGAGGCGCCCAGCAACAGGGCGGCCCAAAAAAGATTCCGACGCATGAGGACTCCTCGCAAGCCCCGCCTACTTATGCCGGGAGCCCCGCGAAGACAAGGTCGCACCGCACAGATATCGCCCCCGGCAGGGGCACGCGCCTGTTGCGGGAGGCCAACGAGTTTGACAAACGGCTGCCGTCCGGTTTCTCATAGCCCAGCTCCCGAGCCTTTATTACAAGGTCCAGCGATGCCGGTCAGCCCGGATCCCAAGGGTACGGTCGATGTGGCGCTCGCGCACGCGGCGCACTTGTTGAACGTGCGTCCAGTTCTGGCGCTGGAGCAGACGGAAGAAATCCTCAAGGTGGCCCCCGAGCATCCCCTGGCCACCCTCCTGCGCGGCCTGGCCCTCGGCCAGAATGGCCGTGGCATCGAGGCGGCCGCCGCGCTGCGCGAGGCGTTGGCACTGGACCCGAACCTGGTGGACGGCTGGCGCGCCCTGGGCGACCAGCTGCTGGCGAACGGGGACACGGACGGTGCCAACGCCGCCTATGCCCGACACATCAAGGTCGCCACCCGGGACCCCCGGCTGCTGGAGCCCGCCGCGGCACTCTGCGAGAACCGGCTCGCGGTGGCCGAATCCCTGCTCCGCGCCCACCTCAAATCGTTCCCGACGGACGTGCCCGCCATCCGCATGCTCGCGGAAGTGGGCGCCCGCCTCGGCCGCTACGACGACGCCGAGAAGTTGCTGGCCCGCTGCCTGGAGCTCGCGCCCAGCTTCGAGGCCGCGCGCCACAACTACGCCGTCGTGCTGCACCGCCAGCACCGCTGGGGCGACGCGCTGCGGGAGGTGGAGCTGCTGCTGAGCGTGGACCCGGACAATCCCGGCTACCGCAACCTGCAGGCGGCCATCTTCGCGCGCATCGGCGAAGGCCGGCAGTCCATCGCAGCGTACGAAGGCGTGCTCTCCGAGTACCCGCGCCAGCCCCGAATCTGGATGAGCTACGGGCACGCGCTGCGCACCGCGGGTCGCCGAGAGGATTGTGTGAAAGCCTATCGGCGCAGCATCGAGCTGTCCCCGAAGCTCGGCGAGGCGTACTGGAGCCTCGCCAATCTCAAAACCGCCTGCTTCACGGCGGACGACCTCGACACCATGCGCGGGCAGCTCGAGCGCAGGGATCTCACGGTGGAAGAGCGCTTCCACTTCCATTTCGCGCTCGGCAAGGCGTTCGAGGACGCTGGAGACTACGCAGCGTCCTTCCAGCATTACGCCGAAGGCAACCAGCTGCGCCGGTCCATCGTCACGTACGACGCCGCAGACCTTTCCGCGCACGTGCAACGCTCCAAAGCTCTCTTCACACGGGAATTCTTCGAGGAGCGGGCCGGCCAGGGCGCGCCTTCGTCCGAGCCCATCTTCATCGTGGGCCTGCCGCGCGCGGGCTCCACGCTGCTCGAGCAGGTTCTTTCGAGCCATCCCCTGGTGGAAGGCACGCAGGAGCTGCCGGAGCTCATCACCATGGCACGCCGCCTCGGCGAGCGCCGCACGCGGGCCCAGGCCACGAAGTATCCCGACGTGCTCGCCACGCTCGACGCGGAAGAGCTGCGCTCGCTCGGCGAGCGGTATCTGGAGCGCACGCGCATCTATCGCAAGACCGGCAAGCCGTTCTTCATCGACAAGATGCCGAACAACTTCATGCACGCGGGGCTCATCCGCCTCGCGCTGCCCAACGCCAGGATCATCGACGCGCGGCGACACCCGCTCGCCTGCTGCTTCTCGGGCTACAAGCAGCACTTCGCGCGCGGCCAGCATTTCACGTACAGCCTGGAAGACATCGGGCGCTACTACTGCGACTACGTCGAGCTGATGACGCATTTCGAGCAGGTGCAGCCCGGGAAGATCCATCGCGTCGAGTACGAGACGATGGTCGAGCACACCGAATCCCAGGTGCGCGCGCTGCTCGAATACTGCGGCCTGCCGTTCGATGAGCGCTGCCTGCGCTTCCACGACAACGAGCGTGCGGTGCGCACGGCGAGCTCCGAGCAGGTGCGTCGCCCCATCTACAAGGACGGCATCGATCACTGGCGGCACTACGAGCCCTGGCTCGGACCGCTGAAAGCCGTGCTCGCCCCGCTGCTCGAAGGCGGACCACGAGCCGCCGCATGAGCCCTTTCCACCCGAAAACTTCCGCCCCACATCGAACGGAGATCTCTCCATGACGCGCAGTCGCAAGAGAAAGCTGAACCGGGCCGGCCTCACCCTCACCAGCGTCCCGCTGGCCGCCGGCGCACTCACGGTCACCCCCGTCGCCCACGCGCAGGAGCCGGAAGACACGGGAGGTCTCGAAGAAGTGGTGGTCTCCGCGCAGAAGCGCGACGAGAGCCTGCAGGACGTGCCCATCGCGGTGAACGCGCTGAGCGGCACCAAGCTCGAAGAGCTGCACACCTCCAACTTCGCGGATTTCGCGCAATTCCTGCCCAGCGTCGCGTTCCAGACGACGGCACCCGGCTTCTCTTTCATCTACATGCGCGGCATCGCGAGCGGCGAGAACGGCAACCACTCCACCTCGCAGCCGAGCGTGGGCGTGTATCTCGACGAGCAGCCCGTCACCACCATTCAGGGCTCGCTCGACATCCACATGTACGACATCGCGCGAGTCGAGTCCCTGGCAGGTCCGCAAGGAACGCTGTATGGCGCGAGCTCCGAAGCGGGCACGCTGCGCATCATCACCAACAAGCCGGATCCGACGAAGTTCGATGCGGGCTACGACCTCGAGGCCAACACCGTGAAGTCGGGTGACCAGGGTTACGTGGCCGAAGGCTTCGTCAACATTCCGCTCGGCGAAGCGTCCGCGGTTCGCCTCGTCGGATGGTACGACCACGATGCGGGCTATATCGACAACGTGCCGGGCCAACGCACCTTTCCGACGTCGGGCGGATGCGTCAGCAATGCCCCGACGCTGCCCGCAGGCTGCGAACGCGCCCAGCTCACCGCCAAAAAGAACTACAACGACGGCGATACGTACGGCGCACGCGCCGCGCTGAGCATCGACCTCAACGACTCGTGGACGATCTCGCCCATGCTCATGGCGCAGCGAACCCAGTTCAACGGCGGCTTCGCCATCGAGCCGAGCGTCGGCGACCTCGAGCGCACCCACTTCTACGAGGACAACTTCAGGGACAAGTGGTGGCAGGCCGCGCTCACCATCCAGGGCAAGGTCAGCAACTTCGACGTCACGTACGCCGGCGCGTACCTGAAGCGCGACGACGTGACGAACCTCGACTACTCCGACTATTCCTATTTCTACGACGTGCTCTACGGCTCGGGCGGCTCGTGGTACGGCGACGACGGCGTGCCGCTCGCGAACCCCTCGCAGTACATCCAGGGCGCGGACCATTACAAGAAGCAGAGCCACGAGCTGCGCATCGCCTCTCCGCAAGACTGGCGGGTGCGCTTCGTGGCCGGCCTGTTCCTGCAGAAGCAGGATCACTCGATCTTCCAGGACTATCGCGTGGACGGCCTCGCCTCGTCGATTTCCGTGGGGGGGTTGCCGGGCACCATCTGGCTCACCAGCCAGCAGCGCCAGGACAAGGAGCGCGCGCTCTTCGGCGAGATCACCTACGACATCACCGAGAAGCTGAGCCTCACCGGCGGCGTGCGCGTCTTCAAGACGGAGAACTCACTGGCGGGCTTCTTCGGGTACGGCGCGGGGTACAGCAGCAACTACGGCGAGGCGCTCTGCTTCTCGCCGACGCCGTTCCGCACGGCGCCCTGCACCAACCTGGACGATGCCGTGAGCGAGACCGGCACGGTGCCGAAGTTCACGCTGAGCTATCACGTGACCGACGACAAGATGGTCTACGCCACCTTCTCGCGCGGCTTCCGGCCGGGCGGCATCAACCGCAACGCCACGGTGCCGCCGTACAAGACGGAGTATCTGGCCAACCACGAGATCGGCTGGAAGACCACCTGGCTCGACAACCGCCTGCGCTTCAACGGCGACATCTTCTTCGAGAAGCTGAAGGACATCCAGTTCTCGTTCCTGCCGCCGAGCGGCGCGGGCCTCTCCGTGGTGCGCAACGCGGGCGCCGCCGAAGTGAAGGGCGTCGAGGGCGAGCTCGCCTGGGCGGCCACTCCGGCGCTCACCCTCACCGGCGGATTCTCGTATCTCGATGCGAAGCTCACCGAGGCCTACATAGGCGGCGGCGACGAAGACAACCCGGATGCGCCGAGCGGCACGCGGCTGCCGGTGTCGGCCAAATTCAAGACCAACCTCACGGCGCGCTACAAGTTCAGCCTCGGCTCGTACGAAGCGTTCGCGCAGGGCGCCGCGGTGTACAACGGCAGCGCGTACTCGGATCTGCTGCCCGGTGATCGCGTCTTCACCGGCAAGAACGATGCGTACACGCTGGTGGACGTCTCGACCGGCGTGGAGCGCAACGGGCTGGGGCTCGAGCTCTATGTCTCGAACCTGACGGACAAGCGGGCACAGATCCTCACCATCGCGGAATGCGCGACGGGAGTCTGCGGCACGAATCCGTACATCTACTCCAACCGGCCGCGCACGATCGGGTTGAGGTTCTCGCAGAAGTTCTGAGCGGCGTCAGCCGCCGGCGAGGCGCTTCTTGCGCTGTGCGAGCCACTGCTCGTACAGGGAGGCGCCTCCCGGCGGCACGAAATGGATGGCCGGGTAGACCACCCGCTTCGGCAGCGTGGCGAAGAACTGCTCGGGCGTGGACTTCGAGAAATCCGCGTCGATGAACGAGTAGAGCTGCTCCATCTCCTGCGGGCGCTCCGCGACCATGTCTTCGGTCTCGCCGCAGTGCGTGCCACCTTCCACTTCCACGTAGGCGCCATGCTTGAGGAACTTGCTGGCGTGGCGCGCATTCTCGACGGGCGTCGACCAGTCGAGGTCGCCATTCACCAGCAGCACGGGCATCTCCAGCGGCCAATCGGCGCGGAAGGCGTCACCGACATTCGGGGTCGGCGTGATGTCGCGGGTGTTGTGGTAGAAGTCGTTGATGTCGCCGAGCCAGCGCGCTTCGGGCTCCGCCAGCAGCTGCGCGTCCCGCTTCGCGGTGATGCCCAGGCTGTTGTCGATGAGGCCGCCGATGAGCGGCTCCCCCTCCTCCACGAAAGTGCGCATCTCCCACACCATGGCAGCGGCATAACGCAGGTCGCCGCGCCGCATCTCGATGATGAAGCGCGGCCAGTTGCCCAGCCGCTCGTCGCGGCTCTCGCCCATCATGCCGCCGTAGGTGATGATGTCCTGCACGTCCTTCGCGCCGAGCGTGATGCTCACCGGCTTGCCGGCCCTGGGATCTTCGATGGCGACGGTGGCCGGCTGCTCGTCGAGCTTCTCGACCACTTCCTGCAACGCACGCATCACGCCACCGCGCGGAATCTCCTTCTTCATCGCCGGATCCGCCTCCGCACGCTGAGCGAGGCGCGTGAGCGAGTTCCAGAGCCATTTCGGGCTGTCGTAGGCGTAGTCCAGCGGCTCCACGCCGCTCAGCCAGGCGCGATCCACGGTCTGCGGCCAGCGCTTGAGGTAGGAGAAGCTCCACTGCGAGCCGAAGCTGCAGCCACGGAGCACCAGCTTGTCGTAGCCGAGCGCGGCGCGCAGCTCGTGCACGTCGTCGACGATGTTGAGGATGTCGTAGCCGCTCGGGTCGACACCACGTGCGGTCCATTGATCCAGCGCTTCCTTGAAAGCGGCACGCTGGGATTCCCGCACGCTCTCGACGGTGGCGGGCTTGTCCAGCGGCGCGGTGCGGGATGGGGTGTACATCTGCGCGACCAACCCGGGCGCAATGGGGTTGCCGCGCTGGCTGATATAGACGAGGTCGCGCGTGCGGCTCAGGCGCTGTGCGGCACGCATCTCCACCGGGTCCTTGAAATCGAAGTCCGATCCCGGGCCGCCGGCCAGCAGGAACACGGGCGGGCGACCCGCTCCGCCGGTTTGCTGTGCGGGGAAGCGGATGAAGGCCACCGCGATGATGCGGCTGTCCGCCTTCGCACGGTTCTCCCGTACGAAGAAGAGCCCCCGCTCCACATCCGCCTTCAGGCCTGGGCCGGCGACGATGGTGTCGGGGATGGTGACGTAGGTGCCGGGGGCCGGGCTGCGGTTCGCGGCCGGCGAGGCAGCCAGAGCGGCGGAGGCGCACAGCAGCGCGGACAGGGCGAGCGGGAGGATGCGGTTCGGGGTTCTCATGGCGGCAGTTTCGCTTTCCGGTGAGAGCAGTTCGGTCTGTTTTGCGCGGCGACGCAGATGGATTCGTCTGCGAAACCCGTCTCCGGGTTAAACGAGCGACGGCGCGAAAACCTCAGTCGCGCAGGCGGATTTTCCGTCCACGCCGGTTTTCTTTATGCTTGCGGACCTCATGCGCCCCCTGCTCGCACTGTTGCTCGCTCTCGCCGCCCTCCCTGCCGGAGCCGGGCCGCGTGCCCGCGACCTGGGCGTGCCCTTCGAAGGCACGCCGGGGCCGCTGAACGCCATCACGGACATCGCCGGGGTCACCGTCGGCCAGGTCACGCTCATGCAGGACCTGGAAGGCGGCCGCAAGGTTCGCACCGGGGTTACGGCCGTCCTGCCGCGCGGCGCGGCCAGCGCGAACACCGCGGTCTTCGGCGCCTGGTTCTCGCTCAACGGCAATGGCGAGATGACCGGCACCACCTGGATCGACGAATCCGGCCAGATGGAAGGCCCGGTCGTCATCACGAACACCCACAGCGTCGGCGTGGCTCGCGACGCGGTGATCGCCTGGCGCGTGAGGCACGGAGCGGCGGATAGCGATGGTTACTGGTGGTCGCTGCCGGTCGTTGCCGAAACCTGGGATGGCGAGCTCAACGACATCAACGGCTTTCACGTGAAGCCCGAGCATGTCTGGCAGGCGCTGGATGGGGCACGCAGCGGCGCGGTGGACGAAGGCAACGTCGGCGGCGGCACCGGGATGATCTGCCACGAATTCAAGTGCGGCATCGGCACGGCTTCGCGGGCCGTGAAGGAAGCGGGCCACGGCTACATCGTGGGCGCCCTGGTGCAGGCGAACTACGGCGTGCGGGATACGTTGCGCATCGCGGGCGTGCCGGTGGGGCAGCACATCCGCAACGATCGCGTTTATACCGACCCGAAGATCACTGGCGACACGGGCTCTATCATCATCGTGGTGGGTACGGATGCGCCGCTGTTGCCTACCCAGCTGAAGCGCATCGCGAAGCGGGCGGGCATGGGGCTCGCGCGCATGGGCAGCTATGCAGGCAACGGCTCGGGCGACATCTTTCTCACGTTCTCCACAGCCAATACTCCGGCGCTCGCGAGCACGGAGATGGCGCAGATGAGCTTCCTCGTGAACGACAGGATGGACTCGCTGCTCGAGGCCACCGTGCAGGCGGTGGAAGAAGCGATCGTGAACGCCATGGTGGCGGCGAAGGACATGCAGGGGACGAAGGGGCACTACGCCAAGGCGATCCCGCACGATGAGCTGGTTGCGCTGATGAAGAAGTTTGGGCGTTACACGGCGCCGCCGCGCGGACGGTAATCTCGCCGATCGCTGCGTCAGAACCGGAGCCGAATCCGGCCGCGGATCGGCCAATCAATCCGCAGACACTAAGGCTTGCGGACACCCGGAGCCGGATTCGGCGTGCAATCACATTCGCGAACTTGTCCGAGTCGCCGGCCTGAAACAGCCCATTGATGGCCAGATCCGGGCAGCCGGACGGTTTCCCGCTTTCATCGCCGCACGCGATCTTCGTTTCGCTATAGCGATTCATCTCCTCGATTGCCGTCGCCAGCGGCGTCTTGTCCAACACCACCTGTCCGCGACGCCACGCCGTAACACTCTCCAGCGCGGGCGTATCGACACGCGCCGAACGAGTCGCGTGCACGAACGTCACCCGCTCCCCCGGCTCCAACACGATACCCCTCTCCTCGAAGGTTCCGACAGCAGCTGCGGTCCCCGAATCTGCACTTCCGCCACTCACGGCAACCTTGCCATCAACCAGCGTGACGGCGAGCTCTCGCTCGTCGCCCCGCACCACGAACGAGGTGCCAAGCGCCGTAATGGCTCGGCCGCCGGCATTGACGATGAAAGGGCGTGTGGCCTGGGGAGCCACGTCGAAGAAAGCCTCGCCGCTCTTGAGCTCGATGCGCCGTTCGCGGGAGCTGTAGCGCTCGACGATTCGGGTATCGGTGTTGAGGACGACGCGACTGCCGTCCTCGAGCGCGAGGGTGCGCTGTTCGCCGACTCCCGTCCTGAGGACGCTGAAATGATCGAGATAGACATATGCCCCGGCACCTGCGACGACGAGCACTGAAGCGGCAATCGCCGCCCAGGCTCTGATGCGCTTCGGCTCGCTGCGAAACATCCGCGAAGGCCTCTGCTCGCGGGGAACAGGCATCACTCGACGCAGAGTCTGGGAGAGCTCCCATGTGTCGCTGGCCGCCTCGAACGCTTTGGCGTTCACCGGATCCGCATCCAGCCACTTCCGCAACCCTTGCTTGAGCGTGCGATTGTTACCGTCGTCACTGAGCCGGACGATCCAGACTCCCGCCTCCGCAATCGCCGACGGGGGGATGGGCGAGCCTTCCGGGCGAGCTTGCCGGGCGCTCATCGCTTCAAGTCTTCCATGGTGACCACCGTCAGGGCGCGAGCCAGGTGCTTCTCGACCGTGCTCTTGCAAACATTGAGTCTCCCGGCAATCTCCGCGTGGTTGTAACCCTGCAGGCGGTTCATGAAAAAAATCTCCTGCGTCCGGTCACCGAGCCGCTCGAGAATCGCCTTCATGCGCAATAGACGTTGTTCGGCCTCGAAAACCTGATCGGGTGTCGGACTGAGATCGACGAGGTTCAGGTCCTCGACGGGCTGCTTCGACCACAAATCGGCATGAGCACGGCGTCTGGCATCTACCGCGAGGTTCATTGCCGTGCGCACCACGAAGGCTTCCTCGTCGCGGACCTCGTTGCCCTCACGCGTGTAGATGTGCAGGCGCAGGACCGCCTCCTGCACCAGGTCCTCGGCGTCCTCCACGGTGGCGCCGCGATTGCGCAAAAGGCGCTTGATGCGGCGCAGCTGAGCGAAGAGGCGAGACATGCACCAAGCGTCGCACAGGAATTCCCTGCTTTCCATACACTTTGGCATTTACGGCTTTTGGACAGCTCATGCGTCCTCTCTCCGAATGTGCCGGCGCAAGCGAAGCTGCGAGCCGGTTCTCGACTTTTACGGCTTTCGGACGACCAATACGTCCATACCCCGCAACAGGGACACCATCCACAACATGAGCGACGGACCGCCTCGGGGAACCACATGCGCAGATCCAGTCTCGTTGCCGCTACCGTTGCGACCCTCCTCCTTGACGTGCAGCTCGCGCACGCGGACGGCTCCAGAACGGAATTCAATCTACCCGCCCAGCCGCTTGCAGCCTCACTGCGCGCCATCGCAGGGCAGACCAGCAGCAACATCCTTTTCGATCAAAGCCTCGTCGATGGCCTCTCCGCAAGGCCGCTCAAAGCGCAGCTGACGACCGAAGAAGCGCTCAAGGCGCTCCTGAGAGACACCGGGCTCACCTACCGCACCACCGACGACAAAACCGTCATGATCCTCTCCGAACATCCGACCGCCCGATTCCCCTCTACCGGCGACGGGACGGGGGCCGGGGATGAGGGAACCCAAGGCGTCATACGCCTGGCGCAGAACGTTCAGTCAACGACCGATCGAGACACCGGCAGCGCCAGTGAAGACGAGGAGAACCCTGCTTCGAGTCGCGACAGCGAATCGCAGGACCCGGCGAAACTCGAGGTCGTGGTGACGGGCTCGCACATCCGCGGCGTGCAGAACGATGCACTGCCGACGATTTCCTTGTCGCGGGAGGACATCCGCGATACCGGGCTCCCCACCTTGCCGGAAGTGCTGCAGGCCCTGCCACAGAACTTTCGCGTCCCGCAGAATTCCTTCGGCGTCAGCCTGCCCGACCTGCGCGGCCTCGGCAGCACCTACACCCTGGTTCTCATCAACGGCCGCCGCACGGCGGCGGCTTACGAGCAGCTGGGCGTGGATCTGTCCACGATTCCACTGAACGCGATCGAGCGGATCGAGGTGCTGACAGACGGTGCAGCGGCCGTCTACGGCTCCGACGCGATCGGCGGAGTCATCAACGTCATTCTGCGGAAGGACTTCACCGGAGCGGAAACCGACGTGTACTACGGTCACGACACCCGCAGCAGCGCACATCAGCGCTGGCGGGCGACCCAGAGCCTGGGAGCCTCCTGGCACTCCGGCCACGGCCTGCTCAACTACAGCTACGAAAACCAGAACATCCTTGCGGCTGCCGACCGCGAGGCGACGTCCAATCCGGGCTATAGCCAGGTCGATCCGGCGAGCCCTCACACCCTGCACGGTTTGCAGGGATCGATCGAACAGAAGGTCTCCGACCGCTGGGAGCTGTACGCGGAGGGAAGATACACCCGACGCGCCCAGGACATGACCACCCGCTCTTTCGTGATGACTTTCGACAACGAGCATACGAGTTATGGCGGCACGGCGGGAGCGAGGGTGTCGTTCGGCCGGAACTGGCAACTGGATGGCAGCGTCACCTACAACCACAGCGAGATAGCGCAGGAGGCCGAGTTCCTCAGCTTTCCCATCCCCGGTTTCTTTCAGGTGACGAAGGGAAAGACGATCAGTTACGACGTGCGGGCGGACGGCGAAGCATTCGCGCTGCCGGGAGGCATGGCGCGGACGGCATTCGGCATGCAATACCTGACGCAGGAATACTTCGGCTCCACGGACGACTTCGTATCCATCGACAACGATCGTGAGACGCCGGCGTTGTATGGCGAGTTCTTTGCGCCGCTGGTGGGGGCGGGAAACCGCCGCCGCGGCATGGAGCGACTGGAGTTCACCGCTTCGGCGCGGTACGAAAGGTACGAAGATTTCTCGAACGCCTTCAAGCCGCGCTTCAGCCTGCTGTGGGAGGCCGTCGAGGGGGTCAGGCTGCGCGGCACCTGGGGGCAGTCCTTCAAGGCGCCGACCCTGTTCAACATCTCCGCTTCGTTCGAGAACCCCCAGCGGACGGTGAGATTCGTCAATACACCGGACACACCGGAGAACGGCGGCACGTCGCTGGCCGTCATCCGATCCCTCTATGGCGCGGAGCTGGAGCCGGAGGAGTCGACCAGCTGGACGCTGGGGCTGGACCTGCAGCCGGCCCGGCTGCCGGGACTGCGCCTGTCGCTGACCTACAACGACATCGATTTCACCGACAAGATCGATATCCCGCGGGTGAGCCTGCTGCAGGAAGCCGCGTATGCCAATCTGATCACCCGTCGGCCGCCCGCCGGCGATGTCGCCGGAAACGCGGCATTCGACCAGTTGATCGCCGACATCGTCAGCGGGGCGACCACGCTTTTGTATCAGGGGGGCATCCCGCCCACGACCCCGTTCAGTGCCGTCGAGGTCATCATGGACGATCGATACCAGAACCTTTCGGCCGTGCGCAGCCGCTTGCTGGATGTGGGACTGAGCTACGGATGGGTATCGAGGGTCGGAGAGTTCAGAGCGGACCTCAATGTTGCCTATATCCTCGACCAGTCCCTGCGGGTGACGCCCACCTCGCCCGAGGCCGTCACCTTGAACATCCGGGGGCGCCCGGTGGATCTGCGCGCACGCGGTCGCCTGGGCTGGAGCCACGACCAGTGGAGCGTGAACGGCTTCGTGAACTACACGGACAGCTATCGGGAGAATATCGGCGGACCGCCGATCTCCAGCTGGACGACCGTCGACATGAACGTCCGCTACGACTTCGGCCGTTCCGCCGCGGGATGGCTGAACGGCCTGAGCGGGTCGATCGCCGCCAGCAACCTGTTCAATCGCCGGCCACCCGTCACCATTGCAGACAGCGCCGGGATCTATGATCGGTTCAACGCCGACGCCATCGGCCGCATGGTCACGCTCGGCCTCACCAAGGCATGGTGAGGTTCAGCGAACGCCTTGGCGGATTCGCCAGGCGGAATGCGGCATCACCCGTGCGTCTTCCAGCGAGGAGTGTGGCGTGGAGGTGTAGATGGCTGGGAGTGGCCCTGGCGATGCTGGCAGCGCTGGTGCAGGCCAGGGATTCGGGGGACTTGACGGCTGCCGCCGCGGCGGCACTCGTTGCTGGAACAGCGCAACTGGGCGCGGTGGCGGTGTCGCAGGATGGCGCCTGGGTGACCTATACGGTGACGCGGCGTTCGGTGGAAGCCAACGAACTCACCACGCAGCGCCTGCTGCAGCGTCTGCCGCGCGCGGGTGAGCCGGCCGCCGAACCTGTGCCGCTGGTGCTGCCTGCCGGCGCAAGTGGTGTGCGCTGGCATCCGGACGGCAGCTGTCTGAGCATGATTCTCAGAGAACCGGCGCAGGGCGGCGCGCGCTTTGTTTGTCACGACATCAAAACGGGCGCGATAACGCCGTTTCCGGTACGCGGCAGGCCGGTGACGGCGGACTACAAGTGGTCGCCGCGCGGCAATCGCGTGGCATTTACTGCGGCGCTGACACGGCCGGCTCCGCTCGACCCCAGGCGTGGCGTTGCCTACGAATCGATCCAGCCGGACAACGAGCCGGTGATGGTGCTGTTCGTGCTGGATGTGCGCAGCGGCGAGGTAAGGCAGCTGACTTCCGGTTCGATGAGCGTCGCCCGCGGCAATAATTTCGATTGGTCGCCGGATGAAGGCTCGCTCGCTGTCGCGATCAACCCGGTTGATACACCGATGAGCTTCGGCGACTGGGGATACAACATCGACGCCGACCTCGTGGTGGTCGACGTGGCGACCGGGCGCATCCGCCCGCTGGTCACCCAGCCAGGCGCTGACGCGCAGCCGTGCTGGTCGCCGGACGGACGCTGGATTGCCTTCACGACACAACACCGGTTTCCGGCCTATCGCCCCGGATGGCCGGCTTTGGTGCGCGCGGAAGGCGGCCCGGTCGTCGGTTTTCCACAGGACGAAACGCCCATGGGGCTGGGGAGCTGTCACTGGTCAGCCGATGCCGGTGACTTCCGCTACGTGGCTTCTGTAGGCATGGCACAGCGTTTCGTACGCGCCGACGTCTCCTCGCGGACCACAACCGTTCTCCCGCAGGCATCGCAGTTGCACCTTGCGTATGAGGACAATCGCAGCTTCAGCGCGGATGGACGTTTGATGGTGTTCACGCGGGAATCACTCACCACGCCGGCGGAGTTGTTTTTTGTTGCGCTTGATGCACGGGCCCAGCCGGCCGGCGCGGCAGTCCAGTTGACGAATCTGTCGCCAGATTTTTCGCTGGATGAGCTGGTGCATACGGAAGAGATGAGTTGGCCGAGCACCGATGGCAGGTTCACCATTCATGGTCTACTGCTCACACCTGCGTCAGTCCGAACGCAGGGGCATGCACGAGCGCCATTGCCGACGCTGCTCTACAACACGGGTGGACCCGGCATGGTTCTTCGCGGCTTCGCCCGCGACGGCTGGAGTGCCTACCTGCCTCTTGCCGCGCGCGGTTACGCCGTCCTGATTCCCAACACCAGGGGCCGGGGCGGCTATGGCGCTGAGTTCCACGACGCGATCCGCACCGGCAGGAATCGCTACCGCGACCCGCTGGCCGATGCGCTGGCGGGGCTGGATCTGCTGATTGCCGAAGGCATTGCCGATCCCGAACGCACGGCCATGCTCGGCCACAGCTATGGGGCGGGCCTGACGGCTTATGCGATCACGCAGACCCATCGCTTCAGGGCTGCCGTCAGCCACGAAGGATTCTTCTATCCCTCGGGCGCCACTTTCGGTTACCCGCATGACGGCTGGGTGAGACTCCTGCAGCGCGACTATTTCGGTATCCACGATCCCTTCGATGCCGCCGAGCGCGCACGGATTCTGGAAGAATCGCCGGGGCTTCACGTCGAACGCGTGCGTACGCCGACGCTGTTGTTGTCTGCGGGTGCCACGGGATCACCCCATGGTCCTTATGGCGCGAAATTCCCGAATCCCGTCACCGACAGCGGCCCGTTCTACGATGCGCTACGCCGCTTCAATGTGCCGGCCGCCTTGCTGGTCTACGATGAGAGCCATGTCTTCCAACGCCCGGCTGCGATCGCGGACGATCTGACGCGAACCGGCGAGTGGCTGGACCACTGGGTGCGCGACCTGCCGTTTCCGGATGCAGCCGGGGCACCATGACAATCCCCCACGCCCCCGCGCCGAACGTTGCCGATCCTAAGTCATCGCATAGGCCAGAGAGCGCCGCTGTTCAGCGAGGCTTCTGCCCTTTCAAAAACCGGTCGTACCACGCCAGATCGCGCTGCCTCCGGTCCCGCAGATAGCTCGGCACGGTGAGGCCGTGGTTCTCCTCGGGGTAGATGACCAGCTCCGTGGGAATATTCTGGTAGCGCAGCGCCTGGTACATCTGCTGCGCCCCGAGGCACGGCATGTTGAAGTCCGCGCTGGCGCACTGGAACAGCGTCGGCGTCACGATGCGGTCCGCGTGCAGGAACGGATAGCTCACGCGGTCGTACGCTTCGCGGTTCTTCCAGGGCACGCCCAGCTCCAGATCATATTCGCGGATGTACTGGTCGTAGCCGAAGTTGCCGAGCATGTTCGACGTACCGGCGCCGCTCACGGCAGCTTTGAACCGCTTGTCGCTCGCGATGAGATAGTTCGTGAGCATTGAGCCGTAGCTCCAGCCGCCCACGCCGAGCCGTTCCGGATCCGCCACACCGATCTTCACCGCGTGGTCCACGGCGGCCAGCACGTCCTGCACGTCCTTCTGGCCCCAGTCCGCATAGATGGCGCGCGCGAAATCGAAGCCGCGGCCGGAGCTGCCGCGCGGGTTGGCTGCGATGACCGCGTAACCGTTCGCGGCGTAGTGCTGCCATTCGTCGTCGAACTCGTGGCTGAACTGATAGACGGGCCCGCCGTGCACGGTGACGATGGCCGGATACCGCTGGCCTTCGACGTAGCCCACCGGCTTGATGAGAAACGCATCGACAGTCGTGCCGTCCGGGCTCGTCGCCGTGAAATCCTCGGCGGCCGCGAGCTGCTTCTGCGCCAGGAACGCGTTGTGATCGGTGAGCGCGCGCAGCTTCCCGCCCTCCACCGCCGAGATCTCGTACGGGTGCGTGTCATCGCCGCCGAGCACCGCGATGCGGCCCTTGGGCCCGATGGCGAAATCCGCTTCGTACCGCTTGCCCGGCGTCAGCGTCGTCACCTTGCCGCTCGCCACGTCGATGCGCGAAAGATGCATGACGCGGCTCTGCTCGACGAGACTCAGGATCGAGCGCCCGTCCTGGCTCCAGCGCGGCTTGTAGAACCAGCGGTCGATGGGCGCCGGCAGCGTCTCCTTGCCGCTCGCCACTTCCACGACGGCCAGCTGGAACGGCGAGTAGTAGATCCACTTGTCCTCGGCCGCGCGCAGGTACGCGATGCGCTTGCTGTCGGGGCTCCAGGCCGGCTTCGCGTCCCAGTCCGGGTCGAGGTCGGCGCCCGGCCAGGTGGTCAGCTGGCGCTCGCTGGCGCCGGCGCGAGGCTCGATGACGTAGATGTCGAAGTTGAGCGTGCGGTCGGGATCCGCGCCGCGCTTGGTGACGTAGGCGACGAGCTTGCCGTCCGGCGACCAGGCGGGCGCGCCTTCGTCGTGATCTCCCGGCGTGAGCAGCGTCGCCTGCCCGCTGGCTGCGTCCACCACGTAGAGATGGCGGCGTCGCGAGGTGAGATAGCCCGTGTAGTCCTCCTTGAACTGATAGCGGCCCGTGACGATGGGCGGCGGATTCTTCGGCTTCGCCTCCCCTTCCGGCCGCTGCGGATCCCACGCGATCACCGCGAAGCGCGCGCCGTCCGGCGACCATGAGAAATCCTTCACGCCTTCCGCGAAGCGGGTGATCTGCCGTGCCTCGCCGCCGAAGGCGGGCATGACCCAAACTTGAGTCTTCGCGTCGTCACCGCCGCGATCGGCGAGGAAGGCGATCCACTTGCCGTCCTGGCTCCACTGCGGCTGCCATTCGCTCTCCTTCGGTGTCTGCGTGAGCGGGCGGCGATCCGTTCCGTCCCAGCGCACGCGCCAGAGATCGGAATAGCTCGCGTCCTCCGCCATGTCCTTGGCGGAGACGCTGTAGATGAGGTACTCGCCATCGGGCGAGAGCTCCGGGTCGGCGACGTCCGCGATGCGGTCGAAGTCGTCCAGCGTGAGCGGCCCGGATGCGGCGGGAGCGGACGCAGACGCCGCGGCGGCAACGGCGACGGCCGCGGATGGCGCAGCGACGGCAGGCCAGCCGCCGAGCAGGCAGACGGCCAGGACCAGCCCTGCGGCTGGCGCGACACATACGACCCGCGTGCGCGACTCCGTGAAAGCGGCGAACAT
The DNA here is from genome assembly GCA_044225565.1 of Steroidobacteraceae bacterium. Taxonomy (GTDB): domain Bacteria; phylum Pseudomonadota; class Gammaproteobacteria; order Steroidobacterales; family Steroidobacteraceae; genus CAVXAE01. The sequence goes on along the minus strand of JBGAIL010000012.1, from coordinate 5,282 downwards.
CGTGTTTCTTCTCGTCATTTCGGATGACTCCCCACGGTCTTCTGCAGCTCGACGTACCGGTCGCGCGCGGCATTCAGATAATCGAGCGTCGCCTTGCGCTCGCGCGCATCGTTGAAATCGTCCCGGGCGCTCACGGTCTGGATGACCCGGTCCAGCCAGGCGACGAAATACGTCGCGTCCTCGCCCGCGGTAGCGGGCTTGCCCGGAAGGTCGAGATAGATCGGGCTGGTCGTACCGTACGGATACCCGTCGAACACGAGTGGGTCCGCACCGTCGTTCCAGGCTCGCAACAGCACCCAGCCGCCGCGATCCAGGCGCACCGAGCCGGTGACGTCCAGCGAGCGCCGGTCGCCGTGCAGCGCGAAGGACTCGATGACCTTGCCGTTGTGCACCAGCTCCACGTGATCGATGGGAACCGGCGAGCGCATCGCGACGCGATAAGGCACGTTGCCCGGAGCGCGGCGGCTCAAGGTGTCCCCGGGCCGCAGCTCCGCCATCTCGAGCCCCAGCAGCGGGGCGTTGCTCGCGAACGTGCGGCCCGCTTTCAACGCTTCCCGGAGCGCTGCGACCGTCCGTTCGCCGCGCGTATCGAGAAAGGTACGAGTCAGCCCCACCGGGCCGTGCAGCGAGGCGTAATTGGACATGGTGTCGCTGCCGCCGCCCGCCGGGATGCGCGCTCCCGTGTTCAGCAGGCGATACCACACGCCCGCCGTGGCCTCGTGATCCGAGAAGCCGGTGACTTCGAGGTAGTCGATCTTGCCCAGCACGGCTTCCGCGGGCAGCGAGTTGGAGAGCGAGCGCTCCTTCGCCGGCACGACGTCCGCATCGAACGGGTGCGCGTGGCCGACCAGTCCGTTCTGCGCATGCGCGAGGTCTGCGATGACGCCGTTGTGCGGATACGGGCTCGCGAACGCCGTGTGGCGGTAGCTGGCGAAGTCCGGCGTCAGGAGATGATCCTCGAGGAACAGCAGGCCGAGATGGCCCCAGAAGCTGCTGTGGAATTCCTGCGAGTGCAGCAGCACCACGTGCTCGCCGCCGGCGGGATCGGGAGTGGCGCTGAAGCGCTCGATCTGCGGTATGCGCTCTTCCTTGTTGACGACGAGGTCGTGGACGACGTCGAGGTCTTCCGCCTGCGCCTGGAAGGCCAGGCCCTGCGGCGTGTTCTTGTAGTGGCCGCCGTAGTTCATGTGCATGTGCAGATCCGCGCTCAGCCAGCGGCCGAAGCTGGCGGGCAAGGCGTGGCCTTCGAGGCGGACGTCGATCTCGCGGGCAGCCGCCGCATCCGCAACGGGCGCACCAGCCGCGCCCGTGTCCGCACCCGCGGCAGCGAGCGTCACCTTCTGCTTCCACGGCAGGTGCGCGAACCCATGCTGCACCGTGATCGCCACCTCCCCCGCCGGAACCGCCAGCGAGCAGGGTGGCGCGCAATGGAAATAATGCGTTTCCGTTCTCTGCACGGCACGGTCGAATCCATCATCGGCCTGCATCCAGGCCTGATCCGGCGCATACGCACGGCCGTCGCTCGCCAGCACGGATACGCGGGCGGGCACGCGCTCGCCTTTCGCGTCGTGGATGTCCAGCGTGAGACGCGCCTGGGACAGGCGGTATTTGCGCGACTGCGTGGAAATCTTCGTCTGCGCTCCGCCGATGACCTCCTGAACGACGAGCTCCGTATTCCCATGCTCGTTGCTGACGTACGCAATGCGCTGACCGTCCGCGGACCAGCGTGCGTTGCGCCGGTCGAAGTCCCCGAACGTCAGCGGCAGAGGCGCAGCGCCCTTCGGCGTGGTGAGCCACAGCTGGTGCCAGTCCCGGCCGTGATAGCTGGCGAACAGCACCCGATTGCCGTCGGGCGAGACTTCGGGCCGCGCGCTCCAGGACGTCTCCTCGCTCAGCACTTTCCGGAGATCCGGCGCTCCACGCACGGAGATGGACCAGATGTCGCCCGTTCCCCAGGCGATCTCGGGATTGCTGACGAAGTACACGCGCTCGCCATCCGGCGACCACGAGGGGTTGATGGCATGATCGAAGCGCGAATAGTAGTAACGGTCGATGTGGCTCTCGCGCGGCTCGAACAGCGGGCGCGGCGCGCCGAGCCCCGTTTCGCCGATCGGCGCGATCACGAGATTGAAATGGCCCGTGCCGGCGGTGGAAACCCAGGCCAGCTGCGTGCCATCCGGGGAAAGCCGCGGCTCGAGGTTCACGCCGCCGTTCGTGGTGAGAGGCTGCTCCCGGCCGCTAGCGAGGTCGAGCCGCCAGAGCTCCATGGCATTGCCATCGTAACGGGCGAAAACCACGATGCGGCCGTCAGGCGAGACGTCCGGCTGGTAGTCGTATGCGCCATTCGCATGAGTGAGCTCGATGGCCTCCGCGTCGGCGGCTGGCGGCGCGCCACCACGCACTTGCCTCCACAGCGAGCCCCCCATGCTGAACACCACGCTCTGCCCATCCGGCAGGAACGCGACGCTCGAAGGCCCTGTGGTGAGTTGCGGGATATACAGCTCCCGCCAGTAGTAGTTGTGCGGCAGGTCGACCTGCTTCAGCACCGTCTCGCGCGCTGCCTGCGCCGGGCCGGTCGCCACACCGGCGAGCAGCGCGACGAACCCCGCCAGCGGCAGCGCGCGGCTCACGCACGCACCCCGGCGAGCGCTTCCTCGAAACTGATCTTCAGGAGCCCGACGGCTTCATCGATCTCGGCCTCCGTCACCGTGAGCGGCGGCATGAAGCGAACGGTGCTCACTCCGCACGTGAGCAACAACAATCCGTTGTGATAGGCGCGGGTGATCACGGCCTCCGCCAAAGCCTTGGCCGGCGCACGATCCGGCCCCGGCTCGATGAGCTCGACGCCGATCATCAAGCCTCGGCCCCGCACCTCCCCGATGCATTTGAGCGTGCCGGCCATCTCGCGCAACCGGGTCATGAAATGCCCGCCCATCTTCGCCGCATTCGCCGAAAGCCCGCCGGTAACCAGGTCCAGCGTGGCATTGGCCGCCGCGCACGCGATTGGGTTGCCACCGTAGGTATTGCCGTGCGCGCCGCGCTTCCACTGCTGCATGATCCTGCGCTTCGCGACGACCGCACCGATCGGCACGCCCGAGCCCAATCCCTTCGCGAGCGTCATGATGTCCGGCGAGACGCCGAAGTGCTCGCAGGCGAACATTTTGCCCGTGCGCCCGACGCCCGACTGCACCTCGTCGAAGATGAGCAGGATGCCGTGCTCGTCGCACATCTCTCGCAGCCCCTGCAGGAACCCTGGCGGCGGCACGAGATACCCTCCCTCCCCCTGGATGGGCTCGACCAGGATCGCCGCGACCTCCGAAGGCGGCACGCTGCGATCGAACAGCATGCGGATGTAGCCCAGCACCGCGTTGCCCTGATCCGCGCCGTTGAACAGAGGCCGGTAGGTGTTGGGATACGGCACGTGCGTCACGCCCGGCATGGTGGGCGCGAAGCCCTTCTGCTGCGTGTATTTGCTGGAGGTGAACGAGAGCGAACCCATCGTACGGCCGTGGAAGCCGCCGAGGAATCCGAGGAAGCGCGGCCGCCCGGAAACGTAGCGCGCCAGCTTCAACGCGCCTTCCACCGCTTCCGTGCCGGACTGGCAGAAGAAGCTCATCGCCGGCTCGCCGAAGGGCGCGACCTTCGCGATGCGCTCGGCAAGACCGATCATCTCCTCGTGCCAGAAGTCGCTCGAGATGTGCACGAACTTTCCCGCCGCCTCGCGGATCGCGCCGACCACTTTAGGGTGCGCATGGCCCGTGGAGCACACCGCGATGCCTGCGGCGAAATCGAGGAAGCGGTTGCCGTCCACGTCCCACACTTCCGTGCCGGTGCCGTGGGACATGACGAACGGATAGTCGCGCGGGTACGAAGGCGAGATCACTTCGTCGTCGCGCGCGATCATGGCACGCGCCTTGGGGCCGGGCAGCTCGGTCCGGATGTGGGGATTGCTCACGAGACGGTCTCCTTTGGCAGCTCCACCGGACGGCGATGCGCCTCGGCGGTGCGCGCATGCAGCGCGCGCAGGGTTTCGAGTTCTCTGGCGGTGGGCGCGGCGATCTCATCCAGCCTGTCGAACGTCGCGAGAGGCCAGCCGATGGCCGCCCGCGCCTGCTCGAGCGTAACGCCCGGATAGGTTGCGGCGAACGCCAGCTCTTCCGAGCCCGGCAGGGGCTTCAGGATGCCGACATCCGTGATGAGCGCTTTCGGGCCGCCACCGCGCGCGCCGCTGCGCGAGCGCTCTCCGTCGCCGCCGAGGTAGCCGCCGCTGGTGCGGAAATCCAGCCGCTTCACGAAGCTGCGTGGCGAGGCCTTCATCACCACGAACGTCTGCTTCGCGTTGCTCGCGATCTCGGGCGCGCCGCCCGCGCCGGGCAGGCGGGTGGACGGCTCGTCGTACGGCCCGATAACGGTGCTGTTGAGATTGCCGAAGCGGTCGATCTGCGCCGCGCCGAGAAAGCCGACGTCCACGCGCCCGTTCTGCAGATAATGGCTGAACACTTCCGGCAGCGGGATCACGCACGCCGCGGTCTCAGCGAGCTCGCCGTCGCCGATGGAGAGCGGGAGCACGTCCGGCCTCGTGCCGATGGTGCCGGATTCGTAGATCAGCACGATGTCCGGCGCGTGCGTGAGCCGTGCGAGATTGCACGCTGCGCTCGGCAAGCCGATGCCGACGAAGCAGACACACCCGTCCCACAGCATGCGGGCCGCGGCGATGGTCATCATCTCGTCGCGCGTATAGGAGGCGCTCATGCGGCTTCCTTCAGGCTGGCGAGGAATTCGCGATGATCGCGAGTGCCCAGCACGTGCTTTCCCATCCATTGCAGGAAGCGGTCCCGGTCGCGCGCAATATCGTCCCAACGCTGATAGAAAGCGTTGTCGCGCGCGTAGTACCCATGCGTATACGAGGGATACGCGCCTCCTGGGCAATGCACCACCGAAGCGATCAGCCAGTGGGGCAGCAGCACACCGTTGAGCGCCGGCGGCAGCTCTTCGACCACCTCTTCGACCGTCACGATGAGCGTCTTCGCGGCCAGCCCCGCCTCCCGCTGCGCGCCGACGATGCCACTGATCGACACGTTGCCCTTGCGGTCCGCGCGCTGCGCGTGAAGGACGGTGACGTCCGGATTGATCGCCGGCACGGTGGCAAGCTGCTCGCCCGTATACGGGCACTTCACGCTGCGGATGCGATGGTTGTGCGAAGGCAGATCCGTGCCGATGTAGCCGCGCAGCAGGCCGAAAGGCAGGCCGGAGGCGCCGGCGCCGTAGGCGACACCCATTCC
>JBGAIL010000011.1:0-48826 GCA_044225565.1 Steroidobacteraceae bacterium | reverse complement strand
CGTCTGGCCCTGGTCGTGGAAAGTGGTGGTCGAGACGCCGCGAATCACGATCTCGGACCGGCCCGGTACGTAGTCGTTGAAATGCACGCTGGGCAGCTTGGTCACATAGTCCGCCATGCTCTGCGCGCCCATCTGCTGGAGCTGCTTTCCGGTCAGTGCGGAAACGCTGCCGGCGACTTCCGTGAGGCGTTCCGCCCGGCGCGTCGCGGTCACGACGACCTCTTCGAGATCCGCAGAAGCCGGGCCCGTCGCCTCCGAGCCGCTCACTCCCGCGCCCGAGCCGGCTTGAGCCATTCTGAAGGAGCCTCCTTCGATTCCGCGGCTCGAGGTGGCTGCCGGCGCACCCGGCCTGCGCACGACGACGACGTTGTTGGCAGTGATCTCGTACTCCAGATCCGTGCCTTCGAGGATCCGCTCGAGTGCGTCTCGCGGGACGAGGTCTCCTTTGACCCCCTCCGTCTTCGCGATTCCGACATCATGCTCGGTGTAGATCAACTGGAGATCGGATTGCGCCGCGAACTGCTTGAGCGCAGTGGAGACGAGTTGTGGCGAGATGGTGAAGCTGCGAATGGCCGCCGCGGCATCCTGTGCGGCTGCGAGCGAAAGAGCGGCGCCGAGCACGAGGCTGGTGGCGAACGTGGCGAGAGGCGTCACCGCGCTCGCAGACGAGGTTTCCCTCTCGAAGACACGCCGCAAGGCGGCTGGCTCGCGCGTTCGGCCTGTTGCAGTGCTCGCGATCGTGTTGCGCATGAGATCGACTCTCCCCGGTATCTGTTCTCAGTTGGCGAGCCTCCCGTCTCCGATCCAGTCCTCCCTACCCCTAAGGAGTACCGTTCCCGGAAAAACCTCAATGCCGCACGCGCGAATCTTCGAACGGAAGCCGGGCTTTCGCGCGAGACTCCGAATCCTCATCGAGCGAGTCGGCGGCTAGGGATCCCTGCGGCGGGTCAGGATGATTCGATCGCCACCCGCGCGCTCGACTTCGAGCTTGAAGTAGGTCTGCAGGCCTTCGACGAACGCCTCGTTCTTGCCCGCCTCGAACGTGCCGCTGATGCGGGCGTTCACCAGGTCCGGCGCGTGCAGGACGATCTTCGCCCGCGAGTATCGATTCGCTTCCGCGATCGCATCGAGGATCGGTGTATCGCTGAAATCGAGCTTGCGCGCTTTCCAGGCGGTGACGCGCGGCACGTCCACCGATGCGAGCTTGACGACTTGCGGAGCCGCTGCGACCTTGGTGACCGCCGCGAAGGAGATCTGCTCACCGGCCTTCAGCAGGATCTCGGAAGGTGAAATGCTCGACGCTGCGTCTTGCTCGTCGAGCGCAGTGCCGCCCTCTGAAGCCTTGCCGTCCAGCCCGGCGACCGTATCGCGTGCTGCCGACCCATGGGGCGCCACGGCGACCTTGCCTTCGAGCAAGGTGACGGTGACTCTATCCTCCGCCTTGTAGACATCGAACACCGTCCCCAGAGCGCGAACCGCGCCATCTCCTGCCGTGACGATGAACGGTCGGCTCGGATCGTTGGCGACATCGAAATTGGCTTGTCCTTGCACCAGCTCCACGTGGCGCAGGCCGTCCGTGTAATGCAGCCTGATCTGCGTCGAGGTGTTCAGCGTGACGATGGATCCGTCCGCCAGCGGAACCATGCGCTGTTCGCCGATGTTGGTGGCATACCGCCCGGCGAACCAGTACTGCCAGCCCGCGACACCGGCCACGGCTCCGAGAACCGCGGCGGCCAGGGCGAGCGACCTGCGTCTGCGCTGTTTCGGATAGCGTGCCGCGATGCTTTGCCGGACCCGGGAGACTTCCGGTGTGTGCTTGATGGCCGCGAGGTCCTGCCAGAANNNNCGATGGCATCGAACTCCCGTCGGCGCGCTGGATCGCCAGCCAGCCAGGCACGGAAACGCACGGCTTCGATCTCGGAGACGTCCGGAGCGCGCAGACGCGCATACCACTCCGCAGCTTCAGTCGCCACCGATGTCGCGGGGTCGAGCGTACCGTTCATGTCCGTCACTTCACCACGTGCAGCAGCTTCGGTTCCGACGCCTGCTGCTTCTCCTGCAAACGCCTCCGCATGTGCGCCACCGCATGCGCGACATGCTTCTCCACCATGGAGACCGAGATCTCCATTCGTGCGGCGATCTGTGAAAAGGTCAGGCCTTCGAAGCGGTTCATGACGAAGGCCTCGCGACAGGAATCGCTGAGCTCCTCGAAGGCGGCGCGCACGATCTGCAGGCTCTGTTTCCCCTGAAAGGTGCGATAGGCGCTCGGCTGCTCGCTCGGGATCTCGATGCTCTCGATGTCGAGCGCGTCGCGCTCGATGTGGTTGCGTCGGCGCTTGCGCTCGTTGAATCGGATATTGCAGGCGATACGGAACAGGAAGGCGCGGGGATTGCGGATCGACTCGACCCGGCCGGCCTGCTGCAACCGGAAATAGGTCTCCTGAACGATATCGGCGACCTCGTCCGGCCTGACTCGCTGCCGAACCAGGAACGCGGATAGCGCCCGGCTGTACCTTCGGTACAGGGCATCGACCAGGCTCCTTCTGGCATCCGCTGCGTTCGCGTCGATCAATTTGGAGACCATGCCCAAACCATACACCGGGCCCGCCCGGCAGCTAAGCCCGCGGCACGGAGGCGGGCGCCCGGTGCCTTCGTGCCCGTACATATAAAGACAACATTCCGGGGCGATACCTCAATGGAGCCGGGTTCAAAGAAGGGGGGGGGCGCAAAGGCCAGGCGCCTCGCAGTCGGGGGCTTGCCAGTCCGGGGGTCGCCCATGATAATGAGAATGACTTTCATTTGGAACGAGGATGGGAAAATGCCCATGAGCGGCATCAGCGACGTCGCGGCGCTCGAAGCCTGCGTGGGCCGTGTGCCGGGGCCTCGCGACCTGAAGGTCATAACCTATCTGGACGACAGCGCCACCCGCTGGATCGCGGCATCGCCGTGTCTCTTCGCCGCATTCGGCAATCCGGTCGGCATCGCGGTCAGCGCGGGCGGGGGTGAGCCAGGCTTCGTGCGGGTGGATGGCCCGGGCCAGCTGTCAATTCCGAGGGGGTCGCTCGACGACGCGCAGATCGCGCGCGTCGGCCATGGGTTCGGCTCGTTGTTCCTGGCCCCCGGCATGGACGAGACGCTGCGCGTCAACGGCCGCGTATCCGCGATCACGGAAGACTGGATCACGATCGCGGTCGAGGAGTGCTACCTGCACTGCGCCAAGGCGCTCATCCGTTCCGACTTCTGGGCGGCGCAGCCGTGCGCCGAAGCTCCGCAGGACGATCCCTCCGCTCATCTCGCCGCCAGTCGTTTCATGGCGCTGGCCACGGTCGATAGCGATGGGCGCGCGGATCTGAGCCCGAAGGGGGATCCTGCGGGCGCGCTGTTGAAGCGGGTCGAAGGTGACGTCTGGTACCCGGACCGGCCCGGCAATCGCCGAGTCGACAGCTTCCGCAATATCCTGACGCAGCCGCGCATCGCGGCATTGGCGCTGATTCCCGGAGTGGCCAGCATCGCGCTCATCACCGGGTCCGCCAGTCTGTTCACCGATGAATCCGTGCGGGCGGAATTTGCGGTGAACGACAAGACGCCCAAGCTCGTCACGCGTATCGAGCAGGTCCGGCTGCGCACGTACAGGAGTGAGGCCTTGCTGCGCGCAAGGCTGTGGCCGGTGACGAGGACGGCCGAAGGCCTGGACCCCGCCGAAATCTTCAAGACGCACGTCAAGCTCAGTCGGACGGGTGGCGTGGCCGCGGCGTTGGCGCGGGCCACGGTGTCGATTCCCGGCATGGTGCGCAAGGGACTCGAGAGCGACTACAAGAACAACCTGTATTGATGACGCTGCGGCTGTAAGAATTCGCTTCCCGTGCCGACTATCTGCAGCATGGTCGCGAAGCCCACTCGAAAAGCATGACGCCGCCGGCACCCGGGCCTGCTGGCGCCGCCAGCCAGCCCCTGCAGTATTCAGGGCTCGCCGAGGAATACGGCCCGGCGCTGGCGAGGCTCGCAGCGCCTATGAGCTTCGCCCGAGTGCAGGAAGGACTCCTGGCGGAAATCCACTGCCCCATGGCGGCAGCCTCGCGAGGCTCGACCGCCGGGGCTGCTCGATCAGGACCTGGGTCTGCCGCGTGGCGCACAACGTCGCGGCGACCCACGTGCGGCACCGGCGCCCGGCGGGAGCAGCTCTTCAGCCTCGAGGAGCTCGACGCGATGGCCGATCCCGCCGAGAGCGAGCGTCGCCTGGATGAAGGTGCCGTGCTGGACCGGCTCGGCAAGCTGATCCAGACGCTCAGGCTGCTCGACCGGGACATCATCCCGTTTCTACCTCGAGGGCGTCGAGGCCGCCGGGATCGCCGACATCGCCCACCTCGCGAACATCGCCACCAAGATCCACCGCATCAAGGCGCTGCTGATGCGCCGGTTTCACGCGGGAGGCCGCCCTCATGCATGAAGAAGACCTGTTGAGATCCTGGCAAAGCCAGCCCACGGAGGCATCCCCGGTGAGCATCGAGCAGTTGCAGGTGAAGGTCCGCGCCTTTCGCAGGAGAACGCGGCTGGGATATGTGCTGGAGTGCATCGCTGCCGTACTGGTGGCCCTGGGTTATGGGGCGGCCGTCTGGGCATTGCCGAACTTTCGTGGATCAAGGCCAGAGCGCTCGACTATCCTCGCCGGGGTTCATCTTCTTTCAGTTTCGCAAGCGGTGGAACATGCGTGCGGCGCCAGCGGAGAGCCTGGCCGTGCAGGTGCTGGAGTTCCACAGGCGGGAGCTCGTGCGGCGACGGGACATGCTGCGCAGCTCGTGGGTGTGGTACATCAGCCTGCTGGTGCCCGATGCTGGTCTACTGCTGGGCATGATGCAGGCATATCCGCAGAATCCGTTCAACATGATCGGCGTCGTGGCCTTGCTTTGCCGGTTTCTTCGCCGCTCGGGTTGTTGAACGAATGGCGCGCACGGCGGGTTCAGCGGGAGATTGATGCTCTGGATGGGGGCGAGGCGTAGCCGGGCATCGTCTAGCCCAACACGACGTCCAGGAACATCATCACCGCGAAACCCGTGAGCAGCGAGAACGTCGCCAGCGTGCGGTACTGCCCGCGATGCGTTTCGGGAATGATCTCGCCGCTGATCACGAACAGCATGGCGCCCGCCGCAAAGCCCAGCGTCACCGGCATCAGCGGCTCCGCCAGCCACACCGCCGCGCTACCGAAGGCGCCGCCCACCGGTTCCACCGCACCCGTGAGCGAAGAGAGCAGAAAAGCCTGAGCCCGCGAGTGCCCGATCGCGGTGAGCGACATGGCGACGGCGAGCCCCTCGGGAATGTTCTGGATGCCGATGCCGGTCGCCAGGGAGATGCCCTTGGCGAGGTCCTCGTTGGCGGCGAATCCCACGCCCACGGCCATGCCTTCGGGAAAGTTGTGCAGCGTGATGGCGATGACGAACAGCCAGATGCGGCGCAGCGCGGCAAGAAATGGGCCCTTCGCGCCCAGCGGCGAAGCGCTCGTGCGGCACGTAGCGATGCACCAGCCAGAGCAGTACCGCACCGAGGAACACGCCGCCTATCACCGTCGCGACCGCCGCGCTCTTCGTGGCGAAGATGCTCGGCTGCTTCGAGGCCCGGCAGCAACAGGGAAAGAACGAAGCGGCGAGCATGATGCCTGCCGCGCAAGCCAGCAGAGCATCGTTCAGTCGCTCGGACAAGCGGCGCAGGCCGAAGATGAACAGGGCCCCCACCACGGTGCCGCAGCCTGCCGCGAGACTGCCGAGGGTTCCCAGCCAGAAGAGGTCGAGAGAGGGAGCCATGGGGCGCGTAGCATTGACTCGCCCGGCATCGAGGTCAATGTCGGCAGGCCTGAGCCAGGCATCCGCCTCATCACACGGTTGAAACATTGCTCCGGTTACATGCGCTCGCATGACAACCCGGAGAATCTCATGACCGTCTGTGCCCCTCGCCGCGCCATCACCGCCGCCGTCAGTCTCATCCTCGCGTCCGCCACCAGCGCCTTCGCGATCGACTCATCGCAACTGCCGGCGCTCAAGATGGTGCCGCTCAGCTCGGTCAGAACCGGTGGCGCCGAGATAGCCGCGCACGATCCGCAGACACAGTGGCTCTTCGTCACGAACGCCGCCGCAGCCACGGTCACCATCCTGCGCGCGCATGGCGGCGGCATCGTCGCCATCGCCATCGATCGCCATCGAAGGTCACGCGAAGACGGACATGGGTCATGTCGCCTTATACAAGGCCGCCACCGGCGAGTTCCTGAACGCGGTGCAGGTCGGCGCGCTGCCGGACATGCTCACCTTCACGCCCGACGGCAAGTTCCTGCTGGTCGCGAACGAAGGCGAGCCGGACGGCTATGGCGAGGGGCTCAAGGATCCGGAAGGCCTGTGAGTTATCGTATCCGCCCGGGCGTTGCGATCAAGAAGCTCAGGACGCGGACGTGCGTACGGCGGATTTCACGCGATACATCGGCAAGGAGGAGAGCCTGCGCGCCGATGGCATCCGCATCTACGGCCCCGGGGCGAATGCCGCGCAGGATTTCGAGCCGGAGTACATCGGCGTGTCGCCGGACTCCCGCAAGGCCTATGTGACGCTGCAGGAGAACAACGCGATCGCGGTAGTGGATATCGCGAGCGCGAAGGTTACTGCACTCATGCCGCTCGGCACCAAGGACCTGAGCACCCCGGCAAACACCATCGCCACCTATGAGTGGCCGAGCAACGCGCTGCCGAGCATCGGTGCGACGAAGGCCGGCCAGGTGCTGCGCCTCGGCGGCTTCTCCGGCCTTGCCTTCGAAGGCGTGACGGCGGACGGCAAGCTCGAGTTCATCACCAACACCGATCGCGGCCCGAACGCGGAGCCCACTGCAACCGCGCAGCGCCCGTTCCTGCTCCCACAGTTCACACCGCGCCTCGCGCGCTTCACGCTCGATCCTGCGAATGGCAGGTTCGAGCTGAGAGAACAGATCCTGCTCAAGGACTACAACGGCAGGCCGCTCACCGGCTTGCCGAACACGGCGGTGGCCGGCGGCGTGCCGGAGACGCCCTACAACGACGAAGTGCCGATCGATCTCCACGGCAAGACGCTGCCGCTCGACCGCCTGGGCGGTGACTTCGAAGGCATCGCGGTCGACGAGGACGGCTCGTTCTGGCTGCCGGACGAGTATCGCCCTGCCATCTACCACTTCAACCCGAACGGCCGCCTGCTCGAGCGTTTCATTCCGATCGGCCCGCATGCGGCCGCGGGCGAAGATGCCGGCGGCAGCAAGGCAGGGCAGCTCGGCACGGAGGCGCTGCCTGCGGGCGTTCTGCGCAGCGCCGCCAGAATCGCGGCATGGAAGCGATCGCGCTGCGCGACGGCAAGGTGTATGCGTTCGTGCAGAGCCCGATCCGCAACCCCGCTACGCTGGCTAACGGCGCGCTCAACGCCATGCGCAACGTACGTGTCGTCGAGTTCGATCCGGCTACGCTTGCCACGCGGCAGTTCGTGTACATCATGGACAATCCGGCCGCCGTGCCCAGTTCCACCGACACTCGCGCGGACAAGATCGGTGACATGGCGGTGGTGCCGGGCGGCGGCTTTCTCGCGCTCGAGCGTGACGACGACGCCGTCCACGAGGACGACATCCGTTCATCACCAAGAAGATCTACGCATTCGATCTCGGCGAGCCGGACATCAGCTCGCTCGACACGCCATACACCGTTGGTGGCGCAGAAGTCGCTGGACCAGATGACTGCGGACGAATTGGCACTGGTCGGCGAAGCCCATCGAGAAGAAGCTGCACGTCGATCTGGCGGAAGCCGGCTATGCGGACGTGGAGAAGATCGAAGGCCTGGCGGTGCTGGGTGACGGCCGGCTCGCGGTCGTGAACGACAACGACTTCACGGTCGCGCAGATCACCGTCGACTACAAGAAGGGCACGTTCACGCGCAACTACGTGCCCGAAGCCGAGACGCTGGGCATCATCACCGTGCCGGGCTTCGACGCCTCGGACAAGGACGGCAAGATCGACATCAAGCCGTGGCCGGTCCATGGCCTGTACGAGCCTGATGCGATCGCTGCTTACAACTCGCGAGGCCAGACTTATCTCGTGACGGCCAACGAGGGTGATGCGCGCGACTGGCCGGGCTTTGCCGAAGAGGCCCGCATCAAGTCGCTCACGCTCGATGGAACGGTGTTCCCGGATGCGCAGGCGCTGCAGACGGACGAGAACCTCGGCCGCCTGAACGTCACCAGGACGCTCGGCGATGCGGACGGCGACGGCGTTTACGACGCGCTCTACACGCTCGGTGGCCGCTCGTTCTCCATCTGGACGGCGAACGGCAGCCTCGTGTTCGACAGCGACGCCGACCTCGAGCGCGTCACGGCTGCCGCCGATGGCGAGCACTTCAACGCGAGCAACGACAACAACAACTTCGATGACCGGTCCGACAACAAGGGACCGGAGCCGGAAGGCCTGACGCTGGGCAGTGTGCGCGGCCGTCAATACGCGTTCGTCGGGCTCGAGCGCACGGGTGGCATCGCGGCTTACGACGTCACGAACCCGCACTCACCGGTGTTCGTGGACTACGTGAACAACCGCGACTTCGCGGCGGACGTGAAGACGCCGGCTGCGAAGGATCTCGGGCCCGAGGGCGTGCTGTTCATTCCGGCTGCGAGCAGCCCGACGGGCAAGCCGCTGCTCGCCGTGAGCAACGAGATCAGCGGCACCGTGACGACTTACAGTCTGGAGTCGCCGCGTCGCTGACGCGGGGGCGCGGGATAGCGCGGCATGCGGGCGCGATCCTGCATGCCGCGCTGTGCAGAGCGCTAGCCTACCCGCACGGTGAGCATCGAAATCGAGCCACCATCCACCCCTTCGACCGGATAGTCGATGGGGTCGGCGGCCTGGGCGGCGCCCAGCACGTAGAGGAGCGGCAGAAAATGCTCGGGCGTCGGCACCGAGAGCATCGCATCCCGCCCGAGATGCTCGTAGGCGATCAACGGCGCGAAATCGCCCGCGCTCATCAGCTTGCGTGCCATGGACTCGAATCGCACGGCCCAATCGAAGGGCTCGGGCGTGTGGCGTCCCCACGCATAGGTGTGCAGGTTGTGCACCAGATTGCCGCTGCCAAGGAGCAGGACGCCTTCGTCACGTAACGCCGCGAGCCGGCGGCCGAGATCGAAGTGGAAGGCCCCGGGTTTCGTCTCGTCGATGGCGAGCTGGATCACGGGCACGTCCGCGTGCGGGTACATGTGGCACAGCACGGACCATGTGCCGTGGTCCAATCCCCAGCTTTCATCCAGTGCCACGCTCATCGGGGCAAGCAGCTGCTGCACTTGTTTCGCGAGCCCGGGATCGCCCGGTGCGGGGTACTGCACCTGGAACAGTTCGCGAGGGAAGCCGCCGAAATCGTGGATGGTGCGTGGCATGGCGTTGGAGGTGACGGCCGTGCCGGGCACGTACCAGTGCGCCGAGATCGCCAGGATGGCCCGCGGCCGCGGCATCGCTGAAGCCATGTGCTGCCAACCCCGGGTGTAGGCATTGCTCTGCAGGGCGTTCATGGGGTTGCCGTGGCCGACGAAGAGGGCGGGCAGGCGGTCTGGCATGGCGGACTCCGGGACTGGATGGAGGGATTATGTGCCTCCCGGGCCTCGTGGGGGCTGGCGGCTTTTCGCGCGCCGTGGTGTAGTCTCGCCGTGGTCCGTCGTGCCGGTCTGGTCGCGTTCGGGTTCACCCTCGCGGTCTCGGGGGCGGGCGTCGCGCACGCTTTTTCCGGGCACGAATCCTTCATCGCCTCGATTTCCAGGCACGCGCAGGCACCCGTCGAGGACCCGCTCCCGGAGGTCGTCGTCGAGGCCCCCGAGCCGCGCTACGTCGCACCCACCCTGCGCGACCGCATCGGCCGCATCTGGGCGCCAGTGCTCATCAACGGCAAGGGGCCGTTCCGTCTCGTTCTCGATACAGGTGCGAACCGGTCGGCGGTGATCTCGCGGGTGGTCGCCGGCGTGGGTGCCACGCTCTCTCCGTCCAACAACATCCTGCTGCGCGGCTTCACAGGGTCGGCCGTGGTGCCGGCGATGCCGGTGGAGACCATGGAAGTCGGTGATCTGCTGATCCGCTCCACGTCCGTGCCGGTGGTGGAGGACGTGTTCGGCGGTGCCGAAGGTATCCTCGGCAACGAAGGGCTCAAGGACAAGCGGTTGTATATCGACTTCGGACGGGACCGCATCACCATCTCGCGCTCGCATCGCGAGCGGGCCAGGCCGGGGTTCAACGCGATCCCCATCACCATCACGCGCGACGGGCTTCTGTCGGCCGACGTGCTGATCGGGCGCATCAAGGCGCGGGCGATCATCGACACCGGCGCGCAGCGAACGGTGGGCAACAACGCGCTGCGCGCGGCGCTGATCCGCCGCAAGGGGCTGGATCCGATCGAGGAGGAGGTCATCGGCGTGACGCTCGACGCGCAGATCGGGCACAGTCTGCCGACCCCACCCATCGAGCTCGGCGGCCTGAAGATCACCGGCTCACGCATCACGTTCGGCGACATGTTCCTGTTCGAGCACTGGAAGCTCACGCGCGAGCCGACGCTGTTCATCGGCATGGACGTGCTCGGCCTCGTGGACGTGCTCGTCATCGACTACAAGATGCGCGAGCTGCAGATCCGCCCGCGCGGCGCGCCGGGCTCCCGCAGGCCGGGCGAGCCGGCATAAGCAATCCCGCATGCTTCGATTGCTTGACGCGGCGACGCCGGCGCCGGATATTCCGGCACTTCCGTTTTCCGCCGAGAGAACGAACCATGCGCTCCAAGTCCGTTTTTTCCGTCGCGCTCCTGTCCTGCAGCCTCACGCTCTTCGCACATGCGGCCCTGGCCGCTTCGGGCGCGGAGACTTTCGATCTCGTCGTGCGCAATGGGCGCGTCATCGATCCGGAGTCGCGGCTGGACGCCGTGCGCGACGTGGGCATCCGCAACGGCAAGGTCGCGGCCATCAGCGAGAAGCCGCTCGAGGGCAGGCGCGCCATCGACGCGAAAGGCCTCGTGGTCGCCCCTGGCTTCATCGATCTCCACTCGCATGCCCAACAGCTGCCGGGCGCGCGCATGCAGGCCTTCGACGGGGTGACTACCGCTCTCGAGCTCGAAGGCGGCGTGCTGCCGGTGGATCGCTTCTACGAGAAGGTGACGCAGGAAGGCAGGCCGATCAACTTCGGCGCGAGCACCTCGTGGGCTGCGGCGCGGTATGCGGTGTTCAACTCGCTCGATCCCGCCGACATGCCCGCGCACCTCAACGAGATGTTCAAGAAGGACAACTGGGTCAACTCCATCGCGGATGAGTCGCAGCGCACCAGGATCGTCGAGATCGTCGATCGGGGCTTGCGCGAAGGCAGCCTCGGTGTCGGCATGCTGCTGGCCTATGCGCCCGGCAGCGGGCTCAAGGAGTACTACGCGGTCAACAAGCTCGCCGCGAGCCGGGGCGTGCCTACGTTCACGCACGTGCGCTACGGCAGCGTCACGGAGCCCAAGAGCGCCTTCGAGGCTTATGAGGAGGTGGTGGCCACCGCTGCCAGCACGGGCGCGCAGATGCACATCTGCCATCTGAACAGCACCAGCGGCCGCGACATCGAGCTGGCGCGCGAGGTCATTTCCAGCGCGCAGCGGCGTGGCCTGCCGATTTCGATCGAGGCCTATCCGTACCCGGCCGCCTCCACCATGATCGGCTCCGCCTTTTTCCGCGGCCCGAACTGGCAGGAGCGGCTCGGCGGCGTGCGCTACGAGGACTTCCTGCTGGACGGGGTGCCTCTGGACCAGGCGCGCTTCGATGAGCTGCAGAAGAACAAGCCCGAGACCGTCATCGTGTTCAACTACCTGCGGCCGGACATCAATCCCAGGGACGACGCTTACCTCGATATGTCCATCCTGTATCCGGGCGGCGCCATCGCTTCCGACGCCGTCTGGTGGACGGTCGATGGCAAGCAGGTGGAAGGCGACGTATGGCCGCTCCCGAAGAACGCTTTCGCCCATCCGCGCACTGCGGGGACGTTCAGCCGCGTGCTGCGGGTTTATGTGCGGGAGAGCAGGAAGCTGACGCTGATGCAGGCCATCGAGAAGGCGAGCCTGGTGCCTGCGCGTATCCTGGAGGCGAGCGTGCCGCAGATGAAGGAAAAGGGGCGCCTTCGCGAAGGCGCGGACGCAGACCTCATCGTGTTCGACCCGGCCACGGTGTCGGACCGTGCGACGTTCGTACAGCCGGCGCAGCCGTCCGTCGGCATGCGCTACGTCATCGTGAACGGCACTCCGGTCATCGACAAGGGCAAGCTGATTCGTGACGCCCGGCCGGGCAAGGGGATCCGGCGCGCGGCGAACTGAGTGCCGCCTGCGTGACGCGCGCTTCCGCGCTACGCAGGCCGCCAGGCCACGCTGTTTGCTGCGCTCTCGTTTAACCCCAGAGCTCGCGTGAAGGCAGGCTCATCACCCCATCGCGATACTCGATGGGGTTCGGCCAGTCCGCCGCCTGCAGCAGCGGGCCATCCAGGTCCGACACCTCGCAGAGCTGCGCCACGATCATGCCGGGCGCCATCGCGATGGAGCCGCCCACCATGCATCCGACCATGAGCTTCATGCCTGCCGCGCGCGCGGCGTGCGCGAGCTCGAGGCCGGCCGTGAGGCCACCGCTCTTGTCGAGCTTGATGTTCACGTAGTCGTAGCGGTCGATCAGCCGCGGCAGGTCTTCCACCGTGTTGGCCGGCTCGTCCGCGCAAACCGGAATCGGCAGATCCACGCTCGCCAGGCCTTCGTCGCCATCGATGGGCACGGGCTGCTCGAGCAGGTCCACCTTCAGTTCCACCAGAGCAGGGGCGATCTCCACCAGCTGCTTCACGTCCCAGGCCTGGTTCGCATCCACCACCAGCTTCGAGCGCGGTGCCCCGCGGCGCACGGCACGCACGCATCCGATGGGATCGCTCGCATTCACCTTGATCTTGATCCACTCGTACTTCGCGAGCTGGCGCGCGCGCTCTTCGAACGCGGCGATGCTGCGGATGCCGATGGTCTCGGTGGTGGCGATGGGGTGCGCATTCGGCATGCCCGCGAGCTCCCACGCACGCTTGCCGCTGCGCTTCGCTTCAAGGTCCCACAGGGCGATGTCGATGACGTTACGCGCGCCGCCCGGTGGCAGCAGCTTGAGCAGCTCCTGCCTCGTGGCGCCGCGTTCCACCTTGGCGCGCACTTCTTCCACCTGCTGGAGCATGCTCTGCAGCGTCTCGCCGTGATAATCCACGCCGACGGCTTCCCCGCGCGCCACGTGCTTGCCGTCGTCCAGCGTGACGACGATGACTTCGCATTCCGTCTGCGTGCCGCGCGAGATGGTGAACGGCTCGCGCAGCGGCCACACCTTGGTTTCGGCCTCGAGGCGCAGGCTCATGACTTCAGCACCGAAGCCACCGCCTCGTCGAGCGGGGACTTGAGAGGATCGAAGCAGGGCACGCCCATGGACTTCGCCGTTTCGGCGATGACGCGCTCACGCTCCGCCGGCGAGAGCGCCGACGTGTTGAGGCTGACGGCGGCGAGCCGCACCTTCGGATTGGTGAGACGCCCCGCTTCGATGTAGCGGTCTGCGGCAGTGCGCAGATCCGGCAGCGGGAAGTCGGGATACGCGCCGATGTGCTTGCGCGTCGGATCGTGGCAGAGCACCAGCGCATCGGGTTGCGAGCCGTGCAGCAGGCCCAGCGTCACTGCGGCATAGGCCGGATGGAACAGCGAGCCCTGGCCCTCGATGAGGTCCCAGTGATCCGCCGCTGCATCCGGCGACAGCGCTTCGGCGGCGCCGGCGATGAAGTCCGCGACTACGGCGTCGATGGCGACACCCGCGCCGGCGATCATCACACCCGTCTGCCCCGTGGCACGGAACGAGGCGGAGATGCCTTTCTGGCGCATCGCCTTCGTCAGCGCGAGCGCCGTGTATTTCTTGCCGAGCGCACAATCCGTGCCGACCGTGAGCACGCGCTTTCCGGTGCGCTTGCGGCCGGTGCCGACATCGAAGCGGCGCTTCGGGATGCGGATGTCGACGAGCGCCGCACCGCTCTTGCGCGCCGCTTCGGCGAGGCCCGGCACTTCGGCGAGCGGCGTGTGCATGCCGCTGACCACGTCGAGGCCGGCTTCGAGAGCGCGCTTGAGGATGGGAGCCCACGCATCCGGGATGCGGCCGCCCACCGGCGCCACGCCGATGACGATGGAGCCCGCGCCGGCCTTCGCGGCAGATTCCGGAGTCATCTCCGGCAGGCCGAGGTCCACTTTCGATTCGGGCAGGCGCATCTGGCCGAGGCAGGTCTCCGGCGCCCAGTCACGGATGCCGAAGGCCGTCTTGGCGTGCGGCTCGGTGGGCGCATCGCCCACGAACAGAAGATAGGGGGTGCGCAGCTTGATGGTCGGCTGCTCACTGCGCGGCGCGTTTGCCTGGGTCACTGAAGTCTCCGGGGGATTCCGCTGAAGTGCGGCACGGCGCAAAGGATAGCCAGCGGAACACCCTGCGTGAAGCTCCTCTGCACACGCGAGAATTTCGTCCAAACCCGTCGGCGCCGGCGCGTGAAAAGCGTGTTCCGGAGCTGAAGAGCGACAGCTTCCAGCGCCCGGCGCGGAAGCGTTCCGGGAGCTCGTCGGCTCGATTGCGTTTGCGTATCGCAGCGCCTATAAGAGCCGCGGAGCCGAAGCCATGCCCTGGAAGCGAAGCCAAGCCGAACTTCAGGAAATCCCGCGTCCCGTCGCGGCGCTCGCGGACGAGTATCCGGCGGGGCACGTGGAAGGCACGCACAGCCATCTTCGATCGCAGCTGCTCTATGCGAGCAGGGGCGTCATGTCCGTGCTCACGGAAGACGGCGGGTTCGTGGTGCCGCCGCAACGTGCGGTGTGGCTTCCTGCCGGCACGAAGCACGAGGTGCGTTGCCGCGACGCGGTTTCGTTGCGCACGTTGTACGTGGATGGGCAATCCAGCCCGCGACTGCCGCGCGCTTGCTGCGTGCTCGAAGTCTCCGAGCTGCTGCGCTCGCTCATCATTGCCGCAGTGGACATCCCGCTCGAATACGATCTTGGCGGCCGGGAGGGTCGCATCATGGCGTTGATCCTCGATGAGATCGCGACGATGCCCGTGGTGCCGCTGTGCGCACCCATGCCTGCGGACGCGCGCCTCGCACGCATCTGCCGCGCGCTGTTCAAAGAGCCGGCGCAAGGGCAGGGCCTTGCCTACTGGGCGAAGGCCGCTGGCATGAGCCGGCGCACGCTCACGCGCACTTTCCGTCGCGAAACCGGAATGAGCTTCGCTTCGTGGCGCCAGCACGTGCGCCTGCTCGAAGCCTTGTCCCGGCTTGCCGCAGGCCAGCCGGTGACCGCGGTCGCGCTGGACGTGGGCTATCAGAGCCCCAGTGCCTTCACCGCGCGCTTCCGGCGCACTTTCGGCACCACGCCCACGCATTACTACACTCAATCCGCCACCGTGACTGTGCCTGTCGCATCAACTCCGGCAGGCAGCTCCTCACGCCACTCGAAAGGTCCTCAATGAGCTCGACGTTGCAACTTCCCTTGGCGCGGCTCGCCCGCGTTCTCACCGCCGCCTGTGTTCTGGCCATGGCTGCGGCATGTTCGAAAGAGGCTGGGCAAGCCGCCACCGCCGAAAGTCACGGAGCCTTCCACGCTCATCGTGAACGCGCGCATCGTCGATGGCTCGGCAAGGCCCCGTACTCCGGGGAGCGTGCGCATCCGCGGGCAGCGCATCGCCGAAGTGGGAGATCTGAAGCCGGCCGAAGGCGAGACGGTGGTGGATGCGGGTGGGCTCGCGCTGGCGCCGGGTTTCATCGATACGCACAGCCACCATGACGGAGGGCTCTTCGAGCAGCGGGATGCACTCGCGGCGGTGAGTCAGGGCATCACCACCATCGTCGCGGGCCAGGACGGCGGCAACGTCTTCGCCCCGGGCGAGCTGTTCAGCCGCATGACCACCACGCCGCCGGCCATCAACGTCGCGACCTACGTGGGCCACAACTCCGTGCGCCACGAAGTGATGGGCGAAGACTTCAAGCGCAAGGCGACGGAAGCCGAGATCGCCCGCATGTCGGATCTGGTGCGCAAGGGGATGGAGGAGGGCGCGATCGGCCTCTCCACCGGCCTCGAGTACGACCCGGGCATCTATTCGAGCCCGGAGGAAGTGATGACGCTGGCACGCGTCGCCGCGGGCTACGGCGGTCGCTACATCAGCCACATGCGCAGCGAGGATCGCGCGATCTGGAAGGCGCTGGACGAGATCATCGCCATCGGCCGCGAGACGAAGATGCCCGTGCAGGTCTCGCACATGAAGCTCGCCATGACGGACTGGTGGGGTCAGGCCGACAAGTTCCTGGGCATCATGGATAGGGCGCGCGCCGAAGGCGTGAACATCACCGGCGACGTGTATCCCTACGAGTACTGGCAATCCACGCTCACCGTGATGTTCCCGGACCGGGACTTCAAGAACCGCAAGACCGCGGAGTTCGTGCTGCGCAGCCTCGCGCCGCCGGAAGGGCTGCTCATCTCGCAGTTCACGCCCGAGCCGGCGCTGGTCGATCACACCGTCGCGCAGATCGCGAAGATGCGCGGCACCGATCCGGCCACCACGCTCATGGCGCTCATCGCGGAATCGCAGGTGCCCGGGGCGGAAGAGTCGGTCATCGGCACCAGCATGCGCTCCGATGATGTCGAGAAGCTCATCGCCTGGCCGCATTCCAACATCTGCTCCGATGGCGCGTTGGACGATGGCCATCCGCGCGGTGCGGGCTCGTTCACGCGTGTGCTGAGGTTGTACGTGCGCGAGCGCGGCACGCTCACTCTCGAAGGCGCAGTGCGCAAGATGAGCGCGGAGGCGGCGGAGCACATGGGCATCGCGGATCGTGGGCGCATCGAAGCGGGCACGTTCGCGGACCTCTTGCTGTTCGATCCCGCCACCGTCGCGGATCACGCCACCACGAAAGATCCTCATGCGCTGTCCACCGGCATCCGCAAGGTCTGGGTCAACGGCAGCGTCGTGCTGGAGGACGGCAAAGCGACGGGCGCACATACCGGCATGGCGGTGAAGCGCGCGGAGCAGAGCGGCGGCGAATCGCAGGTCAAACACAACTGACCCTGTCTCGCGCGGGGCTTTCTATATCTCGAGTGGGCCATTGACGCGGAGAAGCCACAAAACAGGCTTCTCCGCGTCTTCCGCCCCCGGTGGCGACGTGTCAGATTCGGCTCGCATCCGAATCAAACACCGGCTCGCGCTTGGGCTCACTCGAACAAACTCAAGTCGGATCGCCTGCACGTTGGCTCGTGGCAACGATGCTGGTCATCCTGTCGCTCGGCGAGGTCTCCTCGGCTGAGGAGCTGCCTGAATCGCCGCGCATCGCCGCGTTGCGTGTGGCCGCGCCACAGGAGCGCGATGGCGCCACGCGTTATTTCTGGGATGCGGTGTCCAAGGGAGGGACTCCGCTCGTAGATCTGCTCGAGGGCGGCAGCCGGATCCGAGTCACGTTCGTGTTGCGTGCGCCGGTCCCGGCGGGCTCGTCCGACGACGAGAGCGACGCCGCCCTGCGCAACTCGGGATTGATCGGCAGTTTCGTGCCGGGAGGCAGCCGCACTCTCGCGCGCTTCGAGCGCGTGCCCGGTACGGATGTGCTGCAGAAGAGCTTCGTGCTCGATGCGCGCTCGCGCTATCGGTACTACCTGGCGTGGCCGCAGGGCCGTCAGCCGGATGCGCAGGCCGTGTCGCGGCTCGAGCTCGATGGGCTCGGGTACGAGCTGTTCGCTGATCCGCTCGCGTCGCGATCGTTCCTGGACGACTTCGGCGGCAGGGCGGTGCGCAATTCGTACTTCGAAGGGCCGTCTGCGCCGCCGGAGCCCTGGCTCGACCGGCGCGAGAGCACGGCCCGTGGTGAGGTGACGACCCTGGAGGTGGCAAGCCGGATACTCGCCAACACCCGCAAGGTTTCGATCTACGCGCCGCCGGGTTTTCGATCGAACGGCGGGCGGGCGAAGGACGGCTCGAGCGGGGCCCGATCGGGTGCGGCGGGCGTTCGATCGCGAGGCGTATCTGCAATCCGTGCCGACCGCCGCGATCCTCGACCATCTCATCGACGGGAAGGTGATCCCGCCGCTCTTCGTGATCTTCGTCAGCCCCATCGACGAGGCGCATCGCGGTGTCGAGCTGCCGCCGAATCCGGCATTCGCGTCGTTCATCGCGGACGAGCTGGTGCCGCAGATCCGCAGGCGATGGCCTGTCTCGCGCGATCCGCGCCGCGCCATCGTCGCCGGTTCGAGCTATGGCGGTCTCGCCGCAGCAAACATTGCGCGCCTGCATCCCAGGGTTTTCGGAAACGTGCTGTCGATGTCCGGCTCCTACTGGTGGCATCCGTCCCGCTCGCCGAACGACGACGATGTTGCTTCGGACGCCGAAAGCGGCTGGCTTCCGCGGCAGTACGCCGCGAGCACGCGGCTGCCGCTGCGTTTCTATCTTTGCGTCGGGCTGGGCGAAGGCGACGGGATGCTCGCGCCGAACCGCCGGTTCCGCGACGTGCTCACCGCCAGGGGCTACGCCTTGCGCTACGACGAATTTCACGGCGACCACAGCTACCTCAACTGGCGGGACAGCCTCGTCGCCGGGCTGCAATACCTGCTGGAGTCCGTTCCATGAAGACCTTCGATCACATTGCTCACTGGACGCGGCCGCTCACGACGGCGACTGCGTTGATGCTGGCCTGTGCTGCGGCGCTGGCGCAGGATGGCGCTTCCCAGGAAGGAGCGAAGAAGGATGCACCGGAGGAAGTGCAGCTCGAAGTGACGGTGCTGAGCAAGCGCCAGGCGCTCGATCGCGCGGCCGAGGGCGCGAAGATTCCCGTTCCGCTCATCGAGCTGCCGCAGTCCGTGGCCATCATCGACCGCGAGCTGCTGGACGACCAGAATGTGGTGGAGCTGCAGGACGCCTTGCGCAATGTGGGCGGCGTCGTGCCGGGCGGCTACTTCGACGGATTCGACTTCTATCGTATCCGCGGCTTCGATTCGAGCGGCTTCACCTTTCTCGACGGGCTGCTGGCGGACCAGACGTTCTGGACTCAGGAGGAGCTTTTCGGCATGGAGCGGGTCGAGGTGCTCAAAGGGCCGACCTCCGGGCTGTTCGGGCAGGCCCCGGCCGGGGGCCTGGTGAATCTGGTGAGCAAGCGGCCGCAGCGCGCTTCGTTCGCCAAGCTGGAGGTCTCCGCCGGCAGTTACGACTATTTCGATCTCGGTGTCGATGGCAACGTCCCGATCCGCGACGACATGGCCTTCCGCGTGAATGCCGTGTACCGCGAGCGCGGCTCGTTCGTCGACAACATTCCCGTCGCGAAGCGTTTCTTCGTCGCGCCGTCCTTCAGCTGGGACATCGGTGAATCCACCCAGCTCACCTTCCTGACCCAGTTCATCGAGGAGGACACCGGCGTCGCGCAGCCGCTGCCGGCCGAGGGCACGGTGCTTTCCAATCCGAACGGACGCATCCCGCGCTCGCGCGGCATCGGCGAGCCGGCTTTCGACAACACGGCGGACATCGGCCGCCAGCAGCTCGGATGGGAGCTGTCGCACCGTTTCAACGACGCGCTGCGCTTCAGGCAGGTCGCGCGCTACAGCTCCATCGACGTCGACTTCCAGGCGATCTACCCGGACTTCCTCGATGAGGACCTGCGCACGCTCTTCCGCTATGGGCGCAAGCAGAAGGTGCGCGCCAACGCGTATGCCGCGGACAACCAGCTGATCGGCGAGTTCGGCCAGTCCGTGCGCCACACGGCGGTGCTGGGCCTGGACTGGTACAAGTTCGACCAGAAGCAGGGCTTCGCCTTCCTCGACATCGATCCGATCGACGTCTTCGATCCGGTGTACGGCGCGCCGGTCGCGGATTTCGGCGTCGCGGCGCTCGACCGGCGAGCGCAGCTGCGTCGCACCGGCGTGTACTTCCAGGACCACGTCAAGCTCACGGATCGATTCTCCGTGCTCTTCGGCGGCCGTTACGACTGGACGGACGACAAGGAAGAGAAGGTCACGAAGTTCACGCCGCGCCTCGGCGCCACGTTCGAGTTCGTCCCGGGCGCCTCGGTCTTCGTGAGCTACGCGGAATCGTTCCAGCCGCAGCCGGGCTACATCACCGTGTCGGGTGACACGCTGCCTCCCGAGACCGGCGAGCAGTACGAGATCGGGCTCAAGACGCAGCTCTTCGCGGACCGGCTCACGACGACCCTGTCCGTGTATCAGCTGACGCGGCAGGACCTCGCGACCTTCGACGTCACGAACTCGACGCAGGACGATTTCTTCTACACGACCACGGGCGAGCAGCGCAGTCGCGGCGTCGAGCTCGACGCCATCGTCCGCGTGTCTCCGACCTGGGAAATCGTGGGCAACTACGCCTACACCGACGCCGAGGTGACCGAGGACAACGAGCTCGAGCCGGGCTCGCGCATGGTGAACATTCCGCGCAACGGCTTCAACGTCTGGACCAAGTACGTCGTGCCCGAGGGGTCGCTCAAAGGCCTCGGGTTCAGCCTCGGCGCGCGCCGCTACGGCAGCCAGGCGGGGGACATGACGTACCAGGGCCTCGAGTCGCTGGGCTTCGACCTGAAGCCCTACACCGTGGCGGACGCAGGCATCTCCTTCGAGCGGGGCCGGTATCGGGTGCGCTTCAACGTGAGCAATCTCACCGGCAAGCGGTACTTCCCCGCCTCCTACAGCCGCACGTTCGTCATGCCGGGCGAGCCGAGAACGTATCGGGTGGGCCTCGGATACGACTTCTAGGGGAGGCGCGCGGCTTGACTACGGACCCTGCAAGCCGTCGTGCTAGGCTGCGGCATCCCCCCGAGGAGCTCTGATGAAGACTTTCTTTTCCGATGCCCATCGGCAGCACGACGTGCCGAACGAGTTCAACCGCGGTGAGCTGGTGCCCGCGTACGAGCGCCCGAAGCGCGCGGACAACGTGCTCGACAGCGTCCGCGCCGCGAAGCTCGGCCCGCTCGAGGCGCCGAAGTCGTTCTCGCTCGAGCATGCGTATGCGGTGCAGGACCGCGCGCTGGTCGACTTCATCAAGGATGCCTACACGGAATGGACGGCGATGGGTCGCACGGGAATCATGCAGCCCATCGCCGCCCCCATCCGCAACCTGCGCAACGATCGTGTGCCGGAAGCGCTGGACGGCCGAGTGTCGTACTACTGCTTCGACAACTGCACCGGTATCACGTCCGGCACGTGGACGGCGGTGAAAACCTCTTTCGACATCGCCATGACCGCGGCGGAATACGTGGCCGACGGGAAGGCGAGGGAGGCGTTCGGCCTGTGCCGTCCGCCGGGACATCACGCAGCGCGCAGTTTCTACGGTGGCTACTGTTTCCTGAACAATGCGGCGGCGGTGGCGCAATACCTGCGCTCACGCGGCGCCTCGCGCGTCACCATCCTGGACGTGGACTATCACCACGGCAACGGCACGCAGGACATCTTCTACGACCGCGACGACGTGCAGTTCATCTCCATCCATGCCGATCCCGCGAGCGACTACCCCTATTTCCTCGGCTACGCCGACGAGACGGGCGAGGGCGCAGGGGTCGGCTTCAACGTCAACTATCCGCTGCCGCGCGGCACGGAGTGGGGCAAATGGAGCGAGGCGCTGGAATCGGCCTGCAAGCGGCTGCAGGCGTTCAAGCCCGACGTCCTGGTGGTGTCGCTCGGCGTGGATACGTTCAAGAACGATCCCATCTCCGAGTTCAAGCTCGAGAGCGAGCACTACCTGCGCATCGGCGAGCGCATCGCGAGCCTGAAGCTGCCCACCGTGTACCTGATGGAAGGCGGCTACGCGATCGACGAGATCGGCACGAACGTGGTGAACACGCTGGCCGGTCACATGGGGCGGGGCTGAGGCGCGGGCCCCACCTGCGAGAGCAGCCAGTCGCGAAACGCACGCAGCGCCGGCAGGGTCTCCTTCTCCTGGGGATGGACGAAGTAATAGGCCTGCGTGCTGCGCACCGGATGATCGAAGGGGATCACGAGCTCGCCCGAGGCGAGCTCTTCCTCGATGAGGAAGCGGGGCATCACGGCGACGCCGAGGCCCGCGACCGTCGCCTGGATCACCATCTGGAAATGCTCGAAGCGCGGCCCTTTCAGCGGGTTCACGTCCTTCACGCCGGCCGAGGCCAGCCATTCCTGCCACGCGTGAGGCCGCGTCGCGTGCTGGAGCAACGTCTGGCTTCCCAGATCCTTGAGCGTGCGCAGCTTCTTGCGGGCCAGCGAAGGGGCGCAGATGGGCACCACTTCCTCACCCATGAGCCGATGTGCCGTGACACCCGGCCAGTTACCCGGATCACCGAAGTGGATGGCGGCATCGAGATGCTCGGAGGAGAAGTCGAACGCCGTGGCGCGCGTCGAGAAATTCACGGTGACGTGCGGATGCACCCGTGCGAAAGAGCCCATGCGGGGAATCAGCCATCGCGTGCCGAAGGTGGGAAGTATCGCCAGGTTCAGCACGCCGCCGGTGCCCTGGTGCGATAGCAGCTCCAGCGTGGCTGCTTCGATGCGCGAGAGCACGGCGCGCACTTCCGGCGCATAGGCCGCGCCGGCCGGCGTGAGCGCGAGGCGCTGGCGGATCCTGTGAAACAGCTTCAGCCGCAGCAATTGCTCCAGCGTGCGGATCTGCCGGCTCACGGCGCTCTGGGTGAGGCTGAGCTCGTCCGCTGCCCGGGAGAAGCTCAGGTGCCGCGCGGCGGATTCGAAGACGCGCAGGCTGGTCATGGAGGGCAGGAATCGGGGCACGTTATGTCTCCGCCGAGCTCATGAGTTTTCGTCATGATCGCACGAAAGAATGTCGTTTGGCGCGGCGGGTGGCGGTGCCGATAATTTTTCGCATGGACACCACCCCGGAACACCTGCTCGACCGCCTGCTCGCCGACCTCGTCGGTGCCGACCGTCAACGTACTCTGCTTGCGCAGATCGACCTGCCTGCGCAGCTGCGCGGCACGGCGCGCAAGGCGCTTATGCGTGGGCCCGCTGGCGAACAGCTCGCCGAACGCGTGCCGCGCGCGGTCATCGCGCAGGCGCTGAACATGGCGTTGTTCGAGGATCTCCTGAAGCGGGTGCCGGCCGCCGGCGATCGCGTGGCGGAAGTGGTGAGCGAGGGTGGGCGTATCTTTTTCGATCACGGCGCGCTACGCACCGTCGTCACGCCGTTCCCGACGGCATTGCCCAGCGGCCATCAGGCGTTCGCCCGCATCCTCGGGCCTCTGGGGTATCGCGTGACCAACGAGTATCCGCTCACGCGCATCTCCATGACGGGCCGTTCGTTCACGCACGAGGATCATCCCGAGCAGATCGCGCAGTTCTTCGTGAGCGAGCTGCATCTCGGCGGCTTCTCCACGCGCTTCCAGGCCGCGGCCCAGCAGGTGCTCGTCACGGCGAAAGATCCGGTCACCCCGGCGATCGCTTCGCTGCTCCGTCGTCTCTCGGCGGATCGCGAGCTGCCTTACGAAGATGCGCTCGCGTTGCTGCGCGGCCTGCTGCCTTGCTTCGGCCGTCAGCATGCGCGGCCCACGCTCGAGGCGTATCGGATTCTGTTGGAGGAGTCCGCGGAGATGGCATGGATCGCCACCGAGGGCCACACTTTCAATCACGTCACGGAAAGAGTGCGTGACGTGCAGGCAGTCGCCGATCGCCAGAAGCAGCTCGGTCGGCCGATGAAGGACGTCGTGGAGGTGTCCCGCTCCGGGCGGGTGCGCCAGACGGCGTACTTTGCAGCACAGGTGGATCGTGAGTTCCCCGATGCGGAGGGTCGCGTCGTCACGTGCCGCGTGCCCGGCTCGTTCTACGAGTTCATCCAGCGGGAGCGCATCATCGAGTCTGACGACCGCTCCCGGCTGGATCTCGGCTTCGACAGCGGCAACGCGCAGGGCATCTTTCGCATGACCGCGGCGGCCTGACGGCCGCGAGCAAGCCCGCTATGCTTGCGGCCCCGTGCCCGCCTTCGCCGGCGCGGGCTCCGGGGTTTTCATGCCGCAACTGCAACAACGCGCCGACGAGGTGCTCCGGGACGTTTTTGGCTACGCGTCGTTCCGCGGCGCGCAGGCCGAGATCGTCGCGCACGTCGCTGGGGGCGGCGATGCCCTGGTGCTCATGCCCACCGGTGGCGGCAAGTCGCTCTGCTATCAGATTCCAGCGCTGCTCCGCGAAGGAGTGGGCGTCGTGGTCTCGCCGCTCATCGCGCTCATGCAGGACCAGGTGGCAGCGCTTCGCGAAGCAGGCGTGCGAGCCGCGGCACTCAACTCCTCTTTGGGCTGGCTCGAAGCGCAAGCCGTCGAGCGGCAGGTGCGCGCAGGCGAGGTGGACGTCGTCTATGTCGCGCCGGAGCGCCTGCTCACGGACCGTTGCCTGGAGCTGCTGGATCAGACCCGCATCGCGCTCTTCGCCATCGACGAGGCGCACTGCGTCTCGCAGTGGGGGCATGACTTTCGGCCCGAATATCTGGGCCTCGCCACGCTGGCGCGGCGCTATCCCGACGTTCCGCGCATCGCGCTCACCGCCACTGCGGATGCCGCGACGCGAAGGGAGATCATCGAGCGCCTGCAGCTCCGAAACGCGCGCGTATTCATCTCGAGCTTCGACCGGCCCAATATCCGATATCGGGTCGCGGAGAAGGACGAGCCGCGCAAGCAGCTGCTGAGCTTCATTCGCTCGGAGCACGAGGGTGAATCCGGCATCGTCTACTGCCTCACGCGCGCGAACGTGGACAAGATCGCCGATTGGCTGCAGCAGCAGGGCGTCGAAGCACTGCCGTATCACGCCGGCATGGATAGCGCGACGCGCGAGAAGCACCAGAGCCGGTTCATCCGCGAGGACGGCGTGGTGATGGTGGCCACGGTCGCTTTCGGCATGGGTATCGACAAGCCGGACGTGCGTTTCGTGGCACATCTCGACATGCCGAAGAGCGTGGAGGGCTACTACCAGGAGACGGGGCGCGCGGGCCGGGATGGTCTGCCGGCTGACGCCTGGATGGTGTACGGGCTCCAGGACGTGGTGCAGCAGCGTCTGCTCATCGATCAGTCCGAATCTTCGGAAGAGCACAAGCGCGTCGTGACCGCGAAGCTCAACGCGCTGCTCGCGCTGTGCGAGGCCACGGGCTGTCGGCGCGTGATGCTGCTGGATTACTTCGGTGAGTCCAGCGAGCCCTGTGGCAATTGCGACAACTGTCTCGCACCGCCGGAGGAATGGGATGGCACGGAGGCGGCGCGCAAGCTGCTTTCTTGCATCTACCGGTGTGCGCAGATGAGCCGTATCGGTTTTGGTGCACAGCACGTCATCGACGTGCTGCGGGGCAAGGCGACGGCGAAAGTGGAGCAGTTCGGGCACGAGCGGCTGAGCACGTTCGGCATCGGCAAGGAGCTGGATGCTGCGCAATGGCGTTCCGTGCTGCGCCAGCTGGTGATGCTGCGGCTCGTGCTGGTGGATCACGAGCGCTTCAACACGTTGCGGCTGCTGCCGGAATGCCGTGAGGTGTTGAACGGGCAGCGCAAAGTGCTGTTGCGCAAGCAGGCGGAGAAGGTGGTTGCAAAGCGGGCAGGGCGCAAGCCGGTCGATGCGACTCGCACGGCAATGGCCGAAGGGCCGGAAAGTCACGGCGCATTCGACGCGTTACGAAGCTGGCGTGCATCCATTGCGCGCGAGCATGGTGTGCCGGCATACACCGTATTCCACGACAAGACGCTGCACGAGATTGCGCGTGTACTTCCGCGCTCGCTGGGCGAGCTTCGCGCGATCTCCGGCGTGGGCACGACCAAGCTGGAACGCTATGGTGCGGATCTGCTTAAGATAGTGGAAGCACACACTCAGAGTACGTGAGCTGGGAACACGCGCGCACTTGCTCACGCGTGAAACGTGCGCTTACATCGCACGGTGAAATCGCGCGGCATCGGGCGCGCGAGGATTTTTTGAGTTGTTTCTGCGGCTGGCGGCGTGGACACTGGCTTCCCTGTCAACGCGCTTTTCAAGGAAGAATCCCATGGCCATGCCCGAACCCTTCATCCAGATCACGCTCGCCGAATACCTCGACCAGGAAGACCAGGCCTCCGTGCGGCACGAGTATGTCGACGGCATCGTATTCGCCATGGTGGGCGCCAAACGCCGTCACAATCTCGTCGTCGGGAATGTGTTTCACCGGGCGCGTATCGCTGCCCGGAGCAGCCCGCACTG
Source organism: Steroidobacteraceae bacterium (assembly GCA_044225565.1). Classification (GTDB taxonomy): domain Bacteria; phylum Pseudomonadota; class Gammaproteobacteria; order Steroidobacterales; family Steroidobacteraceae; genus CAVXAE01. Next base: position 22,613 of record JBGAIL010000011.1, on the reverse strand, counting down.
CCAGGTGTTCAGCTCGGACATGAAGCTGTACGTGCAATCGCGCAACAGCATCTACTACCCCGATGTCATGGCGACCTGCGATCCGGACGACCGCGACGAGCGCTACGTCACCCGCCCTTGTTTCATCGTGGAAGTGCTCTCCCCCTCCACCTCCGGCATCGATCGTCGCGAGAAGCGCTTGAGCTATGAGGCACTGACCTCCCTGCGGGAGTACCTCGTCGTCGATCAGGACCGGATGCGGGTGGAGCTTCACCGGAAGGAGCAGGATCAATGGCAGGGCTTGCTGCTGCGGCAGCCGAACGACGTGGTCCGCTCTTCCTGCCTGGGCCTGCAGCTCACCCTGGCGGACCTCTACGAGGGCATCGAGCTGCCGCCGCCCGGCGTCACCGAGGACGATGCTGCGGACTACCCCTTCATCGAGTGGCTCCGTGCCGGCTGAGCCCCCGGACGGCCGGCAGGTTTCGCTCCGGGCCGTCTTCAGCTAGAATCCGCGCCCCCGCGGGCCTCGGCCGCGGGGCGTGACGTGAACAGGAAGGCCCCCGAGGGCCTTTTCTTTTTTATGCGCTGCGCGCAGGACCTGCGGGGCTGGCAAGGCCGGGCGCGGGAATGGCGGCGCGGAGCGTGCCCTGGAGGGGAATCCTTCCGGGGCGGTGAATGGGCCTCGCGGGGCCCATTTTTGTTTGTTGTGGCGGTGGTTTACACATGTCCGGGACCTTGCGCGAACGGCTGATGGCCCTCATGGAGCCTCTCCTGGCTCGGCTGGGCTATGAGCTGGTCGAGCTCGAGTTCGCGGCCGGCCGGTCCCATGGGGTGCTGCGCATCTTCATCGACCAGCCGGCCGGCATCGGGGTGGAGGACTGCGAGCGGGTGAGCCGGGAAGTCTCGGCCCTGCTGGACGTCGAAGACCCCATCCCCACCGCCTACACGCTCGAGGTGTCCTCCCCCGGGTTCGACCGGGTGCTGCGCACGAAGCCGCACTTCGACCGCTTCGTCGGCGAGCGGGTGCACGTGGAGTTGAAGGTGCCGCGGGATGGCCGCAAGCGGTACACGGGCCTGCTGCGCCAGGTGGCGGAAGCAGGCATCGAGATCGAGGTGGACCGGCAGATGGTCAGCGTGGAATTCGTAGAAATAGGCAAAGCGAGGCTTGCGCCGTGAACAAGGAAATCCTGATGGTGGTCGATGCCGTCTCCAACGAGAAGGGCGTCGAGAAGGAAGTGATCTTCGAGGCGCTCGAGGCGGCGCTGGCCGCGGCCACTCGCAAGAAGCACGGCGAGGAATGGGACGTGCGCGTCGCCATCGACCGCAAGAACGGCGACTACGAGACCTTCCGCCGCTGGAAGGTGTTCGCCGACGACTCCACCGAGCTCGAGGTCCCCGAGCGCGAGCTGCGCATGGACGATGCGCGCGACCTCGACCCCGGGATCGAGGTCGGCGGCTTCGTCGAGCAGCCCATGGAATCCGTGGCCTTCGGGCGCATCGCCGCGCAGCAGGCCAAGCAGGTCATCGTGCAGAAGGTGCGCGAGGCCGAGCGTGCGCAGGTGGTCGCTGCCTACAAAGACCGCGTCGGCACGCTGGTGAGCGGCGTCGTCAAGCGCGTCGACCGCAACGGGATTTTCGTGGACCTCGGCAACAATGCCGAAGGCTTCGTGCCGCGCACGGACATGATCCCGCGCGAGCAGGCCAAGGCGCAGGATCGCATCAAGGCGTTCCTCAAGGAGGTGAAAGGCGATCAGCCGCGCGGCCCGCAGCTGTTCCTCACGCGCACCGCGCCGGAGTTCCTCATCGAGCTGTTCAAGCTCGAGGTGCCGGAAGTGGGCCAGGGGCTCATCCAGATCCTCGGCGCCGCGCGCGACCCGGGAATCCGCGCCAAGATCGCCGTGCGCTCGAGCGACCCGCGCATCGATCCCGTCGGCGCCTGCGTCGGCATGCGCGGCTCGCGCGTGCAGGCGGTCTCGAACGAGATCGCCGGCGAGCGCGTGGACATCATTCCTTACGACGAGAACCAGGCGCAGTTCGTCATCAATGCGATGTCGCCGGCCGAAGTGCTGTCCATCGTCGTCGACGAGGACTCGCACTCCATGGACATCGCCGTGGCGGAGGACAAGCTCTCCCAGGCCATCGGCCGCGGCGGGCAGAACATCCGCCTGGCGAGCCAGCTCTCCGGCTGGGACCTCAACGTGATGACCGAGTCCGACGCCGAGGCCAAGAGCGAATCGGAATCGAAGGAGCTGGTGCAGAACTTCATGAAGCAGCTCGACGTCGACGAGGACGTCGCCACGATCCTGGCGCAGGAGGGCTTCTCGACCATCGAGGAGATCGCCTACGTGCCGCAGGCCGAGCTCACCTCCATCGCGGAGTTCGACGCCGACATCGTGAAGGAGCTGCGCAACCGCGCGCGCGACGTGCTGCTCACGCAGGCCATCGCGAGCGAGGAGAGCCTGGACCAGTCCATGCCATCGGAAGACCTGCTGCTGCTCGAGGGCATGAGCCCGGATCTCGCCCTGGCCCTCGCGCGCCGTGGCGTGCGCACGCGAGAGGAGCTCGCCGAGCAGGCGGTGGACGACCTGTCGGACATCGAGGGCCTGGCGGCGGAAGAGGCCGGCAAGCTCATCATGAAAGCGCGCGAGCATTGGTTTCAAGCGGGGCAATAAGACATGGCAGAAGTCACCGTTTCCCAATTCGCAGAGGTGCTGAAGGTCCCGGTGGACCGTCTGCTCGTGCAGCTCGACCAGGCAGGCATCAAGGTGTCCGGTCCCGACGCGCAGATCAGCGACGACGCCAAGCTCGAGCTGCTGACGCACCTGCGCCGCAGCCACGGCAGCGAGGAAGAGGGCAGCGCACCGCGCAAGATCACGCTGCGCCGTAAAACCCAGAGCGCTCTCAAGCTCGCGAGCGTGCAGGGCCGGTCGCGCACCGTGAACGTCGAAGTGCGCCAGAAGCGCACGTACATCAAGCGCGACGTGCTCGAAGAGCAGGCTCGCCAGCAGAACGACGAGGTCGAGCAGAAGCGGCGTGAGGCTGAGGATGCCGCGCGTGCCGAAACCGAACGGCTCGAAGCGGAGCGTCGGGAACACGAGCGCATGGAGACGGAGAACCGCCGTCGTATCGAAGAAGAGGCGAACCGCAAGAAGGCTGCCGCGGATGACGCGCGCCGCCAAACCGAGCAGCGCGCCCGGGAAGAGCAGGAACAGCGCGATCGCGAGCAGCGTCGGGCTGCCGAACCGGCACGGACCGAGCGTCGCCCCGAAACGCCCGTGAAACCCGCTCCGACGGACGACAAGCACACGCGCTACGGTCGCAAGGAGCTGCACGTCGCTACGGACGTGAGCTCGCGCTACAAGAAGAAGAAACGCTTCAAGAGCCGCACGCTCTCGACCGGTGGCGATACCCAGCACGGCTTCGAGATGCCCACCGCGCCCGTCGTGCGCGAAGTGGTCATCGGCGAAACCATCACCGTAGCGGAGCTTGCGCAGAAGATGGCCGTGAAGGGCAACGAAGTCATCAAGCTGCTCATGAACGCGGGCGTGATGGCTACGATCAACCAGGTCATCGATCGCGATACCGCGGTGCTGGTCGTCGAAGAGCTGGGCCACACGCCGAAGCTGCTCGCCGAGAATCAGCTCGAGGTGAACCTGCAGGGCAATGCCGACGTGCAGGAAGAGCTCGAGCCGCGCCCGCCGGTGGTCACCGTGATGGGTCACGTCGACCACGGCAAGACCTCGCTGCTCGACTACATCCGCAGCACGAAAGTGGCTGCAGGCGAGGCGGGTGGCATTACGCAGCACATCGGCGCGTATCACGTGGAGACGCCCAAGGGCGGCGTCACGTTCCTCGATACACCGGGCCACGCAGCGTTCACGGCCATGCGTGCCCGCGGCGCGAAGGCCACCGACGTCGTGGTGCTCGTGGTGGCGGCGGATGACGGCGTGATGCCGCAGACCATCGAAGCCATCCAGCACGCGAAGGCGGCTGGCGTGCCCATCGTGGTCGCCGTGAACAAGATCGACAAGAGCGATGCGGACCCGGATCGCGTGCGCACCGAGTTGTCCAAGCAGGACGTCATCCCCGAGGACTGGGGTGGCCAGAACATGTTCGTGCACGTCTCGGCGCGCACGGGCGCGGGCATCGACCAGCTGCTCGAAGCCATCCTGCTGCAGGCTGAGGTGCTCGAGCTCAAGGCACCGAAATCGGGCCTTGCCTCGGGCGTCATCATCGAGTCCAGCATCGAGAAGGGTCGCGGCGCGGTCGCGACGGTGCTGGTGAAGCGTGGCACGCTGCGCGTGCGCGATCCCATCATCGCCGGCTCCGAGTTCGGTGCAGTCCGTGCCATGTTCGACGAGACCGGCAAGGCGGTGACCGAGGCGGCGCCTTCCATGCCGGTGGTGGTGCTGGGCCTGTCGGGCGCACCGAACGCGGGCGAGGAGCTGCTTGCCATGGAGAATGAGCGCAAGGCTCGTGAGGTCGCGCTATATCGCCAGGGCAAGTTCCGCGACGTGAAGCTCGCCAGGCAGACCACGCGCGCGGAAGACGCGTTCTCGCAGATGGGCGAGGAGAAGGCGGGCGTCGTGCCGGTGCTCATCAAGACGGACGTGCAGGGCAGCGCGGAAGCGCTGCGCGATGCGCTCAACAAGCTCTCCACGGAAGAGGTGCAGGTGAAGGTCATCGCGAGCGGCGTCGGCGGCATCACGGCTTCGGACGTGCAGCTGGCCTCTGCCTCGAAGGGCCTCATCATCGGCTTCAACGTCCGCGCCGATTCGGGCGCGCGCGAGGCCGTGAAGGACATGGGCGTCGAGGTCCGCTACTACAGCATCATTTACGAAGCCATCGACGACGTGAAGCAGATGATGACCGGCATGCTGCAGCCGGAAATCAAGGAGCAGATCGTCGGCACGGCACAGGTGCGCGAGGTGTTCCGCTCCAGCAAGTTCGGCGTGGTGGCGGGCTGCCTGGTCACCGAAGGCGCCGTGAAGCGCAACAATCCCATCCGCGTGCTGCGTGACAACGTGGTCATCTTCGAAGGCGCGCTCGAATCGCTGCGCCGTTTCAAGGACGACGTGAACGAAGTGCGCGCCGGCACCGAGTGCGGCATCGGCGTGAAGAACTACCAGGACGTGCGCGTGAACGACCAGATCGAGTGCTACGCGCGCGTGGAAGTCGCCCGTACGCTGCAGTGAGCCGCAAGGAGAAGATCCAGGCCGAGCTGCAGCGGGTCTTGTCCGAGATCCTCACGCGCGGGTTGAATGACCCGCGCGTGGGCAACGTCACCATCACTTCCGTGAGTGTGTCGCCGGACATGAAGAACGCACGCATCTATTACGTGCCGTTCGCCTCGAAGAATCCCGTCGAGCAGGTGCAGCAGGGGCTCACGCGCGCCGGTGGATTCCTGCGCGGTGAAGTCGCACGCAAGCTCGGCCTGCGTTATACGCCGCGCCTGGAGTTCGTATTCGACGAGTCCATCGATCGCGCGGCGCGGCTCACCGAGCTGATCGACAAGGCCATCAAGTAGCGGTCGTGTGTCGCTGACGACCGGCATCCTTCTCCTCGACAAGCCGCTGGGCCTGTCCTCGAACCGCGCGTTGCAGACCGTGAAACGGCTGCTCGGCGCGGACAAGGCGGGCCACGTCGGCAGCCTCGATCCGCTCGCCACCGGCATGCTGCCCATCTGCCTGGGCGAGGCGACCAAGATCGCGGGGGAGATCCTCTCCGGCCGCAAGCAATATGAGTTCACCGTGACGCTGGGCTCGCGGACCGCGACGGGTGACGCCGAGGGTGAGGTGACCGAGACCCTACCGGTGCCGCCGGTCGAGCCGGCTCGCCTCGCGGAAACGCTGGGCCGCTTCATGGGGCTGCAACGGCAGACGCCGCCCATGTACTCGGCCATCAAGCAGCAGGGCCAGCCGCTCTACAAGCTGGCGCGGGCCGGGAAAGAGGTGGCGCGGGCGTCCCGGGAAATCGAGATCTTCGAGCTGGCGTCCGTTGCATTCGACGGCGCGAGGCTCGAGCTGCGGACCATCTGCTCCAAGGGCACCTACATCCGCGTGCTGGCGGAAGACATCGCCCGTGCCTTGGGCACGTGTGGGCACGTCACCCGGCTGCGCCGCTCGTGGGTCGAGCCATTCGAGCGCGAAGCCATGCAAACGCTGGAAGAGGTGGAACGGTCGCCCCGGATGATGCCTGCGGACCAGGGGGTGCCCCACCTGCCCAGGCTCGAACTGGGCCCGGAAGATGCGCTGCGGTTGCGGCAGGGCCAGGCATTGCGCTGGCCGGAGGCCGGGAAAGGGCCGGTGCGCCTGTACGACGAAGCCGGCCGGTTCTTCGGCCTCGGCACGCTGGAAGAGGGGACATTGCGGCCCCGCCGCCTCTGGTCGAACTCCGCTTGTGGCTGAGTGGGCCCGCGAGTAGAATCCCGCGCCTCTTAAAAGGGTAGTCAAGACAAGCACCTAGGATCATGGCTCTATCTACTGAAAAGAAAGATGGGGTGGCCGCGCAGTTCCGCCGCAGCCCCAAGGACACCGGCTCCGCCGAAGTGCAGGTCGCGCTTCTGTCGGAGCGCATCAACGGCCTCTCCGAGCACTTCGCCACGCACAAGCGGGATCATTCCTCGCGCCGCGGGCTCGTGAAACTCGTGAACCAGCGGCGCAAGCATCTCGACTACCTCAAGTCCACCCAGCCGCAGAAGTACCAGGAACTCGTGGAGCGCCTGGGTCTGCGTCGTTGACCCCTCCCCCGTGTTTTATTAAGAGCCGCCGCCCTGTGTTCCAGGCGCGGCCTGTCTCGTTACACCCCCCGGATTTCTCATTGAGGATCGAAGCGTGAGCGTCGTCACCAAGTCCTTTGCCTATGGCCCGCATACCGTCACCATCGAAACCGGCGAGATGGCTCGCCAGGCGGATGCCGCCGTGCGCGTCGCCATGGGCGACACCGTCGTGCTCGTCACGGCGTGCGCCAAGCAGGAAGTCGCGCCCGGCCGCGATTTCCTGCCGCTGACCGTCAACTACGTGGAGAAGACCTACGCCGCGGGCCGCATCCCCGGCGGCTTCTTCAAGCGCGAAGGCCGCCCCACCGAGAAGGAGACGCTCACCTCGCGCCTCATCGACCGGCCGATCCGCCCGCTCTTCCCCGATGGCCTTTATAACGACATCCAGGTCGTCGCCACGGTGATCTCGGTCGACGCCGAGATCGATCCGGACATCCCGGCCATGCTCGGCGCTTCCGCGGCGCTGGTGCTCTCGGGCATCCCGTTCAATGGCCCCATCGGCGCTGCGCGCGTGGGCTACAAGGACGGCAAGTACCTCCTGAACCCGCCCGCCAAGGAGCTCGCCGATTCGCAGCTCGACCTGGTGGTCGCGGGCACCGAGCAGGCCGTGCTCATGGTGGAATCGGAGGCCTCGGGCCTCTCCGAAGAGGTGATGCTCGGCGCCGTGGTGTTCGGCCACGAGCAGATGCAGGCCGCCATCAAGGTCATCAAGGAGCTGCACGCACAGGCCGGCAAGCCGCGCTGGAAGTGGGAGGCCCCGGCGGCGAACGCGGAGCTCGCGAGCGCCGTGGCGCTGCACGCGCAGGCCGCTGTCTCCAAGGCCTATGCGGTCACCGAAAAGCTCAAGCGCCGCGACCAGCTCGCGGAGGTCAAGGCGCAGACGATGCTCGCCCTCTCGGGCGGCGAATCGCCGAAGTGGACGGCGGATCAGGTGGACACGGAGTTCTTCAGGCTCGAGAGCAATCTCGTGCGCCAGAAGATCCTCAACGGCGAGCCGCGCATCGACGGCCGCAATCTCACCACCTTTCGCCCCATCACTGTGAAGGTCGGCGTGCTGCCGCGCACCCACGGATCGGCGCTCTTCACCCGTGGCGAGACGCAGGCCCTCGTGGTCACCACGCTCGGCACCACGCGCGACTCGCAGATCATCGACGGCCTGACAGGCGAGCGCCGCGAGCCGTTCATGCTCCACTACAACTTCCCGCCGTTCTCCGTGGGCGAAACCGGAATGATGGGCTCGCCGAAGCGTCGCGAGATCGGCCACGGCAACCTCGCACGCCGTGGCGTCAAGGCCGTCATGCCGGACATGGCCAACTTCCCGTACGTCATCCGCGTCGTCTCGGAAATCCTCGAGTCGAATGGCTCGAGCTCCATGGCGAGCGTCTGCGGCACCAGCCTGTCGCTGATGGATGCGGGCGTGCCGATCAAGGCTCCGGTCGCCGGCGTGGCCATGGGCCTGGTGCTCGAGGGCAGCCGCTTCAAGGTGCTCACCGACATCCTGGGCGACGAGGATCATCTCGGCGACATGGATTTCAAGGTCGCCGGCACGAAGGACGGCGTCACGGCGCTGCAGATGGACATCAAGGTCGAGGGCGTCACGCCCGAGATCATGAAGGTGGCCCTCGAGCAGGCGCGCGAAGGCCGCCTGCACATCCTCGGCGAGATGAACAAGGTCATCAGCCAGTCGCGCACCACCATGTCGGAGTGGGCGCCGTCGATCATCACCATGAAGATCGACGCGGAGAAGATCCGCGACGTCATCGGCAAGGGCGGTGCGGTGATCCGCCAGATCACCGAGGAGACCGGCACCACCATCGACATCGAGAACGACGGCACGGTGAAGATCGCTTCCGTCAGCGGTGCCGCGGGCCGTGAAGCCCAGCGCCGCATCGAGCTCATCACGGCGGACGTCGAAGTGGGCCGCGTCTACGAAGGCAAGGTGGCGCGCCTCATGGACTTCGGCGCCTTCGTCACCATCCTGCCGGGCCGCGACGGCCTGGTGCACATCTCGCAGATCTCCGACGAGCGCGTCGAGCGCGTCAGCGACAAGCTGAAGGAAGGCGACGTGATCCGCGTGAAGGTGCTCGAGGTGGACCGCCAGGGCCGCGTGCGCCTCACCATGCGCAACGTGGACGCGGCGTAACGTCGCCCGGGAAACTTCAGGTCTTGCAATGTGCACGGCGCGGCGCCGTGCACGCAAAACCGCCACCTTCTTCATCTTGCCTCTGGGCGCTGGACTCGGCCGTCCCGAAGAAGCTCTGGAGACTTGCGGTGAGGCACGGTGCCGCGCCGTGCGCAAGACCTGACCCCGACTTCTCACGTTACGTCTAGGCGCTGGACTCGGCCGTCCCGAGGCCGCCGCCCAGTGCCCGATGGCCCCCTGCAGATGACCTGCGTGAGGAAATCGGCTCATCACCGGATCGCCTCCCGCACGCTCCTGCTCGGCGATCACCTGCAGCAGGACGCTGCGCGTGATATCCGTCTGGTCTCTCTTGTCCTCGACGACGAAGTCGACGCTCTCCATCACCAGCCGGCGCACGTCCGCCAGGGTGATGTAGCGGCTCTCCGTCATGTCGTACAACCGCCGATTGGGATATTTCTTGATAACCCGCTGAACACTCATCAGACCCCCTGCGTGGGAATTTTCTCTGGACGCTCCTCGTCCCGGGTTGTCAGGGTCGGCGGTACTACCTTAGTACAAGCGCGGGTCGCGCATCAAATGTGCGCATCAAATTAAATGCAGGGGGAAGGCGCAGGGGCGCAAGGGAAAGCGCCGCCGCACGGCGCGGCGCCCCGAAGGGTTCAGCGGTACCGGTCGTCCCGGTCGCCGTACTGGCGCTCGCGGCGCTCGCGGCGCTCCTGGGCCTCGATGCTCAGGGTGGCGACGGGGCGGGCCTCCAGGCGCTTGATGCCGATCTCCTCGCCGGTCTCCAGGCAGTAGCCGTAGGAGCCGTCCTCGATGCGCTTGATGGCCTCGTCGATCTTGCGAATGAGCTTGCGCTCGCGGTCCCGTGTGCGCAACTCCAGGCTGAATTCCTCTTCCTGCGTGGCGCGGTCGTTGGGATCGGGGAAGTTGGCGGCCTCGTCCTTCATGTGCGACACGGTACGGTCCACTTCCTCCATGAGGTCGCGCTTCCAGCTGCTGAGGATCTGGCGGAAGTGGTCGAGCTGGGCCCTGCCCATGTACTGTTCGCCGCGCTTGGCGATGTACGGCTGGACGTTGCGTGGGCCGGCCAGGAGGCTGCCGGGCTCGATGCCGTCGCCGTCATCCGCGTCCGAGGCGGGAGCCGCCGCGGAGGAACGGGTGGTGCTGAAGGAGGGTGGGGCCGATGGAGCCGATGGCTTCGCGGGCGTGGCGGACTTCACGGCCGCCTTGGGCTCCGCGGCGGCCGGCGTCGCGGCCTCGGCGGGCTTGCGGGCCGCCGCTTCGGTGGAGCGGCGGGCGCTGGAGGCCGGAGTGGATGCAGCAGGGCTGCGATGGGGAGTCGCCTTTTTCGGCTGGGTCACGGTCTTCCTCGCGTGGGCGGCCGCCTTTGCGCGCGCCGCTGGCTTCGCAGCCGCCGGCTTGCGCGCGGCGGGTCGGTCTACCGCCTTCTTTCCCTTCCCTGGCTTGGGCGCGGGTCGCTTGGCGGGCATCGGTCGCTCCTCTAGTGAAAGCAGCAGCCTCTGAAGAACGCGGGATTATACCGGCCGACTAGGGCAGGGCAACCGCCGGCGCGGGTTGCCACCCGGCCTGTCGCCGCTCGGCTACGACGGTGGTGTAGATGCCGCCGCGCACGTTGAAGCGTGCCGTGAGGCGCATGAAGCGCGGCGCGACGGCGGCGGCGAGGTGATCGAGGATCTCGTTGGTCACCGCCTCGTGGAAGGCGCCGCGATCCCGGAACGACCACACGTAGAGCTTCAGCGACTTCAGCTCCACGCACAGCGTGCCGGGCACGTACTCGAGGTCGAGCGTCGCGAAATCCGGCTGGCCGGTCTTCGGGCACAGGCAGGTGAACTCCGGGATCGTCATGCGGATGGTGTAGTCGCGATCCGCCGCGGGGTTCGGGAAGGTCTCGAGGGCGTTCGCCGGCCCCGCGCCAGATGAGCGTATGGTCATGATGAAAATTACTTTACACTACGCGCCGCATTAAGCCAGACACGCGGTGTCCAGGCCTTTCCGGTACCACAGGTGCAAGGATTCATGCGGCTCACCAAGATCAAGCTCGCCGGCTTCAAGTCCTTCGTCGATCCCACCCACGTCAGCTTCCCCAGCAACCTCACCGGCGTCGTCGGCCCGAACGGCTGCGGCAAGTCGAACATCATCGACGCGGTGCGCTGGGTCATGGGCGAGCTCTCCGCCAAGCACCTGCGCGGCGAGTCGATGGCGGACGTCGTGTTCAACGGCTCCGGCTCGCGCAAGCCCGTGGGTACCGCTTCCGTCGAGCTCATCTTCGACAACTCGGACGGCAAGATCTCCGGGCCCTACGCCAGCTACAACGAGGTGTCGCTGAAGCGCCTGGTGTCGCGCGACGGCAGCTCGGCCTATTTCATCAACGGCGCCAAGTGTCGCCGCAAGGACATCACGCAGCTCTTCCTCGGCACGGGCCTGGGCTCGCGCAGCTACGCCATCATCGAGCAGGGCATGATCTCGCGCGTCATCGAGGCGAAGACCGATGACATGCGCTCCTTCGTCGAGGAGGCGGCCGGCATCTCCAGGTACAAGGAGCGCCGCAAGGAAACCGAAACCCGCGTGGCCGAGACGCGCGAGAACCTCGAGCGCCTGCAGGACGTGCGGGACGAGGTCGAGAAGCAGATCCGCCACCTGCAGCGCCAGGCGGCCACCGCTCGCCGCTACCAGGCCATGAAGGAGCAGGAGCGCAAGCTCTGGGCCGAAGTGCTGGCTCTCAAGCTGCGCGAGCTCGACAGCGGTGCAGAAATCCATGACACCGCCATGCGCGAGCGTGAGCTCGCCATGCAGTCGGCGCTCGCCGACCAGCGCGCGGCCGAGGCTGCCATCGAGAAGCAGCGCACCTTCCACACGGAGCAGACCGAGCGCGTCTCCGCCGTACAGGGGCGCTACTACGAGGTCGGCGCGGAAATCTCGCGCACCGAGCAGAACATCCAGCACACGCGCGAGTTGCGCGAGCGGCAGAAAATCGATCTGGCGCAGGCACGCGGCACGCTGAACGACACGGCGGTGCACATCGAGCGTGACGAGCGAGAGCTCGCCAGCCTCAAGGCGGAGCTCGAAGGCCTCGCCCCGCAGGTGGAAGGCGCGCAGGCGGCCGAGCGGAACGCCGCCGGAGCGCTCGAATCCGCCGAGCAGGCCCTGCAGTCCTGGCAGCAGCAGTGGGAAGAGTTCAACCGGGAATTCGGCGCCGCGCATCAGACCACCCAGGTCGAGCGTGCCCGCATCGAGCAGCTGGAGAATCAGCTGCGGCGCCTCATGGCGCAGACGGATCGCCTGGCCGTGGAGCGCGAAGCGCTCGCTGCCCAGAGCACTCACGAGCAGCTCGCGGCGCTTGCCAGCCAGGAAGCCCTGGCCCGCACGACCAGTGAGCAGCTGGCGCAGTCCCTGACGCAGGCGCTGGACAAGGTGCAGTCGCTACGCTCGGAGCAGATCACCGTCGAAGGTCGTCTCGAGAGTGCCAGGGGCGAACGCGAGCGCATGCGTGCGGAGCTGCTGTCGCTCGAAGCGTTGCAGAAGGCCGCGCTCAGCCACGAAGCCGGTGCCGCGGGCGAATGGCTCAGCGGCAGCGGCCTCGCCCAGAGGCCGCGCGTCGCGCAATTGCTCGAGGTGGAGCCGGGCTGGGAGCGCGCCGTCGAGACGGCGCTGGGTGATTATCTCGAAGCCGTGTGCATCGAGAAGCTGGACGAGATCGCCGGCTCGCTCGGCAACATCGCCAGCGGCCGCCTCACGCTCATCGAAGGCACGGCGTCGGAAGAAGATGCCATCCCCGTCGTGCACGAAGCCGGGCTGCTCGTGCGCAAGGTGAAGGGGCCGGCCGCGCTCACTTCGCAGCTGGCGGAAATCTACACGGCGGATTCCCTGGCAGAAGCGCTGCAGCGGCGCTCGCAGCTGCCGCCTGGGCAGTCGCTCATCACTCCCGGCGGGGAATGGGTCGGCCGCAACTGGGTGCGCATCAGCCGTGGCACCGATCATCACGCCGGCGTCATCGAGCGCGAGCATCGCCTGAAGGCGCTGCGCACCGGGTTCGCCGGCCTGGAAGAGAAGGCCAGGGGCATCGAAGCCCACCTCGCGGGTGTCCGGCAGTCGCTGGGCGAGGCGGAGGGGGAGCGTGACCGCGTGCAGTCCGGCATCCAGACGGCGCACCGGGGTCATGCCGATCTGCTCGCGCAGCTCGAAGCCATGCGCGCGCGCGCGCAGGAGACCAGCCTGCGCAGCGAAAGATTGGAAGAAGAAGCGGCCGAGGCTTCGCGCGAGACGGGCGTCACCCAGGAAGCGCTGGGCCTGTCGCGCAACGCGCTGGATCGCGGTCTCTCTGCCCTTGGCACGCTGGACTCGCGCAAGCCCGACCTCGAGAACGAACGCGAAGAGCGTCGCGAGGCGCTGGCGAACGCGCGCAACCAGGCACAGGCCGCTCAGGTGGCCGCGCGAGACTTGCTGGTGCGCATCGAATCGAGGCGCTCGGCGGAAGGTTCCACGGCGACCAGCCTCGCCCGCATGGTCGAGCAGCGTGCGCAGCTCGAAGCGCGCTGCCAGCAGCTCGAGCAGGAGCTCGCGAGCGGCGATGCGCCCATCCTCGAGCTGGAGGCACGCCTGAACGACGCGCTGGCCCGTCGTCTCGATATCGAGACGGAGCTCGCCGGCGCGCGGCGCGGCCTCGAGGAGGCGGACGCGGAGCTGCGGGCGCTGGACGAGAAGCGTCAGGCGGCCGAGCAACGCGTCGAGATCGCACGCAACGCCATGGAAGAGGCCCGGCTCGCTGCGCAGGAGACGCGCGTGCGTCGCGAAGCGCTTTCCGAGCAGTTCTCGCAGACCAGCTTCGATCTGGCCGAAACCATCCCGGGGCTCGCGCCGGACGCCACCGTCATCGGCTGGGAGACCAGCCTTGCCGAAGTTCGTACGGACATCGAGAAGCTCGGCCAGGTGAACCTCGCCGCCATCGACGAGCTCAAGGAGCAGAGCGAGCGCAAGGAATACCTCGATCGCCAGTTCGCGGACCTGACGAGCGCCCTCGACACCCTCGAGCAGGCGATGAAGCGCATCGACAAGGAGACCCGCTCGCGCTTCGAGGAGACCTTCGAGCGCATCAATTCCGGGCTCAAGGAGAAATTTCCGCGCCTGTTCGGCGGCGGCCACGCCTACCTCGAGCTCGTGGGAGAGGACCCGCTCGCCGCCGGCGTGGCGGTGATGGCCGCCCGCCGGGCAAGCGCAACAGCTCCATCCACCAGCTCTCGGGCGGCGAGAAGGCGCTCACCGCCGTGGCGCTGGTGTTCTCGATCTTCGACTTGAACCCGGCCCCGTTCTGCCTGCTGGACGAGGTGGACGCGCCGCTCGACGAGCACAACGTCGGCCGCTTCTGCGACATCGTGAAGGACATGTCCACGCGGGTGCAGTTCATCTTCATCACGCACAACAAGACCACGATGGAGCTGGCCTCGCAGCTGCTCGGCGTCACCATGAACGAGCCGGGCGTCTCCCGCCTCGTCGCGGTGGACGTCGACGAGGCCGTGCGGCTCGCGGCCGTGAAGGCCTGCGCGAACAAGCGCATCGATCATGCCCGAGGCGCTGGATTTCTCGATCGCCGGCGCCTATTCCCGCAGGCGCTGGCCGTCTGGGAAGTGCGCCGCCAGCGGCAGCTGCCACCGCAGGTGGAGAGTCCCACGCATCATCGCTTCCGTGAGCCGACGCTCGGCCTGCCGGAGCTTCGTCCGCGCGAGGGTGCGCAGGAGCTGCCGGTGGTCGAGATCGACGAGTCGATGGTCGGTCGCCGCGGGGATGGCGTGCGCATCGAGGAAGAGCTGGTGGCGGTAGACGAGCTGGCAAAGGCTGCGCCGGCCAGACCTCGTCCTGCAATCGTGGCGGACGTGCTGCTGGAGCGTCCGGCCGATTCCGCGGCGCGCGAGAGCGGCGCTGCTGCTGAAGACTCGAGTGCGAGTGCGGGCTCAGGTGCAGACGCGAGTGCCGGAGCCACGGTGGCTGGGAGCGCTCCGGAAACACCGCCGCTGCTGGAGGCACTCTCGGGGCTGCCGGTAGCGCCCATCGTCGAGTGGCCGCCGGAGGATCAGCGCAAGTTCATCACGGTGCGCGTGACTGCACGGGCGGGCGAAAAGCTTTCCGGTCGTGCGGTGCGCCTGGCGCTGGCGGCCGAGGGTTTCGTGCACGGCGCATTTTCGATCTTCCACAGGCCGGAGCCGAAAGGGCGTGCGGTGGTCAGCGCGGCGAGCCTCACCCAGTCCGGCAGCTTCGATCTCGCGACGATGGACTCGCATCGCTATGGTGGCCTCGCCGTGTTCGTCGTGCTGCCCGGGCCGCTGCCTGCCGCGCAGATGATGGACGAGCTGCTCGAGTCCGCGCGCAATCTCACTCAGCGGCTGCAGGCTTTCCTGCAGGACGAGCGAGGCGCGCCGCTCGATGCCGAGCGCATCGCAGCTCTGCGAGCGAGTGCCGAACCGGCAGGCTCTCTGTCGTGAAGCCGGTGGACCCGGACGCGCGCGCAGCCGAGCTGCGTGCGCAGATTGCCCATCACAATCGGCGTTACTACGAGCACGACGCGCCGGAAATCCCGGACGCCGAGTACGACGCGCTCATGCAGGAGCTCGCGCGGCTCGAGAAAGAGCACCCCGAGCTCGTCTCGGCGGATTCTCCCACGCAACGCGTCGGCTCTGCGCCCGCCGGCAAGTTCGCCAAGGTGCGGCATTCCGTGCCGATGCTCTCCCTGGGCAATGCCTTCAGCGAGGAAGACGTCGTCGATTTCGTCGAGCGCATCCGCAAGTTCCTGCGACTGTCCCCTGAAGAGCCCATCGCCTTCATCGCCGAGCCGAAGATCGACGGGCTCTCCATGTCGCTGCGCTACGAGAACGGTCGCCTCGCCGTCGGTGCCACGCGTGGCGACGGCAACGAGGGGGAGGATGTCACCGCCAACGTGGCCACGCTGGAGGGCATCCCGGAGAAGCTGAAAGGCGCAGCTCCCGAAGTCTGCGAGGTGCGCGGCGAGGTCTACATGACCAAGTCCGCCTTCCGCGCGCTCAATGAGAAGCAGGCCGCGGAGGGCAAGCTGCTCTATGCGAATCCCCGCAATTCCGCGGCCGGCTCGGTGAGGCAGCTGGATCCGGGCGTCACGGCCACGCGCGCGCTGGGGTTCTTCGCCTACACCTGGGGTGCGGTGAGCCGCATGCCGGAGAAGTCGCAGTCGGGCATGCTGGAATGGCTGGAGGCCCGCGGCTTCAGGACCAATCCACTGACGCAGGTGTGCCGAAGCGTCGAGGAGCTCATCGCTTTCCACCGCGAGATCGGTCTCAAGCGCGCCGCGCTCGATTACGACATCGACGGCGTCGTCTACAAGGTGGATCGCCTCGACTGGCAGGAGCGCCTGGGCTTCGTATCGCGCAATCCGCGCTGGGCGATCGCGCACAAATTCCCGGCCGAGAAGGCGACCACGCGCGTCAAAGCGATCGAGATCCAGGTGGGGCGCACGGGCGCGCTCACGCCTGTCGCGAAGCTCGAGCCGGTGAACGTGGGTGGCGTGGTGGTGCAGAACGCCACGTTGCACAACGAGGCGTACATCCAGTCTCTCGACGTCCACATCGGCGACATGGTGACGATACAGCGCGCCGGCGATGTGATTCCCCAGGTGCTCGGCGTGCTGCCGGAGCAGCGCCCGAAGGGCGCGCAGCCTTATCGTTTCCCGAAGAAATGCCCTTGCCCGTTGAAGACGGACGTGGTGCGTGACTTGACAGCCGCCGGCGAAGAGGGCGCCATCGCGCGATGCACGGGCGCGCTCGCCTGCCCGTTCCAGAAGACGGAGCACCTGCGGCATTTCGTCTCGCGGCTCGCGTTCGACATCGAGGGCCTCGGCGAGAAGCAGATCAACCTCTTCGTGGAGCAGGGTTGGGTCCAGGGCCCCGCGGACCTCTTCACGCTGCAGCGGCGGAACGAGAAAGGAGAGCTGCGCACGCCGGATGGCAAGGAGAAGCTCGAGGAGCAGGAGGGCTACGGCGAGGTCTCCGTGCGCAAGCTCTTCGCGGCCATCGAGGCGCGGCGGGAAATCTCGCTCGAGCGCTTCATCTATGCGCTGGGCATCCGGCAAGTCGGGGAGACGACGGCGAAGGCACTGGCGCGGGGCTATGGCACGTGGAAGGCATTCCACGACGCAGGCCTCGCAGTCGCCAGCGACAACGACGAGCAGAAGCGCGAGGAGGCACGCCAGGAAATGGATGCGCTGGATCAGATCGGGGAGACGGTCATCGATGCCGTCGCCGCATTCTTCGGCGAGGACCACAACCGCGAGCTCGTGGAGCGCCTGACTCGGGAGGTGCGCATCCTCGATGCCGAGCGCCCCTCACTCGATTCGCCAATCGCCGGCAAGACCATCGTATTCACCGGCACGCTGGTGAAGATGACGCGCGAGGAGGCCAAGGTGCTCGCGGAGC
Source organism: Steroidobacteraceae bacterium (assembly GCA_044225565.1). Lineage (GTDB taxonomy): Bacteria > Pseudomonadota > Gammaproteobacteria > Steroidobacterales > Steroidobacteraceae > CAVXAE01. Next base: position 5,257 of record JBGAIL010000011.1, on the reverse strand, counting down.
GCCTCGGGGCGAAGGTGAGCGGCAGCGTCTCGAAGAAGACGGATCTCGTGGTGGCCGGGGCTGAAGCCGGTTCCAAGCTCAAGAAGGCTGCCGGGCTGGGGGTTGCCGTTGTGGACGGGAGGATGCGTTCCTTGAGCTCTCAAGCCGGGGATCGGATTTTTGGCGCTCACGCAAGGCGGAGGGTCGAGGCCAGGGAGGACCGGCCGTAAGAGCCATCCCTGGCAGCCTCGTGAAAAGGCATCCATGCCTTTTCACGTGCCAAGACCTGGCCTCGACCCTCCGCCACACACACTCCCGGGAAGCCGGCGGCATGTATTTCGGTGTACGGCCAGTTCTACCAGGATCGACGTCGACCCGGCGATCTTCGGTGGTGTCGCCGGTCGCGGCGCGGTGATCCTCACGCGCATGTGAAAATGCATGGATGCATTTTCAGGCCGCGAGGGACTGCTCTTGCCTCCCTCGGCCGTGAGGGTCGCCGCGCTTCCCCTCACCTCACGATCCGTAGCTCAGTTGGCTTTCGCCTCGTCCTTCTTGGCGTCGGGTGTGGCAGGCGCCGCTGCCGCCGCCTCCTTCTTCTCCACCTTCGCCGTCTTCAACAGCTCATCGGTATAGTTCTTGAACTTCTTGGCCAGCACCATCTGCTCCAGCCGCTGCTTCACCTGGTCGAACGCCGGTGCCGCCACGTCGCGCGTCTCTTCGAGCTTGATCACGTGCCAGCCGTACTGCGTCTTCACCGGCGTGCGCGTGTACTGGCCCGGCTTGAGCGCCACCACCGCATCGGCGAAAGGCTTCACCATGCGGTCCGGCGTGAACCAGCCCAGGTCTCCCCCGGAAGCCTTGGAGCCTTCGTCCATCGTTTCGCGCTTGGCGAGCGCGGCGAAGTCGGCGCCCTTCTCGAGTTGTTTCTCCAGACTCTCGGCGAACTGCTCGGTGGCCACCAGGATGTGCCGCGCGTGGTACTCGAGGCGGGGCAGGGAGGCCACCTGCGTCTCGTACTCCGCGCGCAGCTCCTGCTCGGTGGGCTTCTTGTCCTTCAGGTAACGCTCCGACACCGCCTGCTGCAGCACGTTGAGGCGCGCCAGCTCGAGGAGGCCGGCCGTCTGGGGATCCTTCGTGAGGCCATCCTTCTCGGCCTGCTGCGCGATGAGCTCGGCGCGCACCAGGTTATCGAGCGCACGTTCGCGCTGGTCCGCGGGCAGGTCGGCTGCGGCTTTCCCGGCGACGGTCTTCGTGTAGACGTCGAAGAAGCTCGTGCCGATGGCATCGCCGTTCACCGTGGCGACAGTGGCTCCGCCGCCGTGCCGCTCGCGACCTCGCCCCCTTGGGCTTGCACCTGCCGCGAGGGCGAGCAGGCGGCGCGACGAGCAGCATCTGTCGAGTAATTCATGCTTATATCTCAGTAAGTTAGAGGTTTAATTTCAAGCAAGTTCTTCAGGTGCGCACGCGGTGATGTTGAGGGCGTGGATGTCGCTCCCCCGCGGGCTGCGACACCGCTACGCCATGTGACGTTCGATGCGCGATCGACCCGAATTCATCAGCGACCAGCGTAACCCATTGGCCGCCAGCGCGCACCTGCATGCCCCGCGCCGCGGCGCTGTCGTCGAGTCTCGAAGGAAGGCGCGAAGCGTACTCCAGCGCCGGCGAATGCGCGAAATGCGCTCGGAAGCGACACTCATGGCTGCAATACTTTGCCGCGACGCGCGAGCCAGAAAATCATGCCAGACGCGAGGAACGGCTGTCAATCCGAAGACCTTGAAGCCCATCCACGTGCCGGTGCTGAAATGGGCGGCAACCACGAGGTTCAGCACGCCTAACGCGGCGAAAATCGCCACCCACAGCCAGTTGATGCGGCGCCACTGGGCTGCGCCGATGCTCGCGTGCTCCCCGAGCACGGCACCGAGCAGCCGCTGCACGAGCGTGCGGTCGCCGATCCATGTGCTGGCCGCGAAGGCGAAGGACAGCATCCAGTAGAACACGGTGGGCTTCCACTTGATGAAGCGTTCGTCGTGGAAAAGGAGGGTGGCCGCGCCGAAGAGCAGCACCAGCAGCGCGCTCAGGCCGTGCATCGGCGGGATGCGGCGCGTGCGCAGGTAATCCACGGCGAGCAGAAGCACCATGGCGCCCATGAGCACCGCCGTGGCGGTGTAAAGGCCGGCCATCTTGTAGGCGACGAAGAACGCCACGAGCGGCGCCAGTTCGAGTAGGGACTGCATCTGTTGCCGCGATGATACCGCTATACTCGCGCCCCGTGAGTGCAAACCCCCAAACCCGGCGAGTGCTGTCAGGGATGCGGCCGACCGGCCCCCTGCACCTCGGCAACTACCATGGCGCCCTGCGCAACTGGGTCGAGCTGCAGTACCAGTACGAATGCTACTTCTTCGTCGCGGACTGGCACGCGCTGACCACGGGCTACGAGGACACCTCGCAGCTCCAGGAGAACATCCGCCAGGTCATGATCGACTACCTGGCCGCTGGGCTGAACCCCGGCGTGGCGACGCTGTTCATCCAGTCGCACGTGCCGGAGCACGCCGAGCTGCACCTGCTCCTGTCCATGATCACCCCGCTCGGCTGGCTGGAACGCGTGCCGAGCTACAAGGATCAGCAGGAGCAGCTGAAGGAGAAGGACCTCAACACCTACGGCTTCCTCGGCTACCCGCTGCTGCAAAGCGCGGACATCGTGCTCTACCGGCCGCTCTACGTGCCGGTCGGCGAAGACCAGGTCTCGCACCTCGAGATCACGCGCGAGATCGCACGGCGCTTCAATCACCTCTACGGCCGGGAGCCGGACTTCGAGGCCAAGGCCGAGAAGGCCGTGAAGAGCCTCGGGGGCCGCAACAGCTCCACCTACAAGCAGCTGCGGCGCAAGTTCCAGGAAACGGGCGACACCGCCGCGCTCGAGCGCGCGCAGGCGCTGGTGCAGGGCAACAACCGCATCACCGTCGCCGACCGCGAGCGGCTGCTCGGCTACCTCGAGGGCGGCGGGCTCACGATCCTGCAGGAACCGCAGGCACTCCTCACCGCCACACCGAAAGTGCCGGGCGTGGACGGCCGCAAGATGTCCAAGTCCTATGGCAACACCATCGGGCTGCGCGAAGACCCGGACGTCGTCGTCGACAAGCTGCGCAAGATGCAGACCGACCCGGCCCGCAAGCTGCGCACCGACCCGGGCAACCCGGAGCTCTGCCCGGTGTGGGACCTGCACAAGATCTACTCCGACGAGCCCACCCGCGAATGGGTGAACCAGGGCTGCCGCACGGCCGCCATAGGCTGCCTCGACTGCAAGAAGCGCGTCATCGACAAGGTGGTCGAGGAGATCTCCGGCATGCGCAAGCGCGCCCAGGAATTTGAAGACAGTCCCGAGCTGGTGCGTAATATCCTCGCCGAAGGCGCGGAGAAGGCGCGCGAGGCAGCGCGCGAAACGCTGGACGACGTGCGCCGCGCCATGCACCTGCGGGAGGATTGAGCCATGAAGCCGGACCTGAAGCTCGTGCCTTCCGCGCAGCCGCAGCCGCAGCAGGCCGCGCTGTCGCCCGAGCAGCAGGAGATGCCTTTCGCCGTAGTCAACGGCGAGCCCGTCACTGCGCTGCCGAAGGATCTCTACATCCCGCCGCAGGCGCTCGAAGTGTTCCTCGAGGCCTTCGAAGGCCCGCTCGACCTGCTGCTGTACCTCATCCGCCGGCAGAATCTGAACATCCTCGATGTGCCGCTCGCGGAGATCACGCGGCAGTACATGCAGTACATCGAGATGATGCAGGAGTTGCAGCTCGCGCTCGCGGGCGAGTACATGGTGATGGCCGCCACGCTGGCGGAGATCAAGTCCCGCATGCTGCTGCCGCGGCCGAAGGTGGATGGTGACGGCGTCGAGGAAGACCCGCGCGCCGAGCTCGTGCGCCGGCTGCAGGAATACGAGCGCTTCAAGAAGGCCGCCGAGGGCATAGATGCCCTGCCGCGCCTGGAGCGCGATACGTGGACGGCCAGCGCCGAGGCGAGCAACCGCAAGGTGGTGCGCCTGCTGCCCCAGATCACGCTGCAGGAGATGCTGGTCGCGTTCAAGGACGTGGTGGCTCGCGCCGAGATGTTCGCGCACCATCACATCAAGCGCGAGCGGCTTTCGGTGCGCGAGCGCATGACGAACATCCTCGCCACGCTCGAGCACACGAGCTTCGTGGAGTTCCCCAAGCTGTTCCGGCCCGAGGAAGGCCGCATGGGCGTCACCGTGACGTTCGTGGCCATACTCGAGCTGATGCGCGAGGGGCTCATCGATATCGTGCAGGCCGAGCCTTTCGCGCCGCTGCACGTGCGTGCCGCCACGCCAGGGCGTAATTTGCGCCTCGTCGCGGACAACTCGGCGGAGATGGATACGGAGCAGGCCGGTGCCGGGGAAGGTCCGTACGCGGCAGAAGAGGGCACGGGCGAGACGGCGTCCGAAGCTCCATATGCGGATGAGCCGTCGACGACCGAGGGTGAGTCATGAGCGATACCTACATCCGGAACGTTATCGAGGCGGCGATGCTCGCGGCGGGCAGGCCGCTGCAGCTCTCGGAGCTCGCGCAGCTTTTCGACGAGTCCATGCGCCCCGACAACGCGTCGCTGCGCGAAGGGCTCAAGCAGCTCGAGGCCGACTACGAGGGTCGTGGCATCGAGGTGAAGGAGACCGGCAACGGCTTCCGCATCCAGGTGCGGCGCGAAGTGGCTGCGGAGATCGGCCGGCTGTGGCCGGAGCGCCCGCCGCGCTATTCGCGCGCCATGCTCGAGACGCTCGCGCTCATCGCGTATCGGCAGCCCATCACGCGCGCCGAGATAGAATCCGTGCGTGGCGTCGCCGTGAATCCGCAGATCATCAAGGCGATGCAGGAGCGGAATTGGGTGCGGGTCGTCGGCACGCGCGACGTGCCGGGCCGTCCGGAGCTGCTGGGCACCACGCGCGAGTTCCTGGACTACTTCGGCCTGAAGAGCATCGAGGACCTGCCGCCGCTCGCGGAGCTGCAGGCCATGGGCGATTTCAACCTGCAGCTCGATCTCGCCGGCACACCGACCGCCGTCGAGGCGAGCAACGCCGCTTCCGCCGAGGACGCGGCCCCGGAACCCGATTCCACGAGCGCGGACGATGACACCTCCGAAGACGCCTCCGAAGAAGAAGAGCTTTCGACCGCGCCGCAAAGCTCGAGCGAGCTCGTCGCCGCGCCGCGCGACTTCGACCCCTGAAGCGGCGGGTGCGCCGGAGCGCCTGCAGAAGGTGCTGGCGCGCCTGGGCGTC
>JBGAIL010000257.1:0-5803 GCA_044225565.1 Steroidobacteraceae bacterium | reverse complement strand
CCCGTAGTGAAGAACGCAGCCAATTCCGTGCTGCGCCGGACCGGTGCCGTGGTCGCCTTCGTCTCCGCGCGCCAGGTGGACGGCGGAACGGGCGCACTTTACGTATTGCTGAGCAGCACCACCGCCTGAGCGGCGATCCCTTCACCGCGACCGATGAAGCCCAGCCTCTCGGTGGTCGTCGCCTTCACGTTGACGGCCGACGTGCCGAGGAGCGCGGCCAGGGACGCCTGCATGGCTTCGCGGTGCGGCGCAAGCTTCGGAGCTTCGGCAAGCACCGTCACGTCGGCGTTGACCACCTTGAGATTGCGTGCCGAGAGCATCTCGAGCACCGCGCGCACGAACATCCTGCTGTCCGCAGCTTTCCAGCGGGGATCGCGATCCGAGAAATGCTGGCCGATGTCGCCGAGGCCCGCGGCACCGAGCAGGGCATCGCAGAGCGCGTGCAGCACGACGTCGCCGTCCGAGTGGGCGATGACGCCACGATCGTGCGGAACGCGCACACCTGCGAGCATCACGTGCGAGCCGGGCCCGAAAGCGTGCACATCGAAGCCCGAGCCGATCCTCACGCCTTGTCACCTCGTGCTTGCAGTAGTGCGGCGGCCATCAGCAGATCTTCGGGACGGGTGACCTTCAGATTGCCGGGCGAGCCTTCGATCAGCCGTGGCTGATCGCCGACCCATTCGAGCGCCTGCGCCTCGTCGGTCGGGAAGCGGCGTGCGGCGAGCGCAGTGTCCAGAGCCGTGCAGAGGCGACCATAACGGAACATCTGTGGAGTTTGCGCACGCCACAGGCTGGAACGTTCCACCGTCTCGGCGACCAGCTTCGCGGCGTCCGAGCGCTTGAGCGTTTCGGTGACGGGCGCCGCCAGGAGCCCGCCGGTGGGGCTTTGCGAGATCCCGGTGATCAGGCGGTCGAGATCCTGGCGGATGAGGCACGGCCGGGCCGCATCGTGCACCAGCACCCAGTCGTCTTCAGCGGCGCGACGGCTGAGCGCCGCAAGCGCATTGCGCACCGATTGGCTGCGTTCCGCGCCGCCCTGCACGGCGGTGACCGGCGGCAGACGCTCGGCGATGCGCGGCCACCATCGATCGTCCGGGGCCAGCGCGACGGCGATGCCGGCACAGCGCGTATCGCCGGTGAAGGGAGCGAGCGCCCATTCGATGACGGTGCGCTGGGCGAGCGGCGCATACTGTTTCGGAGTCTTGTCGCCGAATCGCTGGCCCGTTCCGGCAGCGGGCATCACGAGCCAGTAGCGCATGGCGGGGGCTCAGCGGGCAGGCGTCGCGGCGGCGGTACGGGTACGCGTTTCATCGCGCGCAGCGCCACTGCCCGACTCGGTCCGGGGCGGGACCACCTGATAGAAAGTCTCGTTGCTCGCGATCATGCCGAGCTCGCTGCGCGCGCGCTCTTCGAGCGCCGTGACGCCGCTCTTGAGGTCGCGCACTTCGGCGGCGAGCTGGCGGTTGCGCTCGGAGAGCTGGAGGTTTTCCGCCTTCTGCTTCTGCACGGCCGATTCGAGGCGGGAGACTTCGCGCACGCCGTCCGCCGACATCCACAGGCGGTACTGGAGCAGCACGACGATGACCAGGAGCGCGGCGGCGAGCCACTTCATGGGGGGTGGAGACTATCAGAGGCGCCGCTTCTAGGCATCTCCCGGAAACGGACTCATGGGCCTTCTCTGCACTTCCAGGAGGGGCTCATACGCCTGCGTCAGCTTGGCGCGACTCGCGGAGGGGCCGGAGGGGACCGGCCGTAAGAGCCACCCCGGGCAGCCTTGTGAAAATGCGTCCATGCATTTTCACATCCCCTCCGGCCCCTCCGTGAATCACGCCAAGCCGATACGACGACGAAGTGGACCCGTCGAAGATGAAGATCGGAATCTACGGAAGCAGCTGGTTGTATTGCCCATCCGATCCGACCTTGACAGCGACCCTGTCTTGATCTGCGTCGCGGCGCTCGCCACCGCGATGTCCGCGATGGTGTTGTCCTCCGTCTCGCCCGAGCGGTGCGACACCACCGAGGCGTACTTCGACCGGTCCGGCGAGCTCGATGGCCTCGAGCGTCTCGGTGAGCGTGCCGATCTGGTTCACCTTGATGAGGATGGCATTCGCGATGTGCCTGTCGATGCCCTCCTTCAGGATCTTCGTGTTGGTCACGAACAGGTCGTCGCCCACCAGCTGCACCTTGCCGCCCAGCTCTCTGGTGAGCAGCGCCCAGCCGTCCCAGTCCCCCTCGCTCATCCCGTCCTCGATGGTGATGATGGGATAGCGCGCGACGAGGTCAGCGAGATACTTCACGAACTCCGCGGAAGTGAACTTGCGCCCCTCGCGCTCGAGGTCGTAGCGCCCGTCCTTGAAGAACTCGGAGCTCGCCACGTCGAGGCCGAGGTACACATCCTTGCCCGCATGGTAGCCGGCCTTGTCGACGGCCTGCAGGATCACTTCCAGCGCGGCCGCATTGGACTCGAGATTGGGCGCGAAGCCGCCCTCGTCGCCCACCGCCGTCGCGAGCTTGCGATCGTGCAGCAGCTTCTTGAGCGCGTGGAAGATCTCCGCGCCGCAGCGCAATGCCTCGGAGAAGCTCGGTGCCCCGACCGGCAGGATCATGAACTCCTGGATGTCGAGACTGTTGTCCGCATGCGCCCCGCCGTTGATGATGTTCATCATCGGCACGGGCATCACCGGCTCGCGCCCGTTGCACAGATGGGCGCCGAGATAGCGGTACAGGCCCTGCTTCGAGTCCTGTGCGGCGGCCTGCGCCACGGCGAGCGAGATGGCGAGCAGCGCATTGGCGCCCAGCCGACCCTTGGTGTCCGTGCCGTCGAGCTCGATCATCCGGCGGTCGATGCCGCCCTGGTCGCGCGGGTCGCGCCCGATGAGAGCCTCCCGCAGCACGGTGTTCACGTGCTCGACCGCCTTCAGCACGCCTTTGCCGAGATAGCGTTTCTTGTCACCGTCGCGCAGCTCCACGGCTTCACGCGTGCCCGTGGAAGCGCCGGACGGCACGGCGGCGCGTCCGCGCACGCCGGTGTCCAGCACGACATCGGCTTCGTGCCGCGCGAATCGATGATCTGTACATCTTCGACGATACGGACTTGTCGATTCCTCGAACGGTCTCGATTTGACGCTGGCGTCCAGCTCCCTGAGCGTGGCGAGCAGCGGCTCCATGCGCGCCAGCGGCCACGCATTCGGGCCGTCCGGGAAGCGCCTTCTCGGGCTGGATGGGGTTTCATGAACAGGTTGCCACGCCCTGCCGCCACGGCGGAACGGGCCAGCACGGGTATGAACTCGCGCTGGCCGCCCGAGGCAGAGCCCTGCCCGCCCGGCAGCTGCACGGAGTGCGTGGCATCGAACACCACGGGGCAACCTGTATTGCGCATCACGGCGAGCGAGCGCATGTCCGACACCAGGTTGTTGTAGCCGAAGGAGAAGCCGCGCTCGCAGACCATGATGCCTTCGTTGCCGGTGGAGCGCGCCTTGTCGACGACGTTCTTCATCTCCCACGGCGAGAGGAACTGGCCCTTCTTGATGTTGACCGGCTTGCCCTGCGAGGCCGTGTTGACGATGAAATTAGTCTGCCGGCAGAGGAACGCCGGCGTCTGCAGCACATCCACCACCGATGCCACTTCGGCGAGCGGAGTGTCCTCGTGCACGTCGGTGAGCACGGGAACGCCGAGCTTGCGACGAACGTCGTCGAGCACCTTGAGGCCGGCCTCGATGCCGGGCCCGCGGTAGCTCGCCCGCGAAGAGCGGTTGGCCTTGTCATACGAGGCCTTGAAGATGAACGGCACGCCGAGCCGCCCGGTGATCTCCTTCAGCCGGCCCGCGATCTCCTCGGTGAGCGCGGCGCTCTCGACGACGCAAGGCCCGGCGATGAGGAAGAACGGCCGGTCGATGCCGACTTCGTGGCCGGCGAGCTTCATGCCCCTGCCGCGGCGGGCAGCTGCGAGGCGCGCTGCGCGCGGGCCGCGCGCACGAACCCGGTGAACAGCGGATGGCCGTCGCGCGGCGTAGAGGTGAATTCGGGGTGGAACTGCGTGGCGACGAACCAGGGGTGGTTCGGCAGCTCGACGATCTCGACGAGATTGTCCCGCGAGAAACCGGAGAACCTCAGGCCCACCTGGCGGAACCGCTCGAGGTAGTTGTTGTTGAACTCGAAGCGATGGCGGTGGCGCTCGAAGATGGAATCCTTCCCGTAGATGTCGCGCGCCAGGGTGCCGGCACCCAGCACGATCTCCTGCGCGCCGAGGCGCATGGTGCCGCCCTTGCCGGCGCGCTCGTCGCGCTGCTGTGCGCCGCGGGCCTCGTCCTGCCATTCGGTGATGAGCGCGATGACCGGATTGGTGGTGGCACGGTTGAACTCGGTGCTGTTCGCATCCTGCAGGCCGAGCACGTGGCGGGCATGCTCGATGACGGCGATCTGCATGCCGAGGCAGATGCCGAGGTAGGGAACGCGATTCTCGCGCGCGTAGCGCACTGCCTGGATCTTGCCTTCGATGCCACGCTCGCCGAAGCCGCCGGGCACCAGGATCGCGTCCATCCCCTCGAGCATGCGCGTGCCGTGCTGCTCGATGTCGGTGGACTCGATGTAGTGGATGTTCACCCGCGTGCGGGACTTGAGCCCGCCGTGGATCAGCGCCTCGTTCAACGAGATGTAGGAATCCCGGATCTGCACGTACTTGCCGACCATGGCGATGTCCACCTGGCCGTCCGGATTCGCCTTGGCGCTCACCACCTGGCGCCATTCGGGCAGGTCGCTGTGATGCGCGGTGAGGTGGAGCTTCTCCACCACGATGTCGTCGAGCCCCTGCTCGTGCAGCAGCATCGGGATCTTGTAGATGTCGTCCGCGTCCACCGCGGAGATGACGGCGCGCTCCTCCACGTTGGTGAAGAGCGCGATCTTGCGGCGCTGCTCGTCGGGCAGCGCGTTCTTGCAGCGGCACAGCAGCACGTCCGGCTGGATGCCGATGCCGCGCAGCTCCTTCACCGAATGCTGGGTGGGCTTGGTCTTGATCTCACCCGAGCCGCCGACCACGGGCACCAGGGTGAGGTGCATGTAGAGGCAGTTGTTGCGCCCGAGCTCGACGCCGAGCTGGCGGATGGCCTCGAGGAACGGCAGGGACTCGATGTCGCCGACCGTGCCGCCGATCTCGACCATGCAGATGTCCGCGTCCGCCGCGCCGAGCTTGATGCTGCGCTTGATCTCGTCCGTGATGTGCGGGATCACCTGCACGGTGGCGCCCAGGTAGTCCCCTCGCCGCTCCTTGGCGATGACGCGCTCGTAGATGCGGCCGGTGGTGAAGTTGCTGTGGCGGCCAGTGGTGGTGCGCACGAAGCGCTCGTAGTGGCCGAGGTCGAGGTCCGTCTCCGTGCCGTCCTGCGTGACGAAGACCTCACCGTGCTGGAAGGGGCTCATGGTGCCCGGATCCACGTTGATGTAGGGATCGAGCTTGACCATGGACACCTTGAGGCCACGGGCCTCGAGGATGGCGCCCAGCGAGGCCGACGCGATGCCCTTCCCCAAAGAAGAGACCACGCCGCCGGTAACGAAGACGAATCGGGACATCGCGGAGGAATTCCGTCAGGAACTGACGGGAGCGCAGCCTACCACAAAGGCGCAGCCGCGTCCGCCCGACGGACGATTACTTTTTCGCCGCAATGACGGTCAGCAGGTCGTGCCGGCGCTCGACGGTGGTATTGGCCCAGGTCACGTACGGATGGGCATCGATCCTCGCATCCAGCACCGGTCCGGCGAGCTCTTCGAGCCGGGCGGTGTTCGGCAGCTGCGCCCCGCGCGAGGCGAT
>JBGAIL010000010.1:0-49853 GCA_044225565.1 Steroidobacteraceae bacterium | reverse complement strand
GTGATATGAGCCCGACGCACGGCGCCGTGCAACGGCCGATCTGGTATTGCAGGCAGGGCCGGCTGCGGTTGGCGAAGAAACTGTCGCGACAATTGCGGATCCGGAACAGCTTCTGGATCTGTGCCAGCATCTCGTTGACGGATGAGGCGTTCGGGAACGGGCCGAAGTAGCGCCCGTCGCGGTGTCGCGGGCCGCGGTAGGACAGGAAGCGCGGGAAGTCGTGGCTGGTGCGCAGCAGGATATAGGGAAAACTCTTGTCGTCGCGCAGCAGGATGTTGTAGCGCGGCCGGTGTTCCTTGATCAGGTTGTACTCGAGCAGCAGCGCCTCGGTCTCGGAGTTCGTGACCGTCACCTCGACGCGTGCGATCTGGGCGACGAGCGCAGCCACTTTCGGCGCGAGGTTGCGCGGGCTGAAGTAACTGCCCACCCTGTCGCGCAGGCGCTGCGCCTTGCCGACGTAGAGGATCGAGTCGTCCGCACCGTACATGCGGTAGACGCCGGGCCGCCGCGGCAGGTTCGCCACGAAGGCCCTGGCGTCGAACGGCCCGCTCATGGCCGCGGCGCACCGAGGCCGGCGAGGCCGGCGGCGCGGCCGAGCACTGTGCGGAACATGACCGCTGTCAGGCGCCGTGTCTGCGTGTTGTAGCGGCTGCAGTGATAGGAGTCGACCAGTATCCTCCCGTCCGGTAGCGCATGTTCGGCGCCATGCGCGAAGGGGAGGCTCGGGCGGCGCAGGTCGAGCGCCCCGAGCACGGCGTCGTGCGCGATGCGCCCGAGCGCGAATAGCACCCTTGTGTGGCGCAGCCCGGCGATTTCGCTGCGCAGGAAGCCGAGACACTCACGCGCCTCGGCTGGCGTCGGCTTGTTCCCCGGCGGAACGCACTTGACGGCGTTGGTGATGCGCACGCCGTGCAGCTTGAGCGCATCGTCGGCCGCGACCGAGGCCGGCTGCGAGGCGAGCCCGAGCGCGTGCAGGGTTTCGTAGAGCAGGATCCCGGCGTAGTCGCCGGTGAACGGCCGGCCCGTGCGGTTCGCACCGTGCATGCCCGGCGCGAGGCCGACGATCAGCAGCTGCGGGTCCTCAGCCCCGAAGGCCGGCACCGGCGCGCCGTGGTAACCGGGATGCCCGCGGCGCGACGCCTCGCGGAACTCCACGAGTCGCGCACAACGCCTGCACTCGGCATCGAACGCGGACAAGCCACAGGCGGTCACGGGCGCCGCCGCCTCAATCGGCCATGTGGCGTACGATGGCCTCCGCGAAACCCGAGCAGCTCATCAGCGTCGCGCCGGGAATCAGCCGCTGCATGTCCTCCTCGACATTGCGGCGCGCCGCGAGGTCGCGCTTCGGCGCGCGGATCGCCTCGCGCAGCCGCGCGAGGTCGTAGGTGAGTTCCTTGGCGGCGATCGTGTTGGCGACGCCCTTGTGGATGAGGTCCGCGGCCTCGGTCCACTTGAGGTAGCGCAGCATCATCTCCGCCGACAGGATCAGTGAACCGGGGTTCACGCGATCCTTGCCGGCGAAGCCCGGCGCGGTGCCGTGGGTCGCCTCGAACACGGCGAGCCCATCGCCGATGTTGCCGCCCGGCGCTATGCCGATGCCGCCGACCTGGGCGGCGAGCGCGTCGGAGATGTAATCGCCGTTGAGGTTGAGCGTGGCGATCACGTCGTACTCTTCCGGGCGCAGCAGCACCTGTTGCAGGAAGTTGTCGGCGATCACGTCCTTCACCACGATGTCCTTGCCGGTAACGGGGTTGCGGAAGCTCATCCAGGGCCCGCCGCCGATCTCGGTGGCGCCGAATTCGTCCTTCGCGAGCTGGTAGCCCCAGTTGCGGAAGGCGCCCTCGGTGAACTTCATGATGTTGCCCTTGTGGACGAGCGTCACCGATACACGGTCGTTCTCGACGGCGTACTGGATCGCCTTCCTGACCAGGCGCTGGCTGCCCTCCTTCGACACCGGCTTGATGCCGATGCCGGAGCTCGCCGGGAAGCGGATGCCGGTTGCGTGCAGCTCGGCCTGCAGGAAGTGGATCAGCTTCTGCACTTCCTGCGAACCGGTCGGGTACTCGATGCCGGCGTAGATGTCCTCGGTGTTCTCGCGGAACACCACCATGTCGGTGAGGCTCGCGTCCTGCATCGGGCTCGCAACGCCCGGGAAATACCGGATCGGGCGCACGCAAGCGTAGAGGTCGAGATTCTGGCGCATGGCCACGTTCAGCGAGCGGATGCCGCCGCCGATCGGCGTCGCGAGCGGCCCCTTGATCGACACGACGAATGCGCGCAGCGCATGCAGCGTTTCGTCCGGGAACCACTGGCCGTAGAGCCGGTTGGCCTTCTCGCCCGCGAAGATCTCCACCCAGGCGATGCGGCGCTTGCCGCCGTACGCCCGTGCCACGGCGGCATCGACGACCTTCAGCATCGCGGGCGTGACATCGATGCCTATGCCGTCTCCTTCGATGTAGGCGATGTACGGGTGGTCGGGGACTTCGATCGTGGCGTCGGGATTGATGGCGATGTGCTTGCCGGATGCGGGCAGCTTGATGTGATCGTATTGCATCGGGGAATTTTATCAGCAGGCCCCGATGCCCGGCGATCCGCGAACGGCGAATCCATCCCGGCCCCGGGCGTCCCGGAGCGGAGCCGGGCGCCCGAGGCTGCGATTGATCAAGGGCTCAGGCGCTCTTGAACTGCTGCTCTTCGGTGGAGCCCGTCATCGCCGTGACCGACGACTGTCCGCCGGTGACCGCCTGTGTCACCTCGTCGAAGTAGCCCGCGCCCACTTCGCGCTGGTGCTTGGTCGCCGTATAGCCGAGCGGCTCGGCGCCGAACTCCTCCTGCTGCAGCTTCACATAGGCGGTCATCTGGCTTTCGCGGTAGCCCTTCGCGAGCTGGAACATGGAGTAATTGAGGGCATGGAAGCCCGCGAGCGTGATGAACTGGAACTTGTAGCCCATCGCGCCGAGTTCGCGCTGGAACTTCGCGATGGTGGCGTCGTCGAGCTTCTTCTTCCAGTTGAACGAGGGCGAGCAGTTGTAGGCGAGCAGCTTGCCGGGGAACTTCCTGTGCACGCCTTCGGCGAAATACTTCGCCTCCTCGAGATCCGGGTGCCCGGTCTCGCACCAGATCATGTCGCAATACGGCGCATAGGCGAGCCCGCGCGCCACGGCGGCGTCCAGCCCCTGCTTCACGCGGAAGAAGCCTTCCGAGGTGCGCTCCTTCGAGGCGATGAACGGCAGGTCGCGCTCGTCGACATCGGAGGTGAGCAGGTTGGCGGATTCCGCATCGGTGCGGGCGACGAGCACGGTCGGCACGTCGCACACGTCCGCCGCGAGGCGCGCGGCGACCAGCTTGTTGATCGCCTCCTGCGTCGGCACCAGCACCTTGCCGCCCATGTGGCCGCACTTCTTCGCGGAGGACAGCTGGTCCTCGAAGTGCACGCCGGCCGCGCCGGCCTCGATCATCTGCTTCATCAGCTCGAAGGCGTTCAGCACGCCGCCGAAACCGGCCTCGGCATCCGCGACGATGGGCTTGAACCAGTCGACCGAGTCGTTGCCCTCGGCGTGATACAGCTCATCCGCACGCTTGAGCGTGTTGTTGATGCGCTTGACGACCGCCGGCACGGAGTCCGCAGGGTACAGCGACTGGTCGGGATACATCTGCCCGGAGAGGTTGGCGTCACCCGCCACCTGCCAGCCCGAGAGGTAGATGGCGTCGAGCCCAGCCTTCACCTGCTGCATGGCCTGATTGCCGGTGAGCGCGCCCAGCGCGTTGACGAACGGCTTCTCGTTCACGTAGCGCCAGAGTTTCTCGGCTCCGAGGCGCGCGATGCTGTGCTCCACGTGCACGGTGCCGCGCAGGCGGACGACATCCTCCGCCTTGTAAGCGCGCTGCACGCCTTTCCAGCGGGGGTTCGTTTGCCAGTCTTTGGCGAGGTCTTGTGCGGTGCGGCTCATCGTGCGGGCTCCAGGGGTGGGTTCGGTTTCAGGACAGCCGCCGGTAGGCGGACAGGGTGAGGAAGGTCGAGAATTCTTTGGCGAGCGTGATCTCGTCCAGCACGCGCGCCGCGGTGCCGAAGGATCGTGCCTCGTAGGCTTCGCGGCCGAGCGCGCTCTTCAGGCGTTCGCGCTCCTCGTCGAGGAACTGGCGGAAGAGCTGCGGCGTGACGCGGCGGCCGTCGCTCAGCACGCCACCCGGGTGGTTGATCCATTGCCAGATCTGCGCGCGCGAGATTTCGGCGGTGGCGGCGTCTTCCATCAGGTTGTTGATCGGAACGCAGCCGTTGCCGTCGAGCCAGGCCGCCATGTACTGCAGGCTGACGCTGACGTTGTTGCGCAGGCCGGCTTCGGTGATCTCCCCCTGCGGCAGGGTGAGCAGGTCCTTCGCGGTGATGGCTTCCCTGCGCTGCTTGTGGATCTGGTTGGGTGACTGCATCAGCCGGTCGAACACCTCGCGAGCCACCGGCACCAGGCCGGGATGCGCGACCCAGGTGCCGTCGTGGCCGTCGGATGCTTCGCGCTCCTTGTCGGCGCGCACCTTGGCGAGCGCCTGCTCGTTCGCGACCGGGTCGTTCTTGATGGGGATCTGCGCCGCCATGCCGCCCATGGCGAACGCGCCGCGGCGGTGGCAGGTCTGGATGCAGAGCAGCGAGTACGAGCGCAGGAAGTGCGTCGTCATCGTCACCTGCTGGCGGTCCGGCAGGACGAAGTCCGGACGATGCGCGAATTTCTTGATGAAGCTGAAGATGTAGTCCCAGCGGCCGCAGTTGAGCGCCACGATGTAGTCGCGCAGCTCCCACAGGATCTCGTCCATCTCGAACGCGGCGAGGATGGTCTCGATGAGCACGGTGCACTTGATGGTGCCGTGCGCGCGAGCCGCTCTTCCGAGAACGCGAACACCTCGGCCCAGAGGCGCGCTTCGCGGTGGCTTCGAGCCGGCAGGTAGAAGTACGGCCCGGTGCCGCGCTTCAGCGCTTCCTTCGCGTTGTGGAACAGGTACAGGCCGAAGTCGACGAACGCCCCGGGCACGGGCTGCCCCGCGTGCGTGACGTGCTTTTCGAAGAGGTGCCAGCCTCTCGGCCGCACGATGAGCACGGCGGTCTGGCGGTTGAGCCGGTACACCTTGCCCTGATCGCTCACCATCTCGATGGTGCGCCGCACGGCATCGCGCAGATTGACCTGGCCGCTCACCACGTTGTCCCAGGTGGGCGAGAGCGAGTCCTCGCAGTCCGCCATGAACACTTTCGCGCCGGAGTTGAGCGCGTTGATGATCATCTTGCGGTCCGTGGGGCCGGTGATCTCCACGCGGCGGTCCCAGAGGTCCTCGGGGATCTTGCCCACCTGCCATTCGGATTCGCGGATGGAGCGGGTCTCGGGGAGGAAGTCCGGCAGCTTGCCGGCATCGAGTTCGGCCTGGCGCCGCTCGCGCGCGGCGAGCAGCTCGGCGACGCGGGGGCCGAAGCGCCGGGTCAGCCCGGCGATGAACTCCAGCGCTTCGGGAGTGAGGATGGTCTCGTAGCCGGCCTTCATCGCTCCCAGGATCTCGAGATCCGCGGAGCCGTCCTTCGCTTCAGTCGCCATCGCTGGTGCCTCCCACCCTCGGCAAACGGATGCGCACCTTAGCCCGGAATGAGCTGCGGGTAAAATATATGCTGAGTTCAGAATCGATATTTGATAAATATGGATTATGGAATTACGTCACCTGCGCTACTTCATCGCCGTGGCCGAGGAAGGTCACGTCACCCGGGCGGCCGCGCGGCTCGGCATCCAACAGCCGCCGCTCAGCCAGCAGATCCGGGCGCTGGAGCAGGAGCTCGGCGTGCAGCTGCTGCGGCGCAAGCCGCGGGGCGTCGAGCTCACGGATGCCGGCGTCACCTTCCTCGAGCGTGCCCGCACGCTGCTCGAGGACGTGGATCGCGCCTGTGCCAGCACGAAGCGCACGGCACGCGGCGAGCAAGGGCGCGTCGTGGTGGGCTTCACCAGCTCCGCGCCGTTCCATTCCTTCATTCCGCGAGTCGTGCGCGCCTTCCGGGAGATGTCGCCGCTCGTCTCGCTGGCTCTAGAGGAAAGCGGCAGCAGCGCGCTCGTGCAGGGATTGCACGATGAGGCGATCGACGCTGCTTTCATCCGCTCGCCGGTGGGCGGCTTCGTCGATCTCACCGTGGAGCCGCTGCTCGAGGAGGAGATGCTGATCGCGCTGCCCGCAGGGCACCCGCTCGCGGGGCGCAAAGGGATCCAGCAGCCGCCCCTGTCACTCGCTTCGCTCGCTGGCGAGAATTTCATTCTCTACAAGCGCCCGGGCGCGCCCGGGTTGTACGACACGATCATCAGTGCGTGCCGCAAGGCGGGGTTCAGCCCGAAGATCAGTCAGGAAGCGCCGCGCATCGTCTCGACGCTGAACCTGGTGGCGGTGGGGCTCGGCATCTCCGTGGTGCCCGATTCGTTGCGGCGCCTGCAGATGGATGGCGTGACGTATCGGCGCATCACCAGCAGCGCGAAGCTCAAAGCACCGCTGATCCTTGCCTGCCGCCGAGGCGGGAATTCAGCGGCGGTGCAGCGATTCATCGATCTGGTCCGCGCTTCGGCGAAGCAGATAGGCGAGAAGGATTGAGCCGGAAGCGTTGCAGGCCTGGCGCTGCGCGCGTGCCGGGCCCGCGCGCAACTTGCGTCAGCCTGACTTCAGCGCCGCGAGGCGCATGGCGAGCTCGAGCGCCTGTTCCGCGTTGAGCCGCGGATCGACGGTGGATCGGTAGGCACGCTGCAGATCTGCATCGGTGAGGCCACGTGCGCCGCCCGTGCACTCTGTGACGTCGTCGCCCGTGAGTTCGATGTGCACGCCGCCGAGATGCGAGCCCATCTGCGCGTGGATCTGGAAGGCCAGGTCCAGCTCTCGCAGGATGTTGTCGAAGCGGCGGGTCTTGTAGCCGCCGGTGCTCGTTTCCGTGTTGCCGTGCATCGGATCGCAGACCCACAGCACGGTGTGCCCCGTCTGCCGCACCGCCTCGATGGCGCGCGGCAGGGACTTCTCGATCTCCTTCGCACCGAAGCGATGGATGAGCGTCAGGCGGCCGGGCTGGTTCTGCGGGTTGAGCACGCTCACCAGGCCTTGCAGCCAGCCCGCATCCATCGCGCTGCCGATCTTCACGGCCACCGGGTTCGAGATGCCGCGGAAATACTCGACGTGGGCGCCGTCGAGCTGCGCCGTGCGCATGCCGATCCACGGCATGTGCGTGGAAAGGTTGTACCAGCGCTGCTGGCGCGGGATGAAGCGCGTCTGCGCCTGCTCGTAGAGCAGGTGCAGGCCTTCGTGGCTCGCGTAGAAATCGGCATGCGTGGTCTCGTGCACCGCACGGCCGCTGATGCCTTCGTAGAAATCCAGTGCGTCCGCGATGGCGCCGGCGATGCGCTGGTAGCTGCCCTTCAGCGGCGAATGATTGACGAAGCCGAGATCCCAGTACTCCGGGTGATGCAGGTCCGCAAAGCCACCAGCGACCAGCGCCCGCACGAAATTGAGCGTGAGCGCCGCGCGCTCGTAGCCACGCAGCAGCAGCTCGGGATCCGGCTCGCGCGCTTCGGGCGTGAATTCCGGACGATTGACGAGATCGCCGCGATAGCTCGGCAGCGTGACCCCGTCGCGCGTTTCCGTATCCGCCGAGCGCGGCTTGGCGTACTGCCCTGCCATGCGCCCCAGGCGGATCACCGGTTTCTTGAAGCCGTGCAGCAGCACCATGCTCATCTGCAACAGGATCTTCAGCTGCTTTGCGATGGGATCCGGACTGGCACTCGGAGAAGGCCTCCTCCAGTCCCCGCCCTGCAGCAGGAATGCCTGGCCGCGCTGCGCCTGCGCGAGCCGTTCCATGAGCGCTTCCACTTCCCACGACACCACGATCGGCGGCAAACGGGACAGGTCGGCGACCGTCCGCTCGAGGGCGGCGGCATCGGGGTAGCGGGGCTGTTGCTGTGCGGGCTTCGATTGCCAGCCCGCGGGGTGCCAGGTCGTGAGATCGGTCGTGCGCATCCCCTTCATCCTACATGGAAAAGCCCGGGGGTGGCGGACCGGCAGGCGGACGGGCAGAATGCGCGCCTTCCAAAAAGGTGGATTTCATGCATCGCGTACTCGTGCTCGGAGCCGGCAAGATCGGTTCGCTGATTTCGGGACTGCTCGCGGAATCGGGCAGCTACAAGGTCCACCTCGCCGATGTCGACGGCGAGCACGCTGCCTCCGTCGCACGCGCGCACGGCGTCGCGATCGACGCCCACGCCGTCGATGCGCGCAACGCCAAGGCGCTCGAGCGGCACCTCGCGGCGCATCCTGTCGATGCGGTGATCTCGAGCCTGCCCTTCTACTGCAACACGGGCGTGGCAGAGGCCGCGCGCCGTGCCGGCACGCACTATTTCGACCTCACGGAAGACGTGGAAGTGACACGCGCCGTGCGGCGCATTGCCGAGGGCGCGCAGCAGGCCTTCGTGCCGCAGTGCGGGCTTGCGCCCGGCTTCATCAGCATCGCGGCGAGCGAATTGATCACCCATTTCGACTCGCTGCGTTCGGTGAAGCTGCGCGTCGGCGCCCTGCCCCAGCATCCGAACAACGTGCTGAAGTATTCGCTCACCTGGTCCACCGAGGGACTGATCAACGAGTACGGCAATCCCTGCGAGGCGATCGTCGACGGCCGCCGCATCGAGGTGGCGCCGCTCGAGGGCCTCGAGGAAATCGAGATCGACGGCACGGCGTACGAGGCCTTCAATACCTCCGGCGGCCTCGGCTCGCTCGCTGAGACCTCCGGGAAGTCCTGCGAGCACATGACCTACAAGACGATCCGGTATCCCGGGCATTGCCAGCAGATGCGCCTGCTGATGAACGACCTGAAGCTGAACCAGGACCGGCCGACGCTCAAGCGCATCCTCGAGAGCGCCGTGCCCCAGACGTTGCAGGACGTGGTGATCGTCTATGCCGCGGTGACGGGGCTGCAGGACGGTGAGCTGCGCGAAGAGAACTACGTGAACAAGGTGTACCCGCAGGTCATCGCGGGGCGCCTGTGGTCGGCAATCCAGGTCACGACCGCTGCGGGCATCACCTCGGTCGTCGACCTCGTGCTGGGCGGCGGCAATCGCTACCGGGGCTTCGTGGCGCAGGAGCAGTTCCGCCTGCCGGAAATCCTCGCCAACCGCTTCGGTCACTACTACGCGCCGGGCGGCACCAAGGACCTGTCCTCGCAAGTCGTGGTCGCGGGCAAGGCAGGGCGCCAGCGCAGCGCCGGGAGTGCCAGCCGATGAATGAGCACACCGCGATGGGTGACAAGGACGTCACCGCCCTGCTCGCGCGCCTCGGCCTCGACGCCGCGGCGCTCGCTTCGGGGGCGGGCGACTGGATCGAGGTCCGCAATCCCGCGAGCGGCGCGCAGATCGCGCGCGTGCGCGGCGCGGCGCAAGCCGACTACGATCGAGTCATGGCGCGCGCGGTCGAAGCCGCTGCGGCCTGGCGCGCGGTACCTGCGCCAAAGCGCGGTGAGGCCGTCCGCAAGTTTGGCGAGGCCCTGCGGCGGCACAAGGAGGACCTCGGCGCCCTCGTGACGCTCGAGAACGGCAAGATCCGGGCCGAGGGCCTCGGCGAGGTGCAGGAGATGATCGACATCGCGGACTTCGCGGTCGGCCAGTCCCGCATGCTCTACGGCCTGACGATGCATTCCGAGCGCCCGGTGCACCGCATGTACGAGCAATGGCACCCGCTCGGTGTCGTCGGCGTGATCTCGGCATTCAACTTCCCGGTGGCCGTCTGGGCCTGGAACGCGCTGCTCGCCGCCATCTGCGGCAATGCGACCGTGTGGAAACCCTCGCCCAAGACGCCGCTCACGGCGCTCGCCGTGCAGAAGATCTGCGATGCCGTCGTGGCCGCGGAAGGCCTGCCGCCGATCTTCCAGCTCTTCATCGACGCGGGCACGCAGCTCGCGATGCGCTTCGTCGACGACCCGCGCGTGGCGCTCGTTTCCTTCACGGGCTCGACGGCCGTCGGGCGCAAGGTCGGTGAGCGCGTCGCGGCGCGCCTCGGCAAGTCGCTGCTCGAGCTCGGTGGCAACAACGCCATCATCGTCGACGAGGCGGCGGACCTGTCGCTCGCCGTGCCCTCGATCGTGTTCGGCGCGGTCGGCACGGCCGGCCAGCGCTGCACGACGACGCGCCGCGTTCTCATCCACAAGTCGATCTTCGCCGACGTGGTCGGCAAGCTCGTCGCGGCCTACAAGCAGGTCGAGAAGAAGATCGGCGATCCGACGCTGGCGTCGACGCTGATGGGCCCGCTCAACAGCAAGGACGCGGTCGACGGCTTCCTCGCCGCGATCGAGAAGGCCAAGGCGGCCGGCGGCAAGATCGAAACCGGCGGCTCGGCGATCGAGGGCAAGGGCAACTTCGTCCTGCCGACGATCGTCAGCGGGGTGAAGAACTCCGACGTNCCAGGGAGTGGTCTTGGGGGATCGCATAGGTGGGGCAGGATGCTACAGGAAAAGCGCCCGTTGATGAGTTTCACGCACGGAGGTGATGAGTTTTTTGCACGGAAATCAGGGCTTCAGGGGGTGGTGCGAGGCTGGGCGCCGATGCAGAATGCGCCTCCTCATGGCCTGCGGCCAGGGTTCAACGGTGCTCGCAGCCGCGAGCGCCGTACGGATAACGGCGCGGACGCGCCGATTGAGAGGTTCACGATGCATCGGGTATTGATACTGGGCGCCGGCAAGATCGGTGCGCTGATCTCAGGATTGCTTGCTGAATCAGGCAGTTACAAGGTAAATCTCAGCGATGTCGATGGCGCTGCCGCCGAATCGGTCGCAGGCGCGCACGGCAATCCGAACCTGCGTGGCTTCAAGGTCGATGCCGCCGACACGCGGGCGCTCGCGCAGCACATCAAGGACAACCCGGTCGATGCGGTCATCTCCGGCCTGCCCTACTACTGCAACGTCGGCGTCGCGGAAGTCGCCCGCGCCGCGGGCATCCATTACTTCGACCTCACGGAAGACGTCGAAGTCACGCGCAACGTTCGCCGCATCGCGCAGGGCTCGGACCGCGCATTCGTTCCGCAATGCGGCCTGGCGCCGGGCTTCATCAGCATCGCGGCCAACGAGCTCATCACTCACTTCGACAAGATCCGCACGGTGAAGCTGCGCGTGGGCGCCCTGCCCCAGCATCCCAACAACGTGCTCAAGTACTCGCTCACCTGGTCGACCGACGGCCTCATCAACGAGTACGGCAATCCCTGCCAGGCGCTGGTGGATGGCCGCGAGGTGGAAGTGGCGCCGCTCGAAGGGCTCGAGGAGATCGAGATCGACGGCACGCTCTACGAGGCGTTCAACACCTCTGGCGGCCTCGGCTCGCTCGCCGAGACGCACGGCGGCAAGTCGGAGTCGATGAACTACAAGACCATCCGCTATCCGGGCCACTGCGAGCACATGCGCCTGCTGATGAACGACCTCAAGCTCAACCAGGATCGCGCGACGCTCAAGCGCGTCCTCGAGAACGCCGTGCCGCAGACGCTGCAGGACGTGGTCATCGTCTACGCCGCCGTCACGGGCTTCCAGGACGGGCAGCTGCGCGAAGAGAACTACGTGAACAAGGTCTATCCGCAGGTGATCGCCGGCCGCCTCTGGTCGGCCATCCAGGTGACGACGGCCTCGGGCATCACCGCCGTGGTGGACCTCGTGCTTTCCGATCCGGCGAGGTTCAAGGGCTTCGTCGCGCAGGAGCAGTTCAGCCTGCCGGCGATCCTCGCGAACCGTTTCGGCCGCTACTACGCGCCGGGCGGCACCAAGGACATCTCGTCCGACGCCGTCGTATCCGGCAAGGCCGGCCAGCAGCGCAAGCTCAGGGGAGCCGCCTGATGAAAGCCGCCGATGTGCAGGCGCTGCTCGGGCGCCTCGGTCTCGCCGCCGACAACGCGGGCGCGTGGTCAGGATCCAAAGGCTGGTCGTCCAGCAGCGAGGGCGCTCTCATCGAGGTCCGCAATCCCGCCACCGGTGAGGTGATCGGGCGTGTTCGCGGCGCATCCGCCGCCGACTACGAGAACGTCATGAGAGCCGCCACGGAAGCCGCTGCGGCGTGGGGCAAGGTCCCTGCTCCCAAGCGCGGCGAGGCCATGCGCCTGCTCAACGAGGAGTTGCGCAAGCAAGAAGGACCTGGGCGCGCTCGTCTCGCTCGAGAACGGCAAGATCCTCGCCGAGGGCCTCGGCGAGTTCGAAGATGATCGACATCTGCGACTTCGCCGTCGGCCAGTCGCGCATGCTCGATGCACTCCGTTGCTGCAGCACCGGATGTACGAGCAGTGGCACCCGCTGGGCGTCATCGGGATCATCTCGGCGTTCGACTTTCCGGTGGCGGTGTGGGCGTGGAATGCCACTCTCTCCGCAATCGGTGGCAATGCCTCGGTGTGGAAGCCACGTCACCGAAAGGCGCCGCTCTCGGCCATCGCCCGTGCAACACATCTGCAACCGTGTGCTCGCGTCGCAGCTGGTATTGTTCCAGATCATCGACGCGGGAACCGATCGCCACGAGTTCTACGTCGACGACCGGCGCGTCGCGCTCGTCTCGTTCACCGGCTCCACGGCCATCGGCCGCAAGGTCGGCGAGCGCGTGGCCTCGCGCATGGGCAAGAGCCTGCTCGAGCTCGGGGGCAATAACGCGGTAGATCTCGCCGTGCCTGCCGTCGTCTTCGGTGCCGTGGGCACCGCGGGGCAACGCTGCCACGACTCGCCGCGTACTGGTCCATTCGTCGAAGGTCGACGAGTTCGAGAAGCGGTTGACGAACGCGTATCGCCGGAGGTGCGCATCGGGGATCCTCTCGAGGAAGGCACGCTCATGGGTCCGCTGATCGATCAGGGTGCGGTGGCCCGCTACAAGTCCGCGGTCGAGGCGGCGCGGGCCGCAGGCGGCGCGGTGCTTCACGGCGGCTGGAGGTATGAGCTTACTGCGCCGGCAACTTCGTCGAGCCGACCATCGTCCGCGCAAAGAACGATTGGGACATCGTGCAGACCGAGACGTTTGCGCCGATCCTCTACGTGATCCCGGTGGGCTCGCTCGCCGAGGCCATCGAAGCTGCAAGAACGCTTCCGCGCACGGGCTCTCGTCCGCGCTGTTCACCGACCGGCTGCAGGCGGCGAAACCTTCCTCTCCTCGCTGGGCAGCGATTGCGGCATCGCCAACGTCAACCTCGGCACCTCGGGAGCCGAGATCGGCAACCTTCGGTGGAAGGAGACCGGCGGCGGGCGTGAATCCGGATCGGACGCCTGGAAGGCCTACATGCGCCGGCAGACGAACACGATCAACTGGAGTCGCGAGCTGCCGCTCGCTCAGGGCATGGAGTTCAAGGTCTGACGGCCGGGCAGCCGGATGGAAAGCCTCGCGCCGCCCAGGCGCAGGCCGAGATCAACGAGCCGCCATAAAGCTCCACGGTGTCGCGGACCATCGCGAGCCCGATGCCATGCCCTTGCGTCTTCTCGTCCGCCCTCACGCCGCGGCCGAAGACGCGCTCCCGGTCCGCCTGTGATATGCCCGGGCCATCGTCTTCAACCGTGATCTGCAGACCGTCGCGAGCTGCAGCGCCCTGGCGTGACGCGGTCACGGTAATCAGCACGCGCGAGCGGCACCACTTGCAGGCGTTGTCCAGCAGGTTGCCGAGCAGCTCCATCGATCGCTGGCGAACTTCTCCGGCACCACGGACTGCTCGATCGAGAAATCCTTGCTCGCATACACTTTCAGCAATGCGGCGCGCAGCTCACGGTCGACGGGTGCGACATCCACCACAACGCCTGCCCGAGTGTGGTGCCGCCCGGCCGCTCGTTTCAGCTGGTGCTCGACGATGGAGGTCATGCGGTCGATCTCGGCACCGATGGTGCCGGCTGACGAATATCCCTCCGCCGAAAGCGCCGTGCGGATCACGGCCAGCGGCGTTTTGAGGCTGTGCGCGAGGTTGCCCAGCGTGTCGCGATAGCGGCCCACCCGCTTGCGCTCCGCCAGGAGCAGCGTGTTGAGGTTCCCCGCGACGCCACTCAATTCGCGAGGATAGCCGTCGCCCAGCGTCTCGCGGCTCCCCTCCTCCACGGCATGGATCTCGCTCTCGAGGCGGCGCACCGGGGCCAGCACCCAGCGCAGCAACACTCCGAGCGTGGCGAGCAGCAGGCCGGTGAGGCCGACGAACCACCCGAAGAGCCGCGTCCTGAACGACCAGAGCTGCTCGTTGTACGGCTCGAGGCTCGTCGCGACGCTGAAGGTGAGATTGCGCGCGCCCTGCGCCTCGTCCTCGAAGGCGATGCCACGGCTCTCGATGGCGAGCGGCACACCGTCCACGACGGTGCGCGCGAACCGGCGTTGACCCGGCGCGAGATCCGGCCCGAACTGCACGAACGTGCCCGTCGTCGATTGCGAGCGCCAGACGGATCTGCCTCCCGAGGCGTGGATCTGCGCGTAGAGGCCCGAGCCAGGGTTGTCCAGTCGCGACTCGAGGTTGCGGCTCAGTGCCGTGACCGCGCCGTCGGGCTCCGCTTCCGCCGCAGCGATGAGCGCCACCATCTGTGCGTCGAGCAACGCCTGCAGCGAGTG
Organism: Steroidobacteraceae bacterium; assembly: GCA_044225565.1. Classification (GTDB taxonomy): domain Bacteria; phylum Pseudomonadota; class Gammaproteobacteria; order Steroidobacterales; family Steroidobacteraceae; genus CAVXAE01. Next base: position 35,286 of record JBGAIL010000010.1, on the reverse strand, counting down.
CTCGGAGAGGTCACGAAAGCTCGCGTCGAAAACGGCGATGGTAGCCCCGAAGAACAACACCAGGGGCACAGAGATCGAGACGAGGAGCCGGCGGCTCAGCGAGTGCACGATGTGGTCTCTCAGGCGCTCCGCGGCAGGGCGAAACGGTAGCCGCGACCGCGCAGCGTCTCGATCGGCTGCAGCGTGTCGTCCGGATCGAGCTTGCGGCGCAGGCGGCCGATGAACACCTCGATGACGTTGCTGTCGCGCTCGAAGTCCTGGTCGTAGAGCCGCTCGGTCAGCTCGGTCTTCGAGATCACTTCTCCGGCGCGCAGCATCATGTGCTCGAGGATGCGGTACTCGAAGGTGGTGAGCTCGACCGGCGTGCCGCGCAGCGTGACCGTCTGCGCGCGCGTATCCAGGGTGATGGGGCCGCAGACGAGCTCCGGCTTTGCCCAGCCGCCGGCGCGGCGAATGAGCGCCTGCACTCGCGCGTGGACCTCTTCGAAGTGGAACGGCTTCGCGACGTAGTCATCCGCTCCCGCCTGCAGCCCTTCGACCTTGTCCTCCCAGCGATCGCGCGCGGTGAGCACCAGGATCGGGAAGGTCCTGCCTGCGGCCCGCAGCCGGCGGATCAGGTCGAGGCCCGGGATCTTGGGCAGGCCGAGATCGACGATGGCGACGTCGACGGGATATTCATTGCCCGCGAACAGGCCTTCCTCGCCGTCCGCTGCCAGATCCACCGTGAAGCCTGCTGCGGCTAGCTGGGTACGCAGCGCCTCGCGAAGCGCCGGCTCGTCTTCGACCACCAGAATTCTCATGGGATACCTACTGCATCTCGCCAGTGGAAGCGTCCACGCGAACGGTCCACACACGGCCCGCCTCGTTCAGGAGGCGCAGCACGTAAACGACGCGATCTCCTGCGTCACGCGTGTCCGCCCTGACCACCCGCGCGTTGAAGCGGCGTTCGGCCATGGCGACGGCACGATCCAGAGAGACCCTCACCCGCGGCCGTTCGGAACGCTCCGAGCGCTCGGTGCGCTCGCGATGGTCGCGCGGGCGGCGATCGTCCTGGTCCGGCGGCCGTGCGACGGCGAGTGTGGCCGTCAGCGCGAGCAGCGTCAGGGACCATCGAAGGCGGGCGGGAGGTTTCATGTCGGAGCACGAGCGTAGCGCAATCGGCATCCTTCGAAAACGAAGCGGGCAGAGTCGCCTCTGCCCGCTTCCTCATTCGCCGGCGCTGGCGTGACCTGTCGCTCAGTATTCGTCCGGCTGCACATTGACGCGCACACGGATGCGCTCGCCAGGGTCGTACGGCAGCCGCGTGGTGTGAGTGCGGCCGTTGTACTCGTACGTGACGCGATAGCCGTCCACACGACGCTCGTACTCTTCGTCATACCGGACGTTGCAGCGCTCGACGTCGTAAGGCCGGGTCTCCGTGGTGTAACTGCGAGAGGAGTAGCCATTGTCGCGGCGAGCCGCGCTGTCATGGCCGATGGCAGTGCCGACGACGGCGCCGGCCACCGTCGCAGCGCGACGGCCATCGCCATGCCCGAACTGATGACCGATCGCGGCGCCGATGAGGCCACCAAGGATCATCGGGCCGGCGCGATCCCGCTCACGTCCGCGCTCCTCGTAGCGCACTTCCTCGTAACGGGTTTCGTTCCAGCATTCGCGGCGCGGCGTGGTGATTCGCACGTTGCGGACGATGGGCTCGACGTCGACGACTCGCGCGTAATCGTATTCGGCACCGGGGTAGCGGCCGCGGTCGTCACGCTGCCAGCGGCCGGGATCGGCCAAGGCCATCTGGCAGCCGAGCAACAGGCCTGCCGCCACGAGCCCGGTCACCGCCTGGGTCTTCAAGGTCGCCTGGATGCGCATCGTCGTCTGCCTTCGGCCGGCTGCGGCGCGGGATTGCGCGGATCAGCGTTGCCGGCTGGGGAGGCAAGATAGGGTTGCGGCCATGAATCGATACTGAATGCCGAATGTGTGAAATCGGCCGTGCGCCAGGGGTGGCTCAGGGCGCCTGCCGGCCCGCGGCCGCGTCCTCACGCTTCGGCGCAGCCCGCTTCGCCTCGTTCCAGAGCTCGTCCCACTCGCTCGCCGAAAGGCTTTGCAAGGAGCGCCCGCGCTCCTCGGCAAGCTGCTCCATGTGCCTGAACCTCCCTTCGAACTTGGCGCTTGCCGCCCGCAGCGCGCTCTCGGGGTCCATGCACAGGTGCCGGCTGAGATTGACCAGCGCGACCAGCAGATCGCCGAACTCCTCCATGACCTCTGCGGAGCATCGCTGATCCGCTGCTTCAAGCGCGGCGTCGAGCTCGGCGAGCTCTTCCGAGATCTTGGCGCGGATGTCCGCCATGCACGTCCAGTCAAATCCCACGGCGGCGGCCTGCTCGCTGATGCGTATCGCCCGCGTCAGCGCAGGGAGATCCTGAGGGACTTCTCCGATGGCGCTAGTCACGAGCGCCTCCAGGACCGCAGAGCCGGGTGAGCGTGAGCAGCATGCCGGCCGTGGCGCCCCAGATGACGCGTTCGCCGTAGAGAATGTCGCTGAGCTCCATCTCGATCGCGCCATCGCCCAGCTGTCGTATCCGCGAGCGTCGGTTGGAAGGCTCGAAGATGTGCTCGATCGGCACCTCGAAGGCATCCTCGACCTCTTCCGAATCCAGCAGCAGCTCGAATTCCGGCCTTACGAGGCCGACCACGGGCGTGACCCGGAAGCCCGTGACCACGATGTGATCCGGCAGATAGCCGATGATGGAGACGAACGCCGGGTCGAGCCCGATCTCCTCCTGCGCTTCGCGCAGCGCGGCGGCAGTGACGTCTGCGTCCGTCGGCTCGATACGGCCTCCCGGGAAGCTGATCTGGCCGGCGTGGTTCTTGAGCTGCGTGGCACGCTGGGTGAGCAGGATGGTGAGCCCCGAAGGCCTTTCGATCAGAGGCACCAGCACCGCCGCAGGAATGGGCCTTTCCGGGAAATGGCGCCGGAAAGGCGCGCTCTGCTCCGCGGTGAGTCCCGGCAGCAGCAAGGTGTCGTCCGCCCGGCTGGGCGCCGTGCCCGCCAGGCAGTTGCGGATGTGCGCGTTCCAGTCCGGCATTACCGGCTTCACCCGCCTCCGCCACCACCGCCCTTGATGCCTCCCCGCGTGAGTTCGGTGGGATCGAGCAGGCGATCCAGCTCAGCGCGGGCGAGCTTCGTCTCCTTCTCGGCCACCTCCCGAATGGGCTTCCCTTCCGCATAGGCCTTCTTCGCGATGGCTGCGCCGAGCTCATAGCCGATGACGGGATTGAGCGCCGTGACCAGGATGGGGTTGCGGTCCAGCGCCTCGGCCAGCCGTGCGGTGTTCACCTTGAATCCGGCGATGGCGTTGTCCGCCAGCGCGCGCCATACGTTGCCGAGCAGCCGGATGCTCTCGAGCAGGTTGTGGGCGATCACCGGAAGCATGACGTTGAGCTGGAAATTGCCCGATTGTCCGGCGACGGTGATCGTCGTGTCGTTGCCGATGACCTGGGCTGCGACCATGGTGGCCGCCTCCGGGATCACGGGGTTCACCTTGCCAGGCATGATGCTGCTGCCGGGCTGCAGCGCGGGCAGAGCGATCTCGCCGAGGCCGGCGAGCGGGCCGCTGTTCATCCAGCGCAGATCGTTGGCCACCTTCATGAGGCTGACGGCGAGAGTCTTCAGCTGGCCGGACAGCTCGACAGCCGCATCCTGCGTCGACATCGCCTCGAAGTAATTCGGGCTCGGCCTGAAGGGCAGCGAGGTGAGCTTGCCGAGTTCGGTGGCGAAGCGCGCCCCGAACTGCGGATGCGCATTGATTCCGGTGCCGACGGCGGTGCCGCCTTGTGCGAGCGCCAGCAGGCGCGGCTCGACGCTCGCGAGGCGGGCGATGCCGTTCTCGACCTGCGTGCGCCACCCGGAAAGCTCCTGCCCGAGCGTGACGGGCATGGCGTCCATGAGATGCGTGCGGCCGGTCTTCACGATGGCGCCCACTTCCTTTTCCTTCGCCGCGAGCACATCGCGAGCGCGCTGCAGTGCCGGCACCAGATGCTTGCGCACAGCGATGGCGGCACTGACGTGGATGGTGGTCGGGATCACGTCATTGCTGCTCTGGCCCATGTTCACCTGGTCGTTGGCATGGACGGGCTTGCCGAGCGAGCGGGTGGCGAGGTGCGCGATGACCTCGTTGGCATTCATGTTCGAGCTGGTCCCCGAGCCGGTCTGGAACACGTCGATGGGAAAGTGGTGGTCGTGCTTGCCGGCGGCGACTTCGGCCGACGCGGCCGCGATGGCATCCGCGACGTCGGCTTCGAGAAGCCCGAGCGCCTGGTTGGCGCGGGCCGCCGCCTGCTTGACGAGGCCTAGCGCCGCGATGAACTCGCGGGGCATCGCGAGGCCGCTGATCGGAAAGTTCTGCACCGCGCGCTGCGTCTGCGCCCCCCACAGGGCATCTGCGGGCACCTTGAGCTCGCCCATGCTGTCGCGCTCGGCTCGAAACGATGTCGTCATCAGTGCAACTCCGGCAAAAGCGTGCTCCGGCGCGGGCGCCGCGGCACGGTGAAGCTAAGGTATGATGCGAATCGTAGCATCGCGAGCTTGCCGATAAACATGACTTCCGCTTCCCTCGACGCCCTTTCGCCCGTGGACGGGCGCTATCGATCCGCCACCGAACCCCTGCGGGAGCTGCTTTCGGAGGCAGGCCTCATCCGCGAGCGCATCCGCATCGAGGCCGAATGGTTCGTGCTGCTCGCCGATTCGGTGCCTTCGCTCGCCGGATCGGCGCTTCCGGCTGCGGTGCGCGCGAAGGCCGCGGAAATGGCCCGTGAGCCTGCCGAAGGCGCACCGGCCGCGGTGAAGGCTATCGAGGCACGCATCAACCACGACGTGAAGGCCGTCGAGTACTACGTGCGCGAGCAGCTGGCTGCTGCCGGCGCAAGCGAGGCAACGCTCGAGCTGGTGCATTTTGGCTGCACGTCCGAAGACATCAACAATCTCAGCTATGCGCGGCTGCTGCTGCGGGCGCGCGAAGTGCTGCTCGCGGCGACGCAGCGCATTTCCACTGCGCTCCGGGACTTCGCGGGCCGCTGGGCGGAAATGCCCATGCTTGCGCGCACGCACGGTCAGCCGGCGAGCCCCACCACTCTCGGCAAGGAGATGGCGAATGTCGCAGCGCGGCTCGCGAGAGCGCAGCGGCGGTGGAAGAATGTGCCGATCCTCGGCAAATGGAATGGTGCGGTGGGCAACTTCAACGCCCAAGTGGCCGCGGTACCGGCCGCGGACTGGCCGGAGATCGGCCGCAGGTTCGTGAGCTCGCTGCAGCTCGAGTACAACGCGCACACCACGCAGATCGAGCCCCACGACTGGATCGGCGAGTACTGCGATGCCGTCGCGGCACTCGACACGCTGCTGATCGATTTCTGCCGCGACTGCTGGGGATACATCTCCCTCGGCTATCTCAAGCAGCGCGCGCAGTCGGGAGAAGTCGGCTCTTCGACCATGCCTCACAAGGTGAACCCGATCGATTTCGAGAACGCCGAAGGCAACCTTGGCATTGCCAATGCGCTGCTGCGGCATTTCTCCGAGAAGCTGCCGATCTCGCGCTGGCAGCGGGATCTCACCGATTCCACCGTGCTGCGCAATCTCGGTGTCGCGCTCGCCCATGCGCTCATCGCGTGGCGCGCTCTCGAGCGCGGACTCGCCAAGATCGACGCCGATCCCGCGAGGCTCGCGGCCGACGTGAATGCGGCCTGGGAAGTGCTGGCCGAGCCGGTGCAGACGGTGCTCCGTGCCCGCGGCGTGCCCAACGGCTACGAGTTGCTCAAGCAGTTTTCGCGCGGCCACGTCATCGATGCCGCAGCGCTGCACGCCTTCGTGGATTCGCTGCCGCTGCCTGGCGACGAAAAGGCCCGCCTCAAGGCCATGAAGCCCGGCGATTACGTCGGTCTTGCCGCGCGGCTCGCTCGCGAGATTTAACCGAACGCGGAAAAAACTGCGAACCAGCCCACGCTTCGCCACCGGGCGTCAGCGGCCCGCCACAAAACGTGACTGGCTCGGCAAGCCGCAACGCCCTGCCCTCCTAAGATCGACCGGCCTGCCAGGCCGCAGGCGTTCAAACGGGCGGGTCGTGACAGTCACTGCGGAATCGGATGCAACACGGGCACTGGCGCAACTCGCCAAGGCCCGATACGCGCCCGACTCGAACAGCACGGGGAATTCCGGGGTGTATCGCACGCCCGACTCCCTGCGCATCCTCTCCACTCGCTCGGAAGTGCGTGCGGCCATCAACGCCGCGGCCGCCAGTGCGCAACGCCTGATCTCCATCTGCACGCCCGACCTCGAGCCCGAACTCTACGACCAGACTGCCTTCCTCGACATCATCAAGCACTTCGTGCTCGCGCGCAGCTTCTCGAAGGTGCGCGTGCTGCTGCAGCATCCGACGCGCGTGAAGCGCGACAGCAACCGGTTCATCGCGATGGGCCGCCGCCTCTCGAGTTGCATCGACATCCGCCACGTCTCGAGCGAATCGCCGGAGCAGGCTTCCGCCTATCTGGTCGCAGACGATCGCGCCGTCGTGTTTCGCATGCGCGCGGAGACGTGGGACGGCATCGCAGACCTGAACAACCCCGGCGTCGCGCGGCTCTACCTGAACGAGTTCGATGCTGTGTGGAACGCCAGCGCGCCCGAACAGACTCTGCGCGTCGCGCGACGCGGCTGACCTGTCGGCCCATATACTTGCCTCCCATGACCCTCAAACCGGATGTGACGGTGGCCGCCGTCGCACAAGTCGAAGGGCGCTTCCTCTGCGTCGAGGAGCGCATCTCGCAGAAGCTGGTGCTCAACCAGCCGGCCGGGCACGTCGAGGTCGGCGAGACGCTGCTCGAAGCCGTGGTGCGCGAGGCGCGTGAGGAGACGGCCTGGCTGTTCGAGCCCGATGCGCTGCTCGGCATCTATCTCTGGCGCAAGCCCAACACGAACCGCTCGACGCTGCGCTTCGCGTTCACCGGCACCGTGCGCGACCATGAGCCCTCCCAACCACTCGACCGTGGCATCGTCTGCACCCGCTGGCTCACGCGCGATGAGCTGAAAGAGCGCGAGCCGCGGCTGCGCAGCCCGATGGTCATGCGTTGCATCGACGATTTCCTCACCGGCCGCCGCCTTCCCCTGGACGCGGTCGCCTGCCTCGATCTCAAGACGGCCACGCAGGTCCGCGCCGTCAGCCTCTGATGCGGCCGCGCGCGTAGAATGCGCGCCATGCCCTCCAGCACCCGTGTCGTAGTCGGCCTTTCCGGCGGCGTGGATTCCGCCGTCGCCGCACTGCTGTTGCGGGATCAGGGCTGCGAAGTGCAGGGCCTCTTCATGAGCAACTGGGAAGCCGAGGACGATGCCTATTGCACGACCGCGGCGGATTTCCAGGATGCGCGTGCGGTGGCGAAGGAGCTCGGCATACCGCTGCATCGAGTCAGCTTCGCTGCGCAATATCGCGCGCAGGTATTCGAGCATTTCCTGGCCGAGCAGCGAGCCGGCCGCACACCGAATCCGGACGTGCTCTGCAATCGCGAGATCAAGTTCGGCCTGGCACTACGGCACGCGCGCAGGCTCGGTGGCGAGTGGCTGGCCACGGGGCATTATGCGCGCCTCCTGCACGGCGACGGCGGGACCCTGCTGCGCAAGGCTCTGGATGCCGGAAAGGACCAGAGCTATTTCCTGCACGCCGTCGGGCGCAACGAGCTGGCTTCGGCGCTGATGCCGCTCGGGGAGATGCAAAAGAGCCAGGTGCGCGAGAAGGCGCGCAACGCGGGCCTGCCCGTCTTCGACAAGCCGGACAGCACCGGCATCTGTTTTATCGGCGAGCGACCTTTCCGCGAGTTCCTGACGCAATTCCTGCCGGAGCAGCCGGGACCCATCGAATCCGAAGCCGGTGTGCAGCTCGGCACGCACCATGGGCTGGCGTTCTACACGCTGGGCCAGCGGGCAGGCCTCGCCATCGGCGGTCGGCGCGGCAGCCTGGAGGAGCCCTGGTACGTGGCACGCAAGGACCCCGGCCGCAACGCGCTGATCGTCGTGCAGGGCCACGATCATCCGTTGCTTGCCAGCGACTCGCTCATGACTGGGCCGATGCACTGGCTGATTGATCCGCCGCGCACGGGATTCAGCTGCACTGCCAAGGTGCGCTACCGCCAGGCCGACCAGGCGGTGCGGGTGGACCCGCAGGCGGACGGCTCGGCCTGCCTCGTTTTCGAGAACCCACAGCGCGCCGTGACCCCAGGCCAGTACGCCGTCCTGTATGACGGGGATCTCTGTCTGGGCGGCGGGACCATCGAAACCGTCGCGACCCGGGAGCCGCGCCCCTATAATCCGCGGCGCTTTTTCACTGCGGAGGCGCTATGACGGACAGCTTCAAGGCGCGCAAGACCCTCGAGGTCGGCGCGAAGTCTTACCAGATGTGGAGCCTGGCTGCCCTGCCGGCCGACAAAGTGGCCCGCCTGCCGTTCTCCCTCAAGATCCTCCTCGAGAACCTGCTGCGCTTCGAGGACGGCGTCAACGTCACGCGCGCCGACGTCGAGGCGCTGCTGGACTGGAAGCCCCAGGCCGTCCCGGACTACGAGATCTCCTTCACGCCGAGCCGCGTGATCATGCAGGACTTCACCGGCGTGCCCTGCATCGTCGACCTCGCCGCCATGCGCGACGCCATCGTGAAGCTCGGAGGCAAGGCGGAGCGCGTAAACCCGCTCGCGCCGGCCGAGCTGGTCATCGACCATTCCGTGCAGGTGGACGAGTACGGCACCCCGCAGGCGCTGGCAGACAACAACCGCATCGAGTTCGAGCGCAACGGCGAGCGTTATGCGTTCCTGCGCTGGGGCCAGACCGCCTTCGACAACTTCAAGGTGGTACCGCCCAACACCGGCATCGTGCACCAGGTGAACCTCGAGCACCTCGCGCGCGTCGTGTTCGCAGATGAGAAGGACGGCGTGGCGCGCGCATATCCCGACACTCTCGTCGGAACGGACTCGCACACCACCATGATCAACGGCCTCGGCGTGCTCGGCTGGGGTGTCGGCGGCATCGAGGCCGAAGCCGCGATGCTCGGCCAGCCGGTCACCATGCTCATCCCGCAGGTCATCGGCTTCAAGTTGAGCGGCAGCCTGAAGCCCGGCGCCACGGCGACGGACCTCGTGCTCACCGTCACCGAGATGCTGCGCAAGAAGGGCGTGGTGGACAAGTTCGTCGAGTTCTTCGGCGACGGTCTCGCGAACCTGCCGCTCGCGGATCGCGCCACCATCGCCAACATGGCTCCCGAGTTCGGCAGCACCTGCGGCATCTTCCCGATCGACGGGGAGACGCTGCGCTACCTGGAGCTTTCCGGCCGTCCGGCCGAGCAGATCGCGCTGGTCGAAGCCTATGCGCGCGCCCAGGGCATGTGGCGGGAGAACGGCCAGCGACCGGCCGACTATACGGACGTGCTGGAGCTCGATCTCGGTACCGTCGAGCCGAGCCTCGCCGGCCCGAAACGGCCTCAGGACCGCGTACCGCTCACTACGGCGAAGTCCGTCTATCGCAATGCGGTCAAGAAAATGGCCGAGGAGCGTGCGCAAAAGAATCCTTCGGCGAAGGGCAAGGCCACCGTGACTGCCGGCGGCAAGAGCTTCGACGTGAAGGACGGCGACGTGCTCATCGCCGCCATCACGAGTTGCACGAATACTTCGAACCCTGCCGTGCTCATCGGCGCGGGCCTGCTGGCGCGCAACGCCCACAAGCGCGGCCTCACCGCGAAACCCTGGGTCAAGACCAGCCTTGCGCCGGGTTCGCGCGTCGTCACGGACTATCTCGCGAAGGCAGGCCTCACCGGCGATCTCGAGGCCGTCGGCTTCTACACGGTCGGCTACGGCTGCACCACCTGCATCGGCAACTCCGGCCCGCTCAGGCAGGAGATCTCGGATGCCGTGAAGGCCGGTGACGTCATTGCGTGCTCGGTGCTCTCGGGCAACCGCAACTTCGAAGGGCGGGTGCATCCGGAAGTGAAGATGAACTTCCTCGCTTCGCCTCCGCTCGTCGTGGCCTACGCGCTCGCCGGCTCGCTGGACGTCGATCTCGCCACCGAGCCGCTCGCCACCGGCAGCGACGGCAAGCCCGTCTACCTCAAGGACATCTGGCCGACGCCCGCCGAGATCCAGGCGGTCATCGCGCGCTCGGTGGATTCCGCGATGTTCAAGAAGAGCTACGCCGGTGTGTTCAAGGGTGATGAGCTCTGGAACGCCATCCAGATTCCGCAGGGCAAGATCTACTCCTGGGACGCTGCGTCCACCTACGTGAAGAATCCGCCCTATTTCGTCGGCATGGACAAGTCGCCGAAGCCGGTCAGCGACATCGTGAAAGCGCGCGTGCTCGCCCTGCTCAGTGATTCCGTGACCACGGACCACATCTCGCCAGCGGGCAATATCTCCAAGACCAGCCCCGCCGCGAAATACCTCGGCTCACTGGGCGTGCAGCCCAAGGACTTCAACTCCTACGGCGCGCGTCGCGGCAACCATGAAGTGATGATGCGAGGCACGTTCGCCAACATCCGGCTGCGCAACCTGCTGCTGCCGGGAACGGAAGGCGGCGTCACGCAGCACATCCTGAGCGGTGAGCAGATGAGCATCTACGACGCCGCCATGCGCTACAAGGACGAAGGCACCTCGCTGGTCATCATCGCCGGGAAGGAATACGGCACCGGCTCCTCGCGCGACTGGGCGGCGAAGGGCACCATGCTGCTCGGCGTGCGGGCTGTCATCGCCGAGAGCTTCGAGCGCATCCATCGCTCAAACCTCATCGGCATGGGCGTGCTGCCCCTGCAGTTCAAGCCAGGCGATACCGCGCAGAGCCTTGGGCTCACCGGGCGCGAGACATACGACATCGTCGGTATCTCGGCAGGCGAGGCTCGCACGGTCACCGTCACGGCCACTCCGCAGAGCGGCAAGCCAATCCAGTTCGAAGTGCGGGTCCGCATCGATACGCCGAAGGAGCGTGAATACTTCCGGCACGGCGGTATCCTGCACTACGTGCTGCGCCAGCTCGCGGGGTTGACGCGGGCTGCTTGATGCAGCTCGCGATCTTCGATCTCGACGGGACCATCACCCGGCACGACTCGCTCGTGCCGTACGTGTTGCGCTTCCTGGCGCGGAATCCATGGCGGTTGCCGCGGCTGCTCGGCGCCCTGCCTGCGGTGCTCCGTTATTCCTTCGACAGGGATCGCGGCGCATTGAAATCCGGCCTCATTCGCTCCGCGCTGGGCGGTATTTCGCGCCAGCGCCTCCGAGAATGGAACACCATGTTCGTTCCCGCGCTGCTCGAGCGCGGCACCTTCGCCAATGCGCGTGAGCGCATCGAGCGACATCGGGCCGCCGGAGACCGGCTGGTGCTCATGAGCGCGAGCCCGGACCTTTATGTACCCGACATCGGGCGGGCGCTCGGATTCGCGGAGACGATCTGCACGCAGCTGCGCTGGGAAGGCGACCGTCTCGACGGGCGGCTGGCCTCGGCCAACCGGCGGGGTGAGGAGAAGTCACGTTGCCTGGCCGAGCTGCGTTCGCGTCATCCCGGGCTCGAGGCGAGCGCATACGGCAATTCCGCGAGCGACATCGACCATCTGGCGAAAGTCGAGCATGGTGTGCTGGTCAACGGTTCGGCGGCTGCACGTCACGAGGCAGCGGCTTTCGGTATCCGGTGCGAGGATTGGGCTTAGAGCATCATTCAGAGACGTGGGCGGGGCCTTCCCGTGCGTGGTGAAGCGGCGCGTGGGTCACAGAGGGGCCGCCGACGCGTCAAAATGCAGGGATGCATTTTGACGAGGCCCGCAGGGATGCGTCTTACGGCCGGTGCTTTCCGGCCCCTCTGTGACCCACGCGCCGCCTCGGGCGGCCAAGGCCAAACCAGGCGTCACATCGCCGTGCGGATCTGCCACAGCTCCGGGAAGAATTTGAGCTCGAGCGCCTTCGCCAGATAGGACACGCCCGCGCTGCCGCCCGTGCCGGCCTTGTAGCCGATGATGCGCTCCACCGTCTTCAGATGATGGCAGCGCCAGAGCTGGAACTTGTGGTCGAGGTCGACCAGCTTCTCGGCGAGCTCGTAGAGATCCCAGTCCTTCTCGGCGTTGTGATACACGCCGAGCCACGCGCCGGCCACCTGCTTGCTCGCCCGGTACGGCTCGCGGAAGTCCCGGACAAGATAATCCTCGGGGACGCCATAACCTCTGCGACTCAGCAGGCGCAGCGCCTCGTCGTAGAGCGAAGGCGCCTTGAGCGCGCGCTCGAGCGCCTGATGCGCCTGAGGATCGCGCTGGTGCACCTTCACCATGTCTGCGTTCTTGTTGCCGAGCTGGAACTCGAGCAGCCGGTACTGATGGGACTGGAAGCCGGACGAACGTCCCAGCGCATTGCGGAACGCGGAATAGTCCGACGGCGTCATCGTCGCCAGCACGTCCCAGGTCGCGATGAGCTGCGACTGCACGCGCGAGATGCGCGACAGCATCTTGAAGGAAGGGTCGAGCTCGTCCCGCCGCACGCACTCGAGCACGCCCGCCAGCTCGTGCAGCATCAGGCGCATCCACAGCTCGGAGGTCTGGTGCACCACGATGAACAGCATCTCGTCGTGCTGCCCCGAGAGCGGCTTCTGCGCGTGCAGGATCTTGTCGAGCTGCAGGTACTCGCCGTACGAGACTGAAGCGCCGAGATCCCAGTGGATGCGCTCGTCGGACAGATCGACCTGTTCGGATTTGTCGTACCGCGGCGTGCTCATGGCGGACATGTTACACGCAACCGCGACGCGGCGAATCGCCGGCCGGGCTTCCGGCACGCCGTCATCGCGTACGGCAGACGCGGCTGTGGCGATCCGCTACGATCGCGCGCCGGCCTTACGCAGCAGGACCTTACGCCTCTTGAGCCCGCCCATCCTCGAAGTCCGCGACCTGGTGAAGCGATATGCAGCCGTCACAGCCGTGGACGGCCTCTCCTTCGCCGTGCCGGAAGGCGTGTGCTTCGGCCTGCTCGGGCCGAACGGAGCGGGCAAGACCACCACCATCGAGATCATGGAAGGCATCCTGCAGCCGACCTCCGGCGAGGTGCGTTACCGCGGCGCGCCGGTCGGCCGGCGGTTCCGCGAGGAGGCGGGCATCCTCTTCCAGAAGACGGCGCTGCAGGACTTCCTCACCATCCGCCAGAGCCTCAACCTCTTCCGCGGCCTCTACGCCCGCGGTCTCGATGTCGACGAGGTGCTCAGACTGTGCGCGCTCGACAAGCTCGATTCGCGGGATGCGAAGAAGCTCTCGGGCGGCCAGCAGCAACGGCTGCTGCTGGCCATCGCGCTCATCAACGACCCGGCCGTGCTGTTCCTGGACGAGCCCACGACCGGGCTCGACCCGCAGGCTCGCCGCAATTTCTGGGAACTGGTGCAGTCCATCAAGGCGCGGCGCAAGACCATCATCCTCACCACGCACTACATGGAAGAAGCGGAGCTGCTGTGCGACGAGATCGCCATCGTCGACCGGGGGCGCATCATCGAACAGGGCGCGCCAGGCGCCCTGCTCCGCAAGCACTTCGCCGAAGTGCTGCTCGAGCTGCCCCGCCAGCAGCTGCCTGAAGCCGTCCGCTCGCTGCCGTTGCGGATCATCGAAGCCGCGGACCGCATCGAGATCACGACCGACGATCTCGATGCGACGCTACGCCAGCTGATGGACGCACAGGTGCCGCTCAGCGACCTGCGCATCCGGCCGCCGAACCTCGAAGACCTGTTCCTGGAGCTCACCGGCAAGGAGCTGCGCACATGATGAAGCGGCTGCTGTCCGTCTGGCACGCGCGCAATCTCGAGTTCGTGCGCGACCGCGGCACGCTCATCTTCACCATCGTCCTGCCCATCGCGCTGGTGGTGGGCATGAGCTTCGTGTTCGGTGGAAAGGATCGCCCTCTGTTCAAGGTCGGCGTGCTGACTCAGGACATCGCCGCGGAAAGCCACCCTTTCCTCAAGGAGCGCTACGTCGAGTTCGTTGCGATGCCGGACCTCGCGGATGCGGTGCACAAGGTCGCACGCCACCAGATCGACCTGCTGCTCGACGCGCACGGCGACGCGCGCTACTGGGTGAACACCACCTCGCCCAAGGGGTACATCGTCGAGAAGCTGCTGATCGCGGCCGATCGCGACGCGCACCGCCAGCCCGTCACCGGAGACGCCGTGCGGTATGTGGACTGGCTGTTCCCGGGCATCCTCGGCATGAACATGATGTTCAGCTGCCTGTTCGGCGTGGGCTACGTCGTGCTGCGGTATCGCAAGACGGGGTTCCTCAAGAGGCTGCATGCCACCCCGCTCTCCGCATTCGAGTTCCTGAGCGCTCAGGTATTGTCACGTCTCGCGCTCACGCTGCTCGTCACGCTGATCCTTTACGTCGGCGTGGCGCTCATCCTCGGTTTCCACTCCGCCGGCAGCCCGGCGTTGCTGCTGCTCGTGGCCGTTCTCGGCGCGCTTTCGCTGATCGCGCTGGGTCTCACCATCGCGGCGCGCTTCTCCAGCGAGGAGCTGGTCAGCGGCATCCTCAACCTGCTCACCTGGCCGATGATGCTGCTCTCGGGCATCTGGTTCTCGCTCGAAGGCTCGCCGCACTGGGTGCAGATGATCGCGAAAGTATTCCCGCTCACCCACGTGCTCGATGCGGCGCGTGCGGTGATGCTCGACGGCGCGGGCATGGCGCAGATCGCACCGAATCTGCTGTACCTCGCGGTGACGACGCTGATCTTCCTCGCGTTCGGCGCCTGGTCGTTCCGCTGGCGGGCCGATTAACCCGTCGTCACTCTCACCAGCAGCCGGCGTGCAGCTGCGAACTCCGGCGCGATGAGCAGCGCGTGCTCCAGCGCATCGCGTGCGCCCAGCACGTCGCCTCGCTCGAATTTCAGTCGTCCCAGCGCCAGATAGCTTTCGGCGGCTCCCCAGGATGGCAACGAGGATGCGGACTGGCGTTCCCGCTCGAAGCGCAGGAGCGCATCGCTCAGAGTCTTTTCGGCTTCCGCCCCGCTCTGTGCGCCGGCCTCGATGAGCAACGCACGTGGGTTGGCAGGGCTCAGCTGCAGCGCTTCGGACAGCCGTTTGCGGGCGCGGGCAGTCGCCAGCGGCGCGCGCACGGGCTTCATCGCGGACAGCAGATCGAAACACGCAGACTGCAGCACGGCTGCTTCCGCGATGTTTTCGGGCACGGCCGTGTTCGCCGGCGGACGCGAGCCATCCGATTTTCGTGAGCGGGGCTGCGTTTGCGCCGCACGCTCCGCAGCCACGATGCACTTTTCCGCCGCGCCTCCCCGAGCCGGCTGCGGCGCGTTCGGCATCGAGGCGTAGTGATAGTGAGCCAGTGCCTGGTAGTAGGCCTTCCACGGGTCCGCTTCCGTACGGGCGGCCAGCAGTTCCGCGAGATTGGCCAGTGCGCGCGCATCCTCGGTGTAGTACGCGTACTGGATGCGGGATTCGAAATCCGCCCAGACTGCGTAGCCTTCCCCATGCGTGACGCCGAAGGCGGCGAGCGCCGCCATTCCCGACACCGTTGCTTTCATCCATTGCGTAGAATGCCGCTTCTTCATGGCGAGCCATCATACATCCGGCGCCGCAGCGCCCCTGATCGACATTGGCATCAACCTCGCGCACGACAGCTTTGATCCCGACAGGGATGACGTCGTGGCACGCGCCGTGGCGGCAGGCGTTCGCCGGATGGTCGTCACCGGTTCGAGCGCCACCAGCACGCGTCGGGCTCTGGGCTTCGCCCGCAGCCGCCCGGGCGTCCTGTTCGCGACGGCCGGAGTGCATCCGCACCACGCGACGGAGCTCACCGACGAACTGATCGCCGAGTATGCGCAGCTCGCCCTCGAGCCCGGCCTCGTCGCGATCGGCGAATGCGGGCTCGACTACTTCCGGGATCTCTCGCCACGCGACGTTCAGCGCCGTGCGTTCCACCGGCATCTGGAGCTTGCGGCCAAGTTGGGCAAACCGGTCTTCCTGCACGTGCGCGACGCTTCGGAGGATTTCGTCGCCATCCTGCGCGAGCATCCGGCAGTCATCGCGCAGGGCGCAGTGGCGCACTGTTTCACGGGCTCTGCCGCCGAGCTGGAGTCCTATCTCGCGCTGGGGCTGAGCATCGGCATCACCGGCTGGATCTGCGACGAGCGCCGCGGGGCGCACCTGCTGCCGCTCGTGAAGGTGATCCCCGAGGGAAAGCTGCTGCTCGAGACCGACGGGCCCTACCTTTTGCCGCGGAACTTGCCGCAGAAGCCCGCTTCACGCCGCAACGAGCCGGTATATTTGCCGCACATCGCGGCCACCATCGCCCGGGCCCGCGGCGAAAGTTACGAGTCCCTCGCCGCGCACACGACGGCGGCGGCCGTCCGCCTGTTCCGACTCGAGAGGTGACCGAATGAATCTGCCCGCGCTGCGCGAATCCATCGACCGTCAGTGGGACGAGTCCATCCTGGAGCGTCTGCAGGAATACGTGCGCATCCCCAACAAGTCGCCCATGTTCGATCCGGACTGGGAGAAGAACGGCCACATGGAAGCCGCCGTCGAGCTGATGGCGCAGTGGTGCCGCGCACAGCCCATTGCGGACATGAAGGTCAGCGTGCAGCGCAGGAAGGGGCTCACCCCTCTGCTGGTCGTCGACATTCCCGGTGAGCTGCCGGACTGCGTACTGCTCTACGGCCATCTCGACAAGCAGCCGGAGTTCACAGGCTGGCTGCCGGACCTCGGCCCGTGGGTTCCCGTCATCCGCGACGGCAAGCTGTATGGCCGTGGCGGCGCGGACGACGGTTATGCGTGCTTCAGCTCGCTCGCCGCCATCGCCGCGCTCAAGGCGCAGGGCGTGAAGCTTGCGCGCTGCGTCCTGCTCGTCGAAGCTTCGGAAGAAAGCGGCAGCATCCACCTGCCCGCGCATCTCGAAGCGCTGGGTGACAGCATCGGCACGCCGTCGCTGGTCGTTTGCCTCGATGCCGAATGCGGCAATTACGAGCAGCTGTGGTGCACAACATCGTTGCGCGGCAACCTCACCGGGCGGCTCAACGTGCGCGTGCTCACCGAAGGCGTCCATTCAGGCATGGGCACGGGCATCGCGCCGACGCCTTTCCGCATCATCGAGCAGCTGCTCGCGAGGCTCGAGAGCCCCGTCAACGGCGACATCCTGCCGGAGGAGCTGCAGGTGCAGATCCCGAAGGACCGGATGGCCCAGATCGGCGTGGCAGCCAGGGTGCTCGGCAAGGAAGTGGCAGGCAAGATGCCCTTCGCGCCTGGCGTGAAAGCGGTGTCGACCGACGTCGCGGAGCTGCTGATCAACAGCACCTGGCGGGCCACACTCGCAGTCACTGGCATCGACGGCATGCCTTCCGTGCTCGCCGGCGGCAACGTGCTGCTGCCGGAGCTCACATTGAAGCTTTCATTGCGTCTGCCTCCCACCTGCCCCGCGCCGGTGGCGGCGAAGGCCGTCAAGACGCTGTTGGAGCGGGATCCTCCGTACGGAGCCCAGGTGACGTATCACGCGGATGCGGTGATGACCGGATGGAATGCGCCGGCCGTCGCGCCGTGGCTGGAAGAATCCATGCAGCGGGCATCCCGCGAAGTGTTCGGGCGTGAGGCGGTCCATATCGGCGTCGGCGGCACGATCCCGTTCATGGGAATGCTGGGCGAGCGCTTTCCGCAGACCCAGTTCTTCATCACGGGCGTGCTCGGCCCGCACTCGAACGCGCACGGGCCGAACGAGTTCCTGCACATCGATTACACGAAGAGACTGACGAGCTGTGTGGCGCTGGTGCTCGAAGACCCCACGCTCGCCGGACACGTTGAAGGCATCGTGGGCGGCTGGTGCTCGCCGGAATGCACAGAGGCCTGGTGCTACTAGCGCACCGAGAGCGGGCGCACCTGGTTCATCTCGCTGGGAGACACCGCATCGCGCAGCCGCTGCCACTGCTCCCGGTAGGGGCTGGTGTGCCCGGCGTGCTCGACGTTCGGGAATTCCGACTTCAGTGAATCCACCATGAGCGTCCACTTCGGCAGGCCCTTGGGAAACTTGCCGCGCCGGGTGAACACGATCCGCCCTTCCACGGGCACTTCACCGGCGATGGCGCGTACGGCCGCGATGCGGTCGTAGAGCGCACCTTGTGGGTTGGTGAACGTGAAGCGCTGCGAACCGTCCATCACGGTCCATTCGGTCATCTGGTCGCCGCCGAAGATGTTGCCCGCCACGTCGCGCAGGTCGATCACCAGGATGGCGCCCGGCGTGAGCAGCACGAAGTCGAGGTGGAAGAAACCGCCCATGCCATCCGGCACGAGCACGTCCGCCAGATAGTCGGTGCCGGCGGCGGTGACCGTGGAGATGAGCATCTTGCGCGCGCTGCGCGAGCGATAGGCGCCGAAGGCCCACGCCAGGATCCACCCCAACACGATGGCGGCCGCGACCAGTGCCCAGGCGGCGGGTGGAAGGTTCATCAACGTGTTCACGGAATCTCCTGCTCCGCCATCAGCTGTGCGCGCAACGCCGCGAGACCGGCGTCGATCTCCGTGCAGGCCACCGGCCGCGCGAACAGCGCGGCGAGGCTCTGCGGCACTGCCACCTCGCGCCCCAGCAACGGCTCGACGATCTCCCGGAATTTTGCCGGATGTGCGGTCGCAACCAAAATCCAGCGGCCTCTCGAGCGCCGGGACTCCGGCAGCCGCGCATACGCTTCCGCCGCTACGGCGGTATGCGGACACCAGATCTGCCCGAACTGCTCGAAGCCCAGCTTGATGCGGGAGCGGATCGCCGCATCGTCCACCGTATCCGCGGTGACCGCCTCACGCATGCTCGATATCGCTGGATAAATATGACGTAAGCGCTCGAAATTACTCGGATTTCCAACATCCATCGCAGAGGCGAGAGTGGCAATGCTGGAACGAGGCTTCCAGTCTCCCGTGACCAGGTAGTCCGGCACCGTGCGATTGGCATTGTGCGCGAGATGGACCTCCGCGATGGGCAACCCCAGTTTGCGCGCGAGCAGGCAGGCCAGCGCGTTGCCGAGGTTGCCGCTCGGAATCACGTAAGAAGCAGGCTCGCCGTGCTCGCGCCACACCCGAAGACTCGAAGCGGCGTAATACACCATCTGCGGAAACAGGCGGCCGATGTTGATGCTGTTCGCCGAGGAGAGCTCTGCGCTCGAGCGCAGGTTCCCGTCGAGGAACGCCTCCTTCACCAGGCGCTGGCAGTCATCGAACGTGCCGCGCACGGCGAACGACTGCACGTTGCCGCCCCAGCAGGTGAGCTGCCGCTGCTGCGTCGGGGAAACGAGGCCTTTCGGGAACAGCACCGCGACATCGACACCGGTGCGATTGTGGAACGCTGCAGCCACTGCCCCGCCGGTGTCACCCGAGGTCGCGACGAGAATCCGCAAAGGGCGTGACGCGCCCGCTCTCAGGCGCGTGAGACTCTCTGCCAGAAAACGTGCACCGAAATCCTTGAAGGCTGCCGTGGGACCGTGGAAGAGCTCCAGCACGTGCAGGCGGCCGCCACCATCGAGCGGGACCAGCGGTGCCGGGAAA
Organism: Steroidobacteraceae bacterium; assembly: GCA_044225565.1. Lineage (GTDB taxonomy): Bacteria > Pseudomonadota > Gammaproteobacteria > Steroidobacterales > Steroidobacteraceae > CAVXAE01. The sequence goes on along the minus strand of JBGAIL010000010.1, from coordinate 15,743 downwards.
TCGAAGGCGCCTGCGGTGATTGCCGGAAGCTCGAGTGCAAGGTCATCGCCCGCGATGAACGGCGCGATGAGCTGCTTCGCGATCTGCGGCAGCTGCGACGCATCGGGCAACGATTCCGGCGAGACCGGCGCCGGCCAGGATGCCGGCATGTAGAGGCCACCGTCGGGCGCGAGGCCCTGGGCGAGCGCGACTCCGAATCCCGTTGCTGGCACCTTCCCGCGCGTGCTGACGAACTGCATGCGCTGCCCTCAGGACCCGGAATCGATGACGCGCGCGCCGCTCGACTGCACGTCGACGATCCAGTCGTCGGTCTCGATGGACTGGCGGGCGAACACGCCCTGCATGGCTTCGAGCACGGCGGGCGCGCGGCTCTCGAGCGCCCAGGCGAACATCGTGGGCCCCGCTCCGGAAATGGAGCAGCCCAGTGCGCCGGCCTCGAGCGAGGCCTGGCGCACTTCGCCGAAGCCCGGGATCAATGCCTGGCGCTGCGGCTCGATCACCACGTCCTCGAAGGAGGCGCGGATCATGTCCAGGTCGTTCGTGTAGCAGCCGGAGATGAAGCCCGCGAGGTTCGCCGTTTGCCAGACGAACGCGGACATGTCGACCGTGCGGCTGAGGATGGCCCTGGCCTGCTTCGTGGCGAGGAACATGTGCGGGTGCACGATGACGGCCTTCACGCCTGCGGGCACGGGAATGGTCTTCACACGGGGCTGATCGATGCCGACGGTGAGCACCATGCCGCCGAACAGCGAAGGCGAAATGTTGTCGACGTGCAGCGAGCCGCTGGCGACGGCCTCGCCCTGCATGGCGAACTTCAGCAGCTCCAGCTTGCCGACCGGCTTCGCGAACAAGGCATTCGCCGCCACCACGGCGCCGACCGCGGAGGCGGCCGAGCCGCCGAGGCCCGAGCCGAGCGGAATGCCTTTCTCGATCTCCATCTCGAACCCGAAGTCCGGCCTCAGCGCGTCCTGCAGCGCGAGCAGCGCTCTCCCCGCCGTGTTCTTCTCGGGATCGAGCGGCAGGTCGCCGACGGCGCCGCGGCTCGCCAGGATGGCGACGCCGGGCTGCTTGCGCCGCCGTACGGTCACCTTGTCGCCGAGCGCGTCGACGGCGAAGCCGAGGATGTCGAAGCCGATGGCGACGTTCGCGACGGAGGCTGGCGCAAATGCGGTGGCGGACTGGGTCACAGCCTTGCTCCCAGGAAGCTCGCGAGGCGCAGCAGGTCTGCGAAGACGCCACCGGCCGTCACCTCGGTGCCGGCGCCGGGTCCTTGCACGATGAGCGGATTGTTGCAGTAGCGCCGGGTCGCGAAGCGCACCACGTTGTCGGTCAGCGCGATGTTCGCGAAGGCGTGCTTCGCGTCGAGCTCGACGAGGCCCACGGTCGCCTGGCCCTCGGCGGTGAGGCGCCCGATGTAGCGCAGCACCTTCTGCCGACCGCGGGCGGCGTCGAAGCGCTTGCGCATGGTGCCGTCGTGTGCGGGCAGCTTCTCGAGGAACTCGTCGATGGTGCCTTTCTCGAGACCGGCAGGCACCAGGCTCTCGATCTGCACGTCGGAGAGCTCCAGCTCCAGGCCCATCTCGCGCCCCAGGATGATCAGCTTGCGCGCCACGTCGGTGCCGGAGAGATCGTCGCGCGGATCGGGCTCCGTGTAGCCGCGCTGCCTCGCGTCCTTCACGATGTCGGAGAACGCCGTGCTGCCGTCGTAGATGTTGAACAGGTAAGCGAGCGTTCCGGAGAAGATGCCTTCGATGCTCGTGATGTCGTCGCCCGTCTCCCGCAGGTCGCGCAGGGTCTGGATGACCGGCAAGCCGGCTCCGACGGTCGCTTCGTAGAGATAGCGGGCGCCGACTGCTGCGGCGCGCCTCGCGCAGGCTGCGGTAATAGCTGAGCTCCGCGCTGTTTGCCTTCTTGTTCGGCGTGACGACGTGCACGCCGCGCTCGAACCAGTCGAAGTAGCGGCGGCCGATCTCCTCGCTCGCCGTGCAGTCGATGAGCACGGTGTGCGGCAGATAGTCGACGCGCACGTGGTCCAGGAACTTGTCCAGGCTCGCTTCGGTCGCTTCCGCCTCGAAGCGCTCGCGCCAGTGCGCGAGGTCCACGGTGGGGCTGGAAAGCAGCATGCGCCTGGAAGACATGATGCCGCGCACGCGCAGATCCAGATTGAACTGCTCGCGCAGGCGCGCGCTCTGCGACGCCAGCTGATCCAGGAACACGCGGCCCACCGTGCCGGGGCCGATGACTCCGATGGAGAGCGTATGAGGTGAAAGATAGAAGCCTGCATGCGCGGCGCGCAGCGCGCGCGTGGCGTGCTTGCCATCCACCACTACGGAGATGTTCCGCTCCGAAGCGCCCTGGGCGATGGCCCGCACGTTGATGCTGGCGCCGCCCAGTGCGTTGAACACCTTGCCCGCCACTCCCGGCATGCCGGCCATGCCATCGCCGACCACGGCGAGGATGGCGAGGTCCGGATCGACCTCGACGCTCTGGATCTGGCCTTCCTGCAACTCCCGCTGAAATGCGAGGCGCACCACGGCGGCGGCGCGGTCCGCCTGGTCCTGCGGGATGGCGCAGCAGATGGAGTGCTCCGAGCTGCCCTGCGAGATGAGGATGACCGAGATGCTCTCTTCCCGCAGCGCGCCGAAGAGGCGGTGCGCGGTGCCGGGCACGCCGATCATGCCCGCGCCTTCGATGTTGATGAGCGCGATGCGCTCGATGTTGGTGATGCCCTTCACCGGGTGCGTCGATTTCGGGTGGGCGCAGATGACCGTGCCCGCCTTCTCCGGCGCGAAGGTGTTGCGGATCCAGATGGGGATGTCGCGGCCGACCGCGGGCGCCATCGTCTGAGGATGGATCACCTTCGCGCCGAAGTACGCGAGCTCCATCGCCTCGTTGTACGAGAGCGAGTCGATGACGGTGGCATCCGGGACCCGCCGCGGATCGGCCGAGAGCACGCCGTCCACGTCCGTCCAGATGTGGATCTCCTTCGCGGAGAGCAGCGCACCGAAGATGGAGCCCGAGAAGTCGCTACCGTTGCGGCCGAGCGTGGTTTGCACGCCACGGCGATCGCTTGCGACGAAGCCGGTGATGACGAGCGTGCCGGTGAATTCCGGACCCACCAGTGCATCGATCTTCTGCTGCGACTCCTGCCACTGCACGGCAGGGCCCAGAGCGCCCCATTCGACGACCAGCACCTCGCGGGCGTCCACCCACTGGACGACGCCCTTGCGCTTGCTGCGCGCCTCGAGGAAACGGCTGAAGAGCTTGGTGGACCACAGCTCCCCATAGCCGACGATGAGGTCGCTCACGTTGCGCCCGGCGGCGCGGGTGAGCCTCACCGTGTGCAGGATGCCTTCGATGTCGTGGCAGTCGCGATCGAAGCCGGCGAGATAGAGCCGCGCCGACTCGGGCGAGAGCAGCGACTCGGCGATGGTGGCGTGGCGCGCGCGGATGGCGGCCAGCTCCGCCGGGACACGGCTGTCCTGGCGCTCGGCGAGCGCGATGAGGTTCAACAGGGCGTCCGTGACGCCACGGCACGCAGAAAGCACCACGCCAGCGCGCGGCTCGGCAAAGCCTTCCACGATGGTGGCTACGCGGCGAAAACAGTCGGCATCGGCGACGCTCGAGCCGCCGAACTTGTGGACCACCCAGGGATCGCGACCGGACATGGCAAAATTCGCTGTTACTCGGGTAAAAAACCCTGCGACTCTACTGACGCGCCTCCGCTTGCGCAACTCAGCCCAGCCGCTTGCGAAACCTCAGCGCCGCGAAGGCCACGGCAGCCAGCAGGAACGCCGTCAGCTTGAGCACGGGCACCCCGAGATCGCCCAGGCTGGCGCCCCGCAGCACCACTCCGCGCACGATCTGGTTGAAGTGCGTGAGCGGCAGCACCTGGGCCAGCGCGCGCGCCGCCGGCGGCATGCCATCGAAGGGGAACAGGAAACCGGAGAGCAGGATGGAAGGCAGCATGGTGAAGAAGCCGAGCTGCATCGCCTGGAACTGGGTGCGGGCCACGGTGGAGATGACGAGGCCGAGGGCGAGCGTGGCGGCGATGAACAGGCTGGCGCCGAGGTAGAGCTCCCACAGGCTGCCGTTGATGGGCACGTCGAACAGCAGCACTCCGGTGACGAGCACGATGGTCGTCTGGATGAGGCCGACGAGCACGTACGGGGCGAGCTTGCCGATCATCAGCTCCGCGGACCTTACCGGCGTCGTGATGAGCAGCTCGAGGTTGCCGCGCTCGCGCTCGCGGACCAGCGCGATGGCCGTGAAGATGACCATGGTCATCGTCAGGATCACGCCGATGAGTGCCGGTACGATCTGCACCGCCGTGCGCCGTTCCGGGTTGTATTCCGTGAGCACCTCGATGGAACGGCGTGCCGTCGTGGCATCCGCAGCCCGCAACCGCATCGGCATGTCGGCCAGGCCGCGCAGCACGCCTTCCACACCGGGCTCCGTGCCGTCCACGAACATTTGTGCCACGGGACGATTGCCTTCGATGCGGCGTCGCTCGAAGTCCGGTGGAATATAGATGCCTGCGGAGATGCGCCCGGCCGCGATGAGGCGACGGAGCTCCGCGGGCCCGCTCGCAGCTTCCACGAACTGCATCACCTGGGTCGCCTGCAGGTCGGCGATCAGCGCGCGCGAGGCGGATGTATGCGCGAGATCCACGTAGCCGGCGCGGAGATGGCGCACGTCGAAATTGATGCCGAAGCCGAAGATGAGGATCTGGAAGAGCGGAATGCCGACGATCATCCCACCCGTGAGCCGGTCCCGGCCGAGCTGACGGACTTCCTTGCCGGCGATCGCGCCGATGCGCATCAAAGAGCCGGAGAAGCGGCTCACGCGGCGCCCCGCTGGCTGGCGCTTCCGGGCAACGTGGCCGCGACGAAGACGTCCTCCAGGCTGGCTCTCGTCGCCTGCACCTCGGCTTCGACGCCGGCGCGCGCCAGCACGTCCCGCACAGCGGACGCCGGATCCTGCACGCCCTGATCGATGAGCACGTGCAGGCGCAGGCCCAGCTGCGCAAGGCTGCGCATCTCGCGCAGCTGATGAAGCGCGGCGCGCGCCTCGTCGATGTCGCGGCTCGACACTTCGACCACGTGCAGTGGCAGCTCGTCCATCAGGCGTTCGGGCTCGCCTTCGGCGACCAGCCTGCCCTGACTCAGGATCGCGAGCCGGTGGCAGCGTTCCGCTTCGTCCATGTAATGCGTGGAGACGAGAATGGTCGTGCCGCGCGCGGCGAGCGCGAACAGGCTTTCCCAGAAATCCCGGCGGCTCTGCGGGTCCACCGCGCTGGTGGGCTCGTCGAGCATCAGCATCTCGGGCTCGTGCAGAGTCGCTGCGGCCAGCGCGAGGCGCTGACGCTGCCCACCGCTCATCGCGCCCGCGAGCCGATTCGCCAGATCGCGGAGGTGGTATTCCTCCAACGCGGCATCGATGCGCTGCCTGGCCTTTGCGGACGGCAGCGTGAACACGCGCGCGATGAACCGGAGATTCTCGAGCACGGTGAGGTCGTCCCAAAGCGAGAATTTCTGCGTCATGTAGCCGACCTTGGCGCGCAATGCTTCGGCCTCGCGCGGCACGTCGTGGCCGAGGACACGGATCGTGCCCCCGCTGGGATCGAGAAGCCCGCAGTACATGCGGATGGTGGTGGATTTGCCCGAGCCGTTCGGGCCCAGGAAGCCATAGATCTGAGCGCGCGGGATCTCGAGCGAGACATCGTCTACCGCGAGCACATTGCCGAAACGTCGCGAGAGATGGCTCGCGACGATCGCAGGCTCGCCGCCGACGCCGGAAGTCACGTCGGATCCACCTGCGCTTCCACCGGCACGCCGGCGGGCAGCGAGGCGCCATTCGAATCGACTACCTCGATCTCGCATAGGAAGGCCAGCCGGCTGCGGTCTCGCTGTGTCAATGCGAAGTAAGGCGTGAAGGCCGCATCGCTCGCGACGTAGCGCACCCTGCCCTTCAGGGGTTGCTCCAGACCATCCACGTAAATACGTGCGTTCGCGCCCGGACGCACGTGGACTCGCTGTCCCTCCGGCACGTAGACCCGCGCGAAGGCCGGGCTGTCGGCGAGCATGACGACGACTGGAGCGCCTTTCGGAGGCCGCTCTCCCATCTTGTAGGGCAAGGCATCGATGGTGCCGGCGCGAGTGGCGAGGACCGTGAGCCGCGCGTCGTTCACTTCCAGCTCGCGTCGTGCAGCCTGCGCGGCTGCGACGGTGGCGCGCGCCTGATCGATTTCTTCGATGCGCGTGCCGCGCAGCAGCTCTGTAAGTTGAGCTTGCGCTTCCTTCTGTGCGGCGCGCGACGCATCCCGTGTCGCACGAGCGGTGTCGAGCTGCGCCTGGCTGAACAGCTTCTGCTCGACGAGGCTGGATACGCGAACGAACTCGCGCTCGTCGCGAGCCACTGCAGCGCGGGTCGACGCCAACCGGGCTCTCGCGCGATCGATCTCCTCGACGCGCGCGCCGCGCTCGAGCTCCGTGAGCCGATGCTTCGCCTGCTCGACTTCCGCATCGGCCTGCGCGGCGCGGGTGCCGGCCAGCGCCATGTCCTGGCGCAGCAGCACCTGGCCGCTCTCGACATGCTGCCCTTCACGCACTTCCAGCGAGACGATGGGCTCGGCTGAATCGGCGATGATCTCGATGCGGTCGCGCTCCAGCGTGCCGACGAAGCGGGAAGGATCGTCACGGTCTCCGCAGGCCGTCAGCAACAGCACGATAGGCAGGCCGGTGATGACCAGGCCTGCGACGCTTTGCTTCATGGCTCTACTCGCAGCAGCAGATCGCCAGCGCGCAGCGTGGCTGGCATCAGCACTTCGCCAGCGCGTCGGGATGCGGGAAGTGATCCGACTCGTCTTCTCCCGCGCGGGGCGCGAGGCAGGCAAAATCCTTCTCGACCACCAGCCGCAGCTCTCCTTCGGGTGCGCTGCGCGTGTACTCCAGCGTCACGAGTTGGCTGCGGCACCATTCGAGCGCCACCCCGTCCGGTATGCGCACCTCGAGGAGTCCGTCGCGGAAATTCGCCGCAAGGGTTTCAACGGCAGGATCGCGCCGCACCCGATACTCCAGTTTCGAGTCCGGAGTGAAATGCACTGCATCCGTCACGGCACCCTGCTGCTCGAGCGAGCGGACCTCGCCCTGGGTGAGCCTCAACCGCACGGAATCCCCTTTGATGCGCAACTTCACGATGCCGCTTCGCCTCGCTGGGCCAACGTGATGAGCCGCTGCGCCTGCACCAGGTGCGGGCGATCGAGCATCTGCCCATCGAGGCTCGTGACGCCGGCCTGGGGTTGTGCCGCGAACGCGGCGACCACCTTGCGCGCCCATTCCACCTCCGCGGCGGTCGGCGTGAAGGCTGCGTTGATGGCCGCCACCTGATCCGGATGGATGGCGAGCTTGCCCGTGAAGCCGTCACGCCGCGCCTTTGCGGCTTCGCGCGCCAGGCCTTCGCCATCCCTGAAGTCCGCATAGATGCTGTCCACCGCCTGCACGCCTGCGGCCGCCGCCGCGAGCAGGCAGGTGCTCCGTGCCAGCTGGAAAGTGAATGCGAGCGAGCCATCGGCCTCGCGTTTGCCGATCGCGCCGAGGGCCGTTCCGAGATCTTCCATGCCCCACGTGAGGCCGCCGAGCCGGCCTGCGAGGCCTTCCAGGTTCCAGTGCCCCAGAGTGAGCAGCGCCCGCGGCGTCTCCGTGGCGATGACGAGCAGCTTGATTCTGCTGTGCGGACCCAGGCGCTGGACCACGGCTGCGATCTCCTCGGTGGACGAGACCTTCGGCAGCACCAGTCCGTCGGGCCCGGCTTCGACCACCGCCTCGACATCCGCCTCGAAAAGCGGGCCGGACGGCGGGTTGACCCGCACCCACAGTTGCTGCGGATTCGCCCGATCGCGAGCGCGAAGCACTCCGGCAACGCGTTGGCGCGCGGCGGGCAGCTGGGCCGCTGCCACGGAATCCTCGAGATCCAGGATCAGCGCATCGGCGGGCCCGCCCAGCGCCCTGGCCTGTTTGCGCTCGCTGTCGCCCGGCACGAAGAGCCAGGACCGCATGCCCGCTCCACTCATGCGGCAGGCCGCTTCATCATGAGGGCCGCGCGCCGGCACGAAGCCACCTCCTCGTCGCGCTGGTTGGTCGCGCGATGCTCGAACGTGACGATGCCCGAATCCCTGCGCGACTGGCTCTCCCGTTTGGCGACGACCGTGGTGACGACCCGGAGCGTGTCCCCGTGGAAGACGGGCTTGGGAAACCTCACATCCTCCATGCCGAGGTTCGCCAGGGTCGTGCCGAAGGTGGTGTCCGAAACCGTGAGGCCGATCATCAGGCCGAGCGTGAACAGGCTGTTGACGATGCGCTGGCCGAAAGGCGTGCCCTTGCAGTATTCCTCGTCCAGGTGCAGCGCCGCCGGGTTCATGGTGAGGGTGCTGAAGAGCACGTTGTCCATCTCGGTGACCGTGCGGCGCACGGCGTGCTCGAAGCGCTGGCCGACCTCGAGCTGCTCGAAGTAAAGTCCTGACATAAGGGCCTCTTTGCCGGGGCCGGTAGTATCCCTCATAACTTTCCGACGGGCATACCCAACGAGGGGCTATTTCTGCATGCAGCCCCCCGCGCCTATAGTCCGCCCGATGTACCGGTACGACTCCATAGACCAGGCGCTGGTCGAACAGCGCGTGGCCGAATTCCGTGATCAGACTCAGCGCTTCCTCGCAGGACGGCTGAGCGAGGACGAGTTCCGTCCCCTGCGGCTTCGCAATGGCCTGTACATCCAGCGCCATGCGCCAATGCTGCGCATCTCGATTCCGTACGGACTGCTGAGCACGGCGCAGCTGCGCCAGCTCGCCGCCGTCGCCCGCCGCTACGACCGCGGCTACGGGCATTTCACCACCCGCCAGAACCTCCAGCTCAACTGGCCCAAGCTTCAGGACGTGCCGGACATCCTCGCCGAGCTCGCCACCGTGCAGATGCACGCCATCCAGACCAGCGGCAACTGCGTGCGCAACGTCACGGCCGACCACCTGGCCGGCGTCGCCGTGGACGAGATCGACGATCCCCGCCCCTACTGCGAGATCATCCGTCAGTGGGCGACGCTGCATCCCGAGTTCACCTACCTGCCGCGCAAGTTCAAGATCGCCGTCACCGGCTCGCCGGCGGACCGTGCCGCTTCCGAGGTGCACGACGTCGGCCTGCACATGAAACGCGACGCGGACGGCAACATCGGCTTCGAGGTGCTGGTGGGCGGCGGGCTCGGGCGCCAGCCGATCATCGGCCAGACGATCCGCGAGTTCCTGCCGTTGCCGCACCTGCTCTCGTACCTCGAGGCGATCCTGCGCGTCTACAACCAGTACGGCCGCCGGGACAACATCCACAAGGCGCGCATCAAGGTGCTGGTCAAATCGCTCGGCATCGAGAAATTCCGCGACCAGGTCGAAGCCGAATGGCTCGCTTCCCGCGAGGCCGCGCCGCAACTGCCACAGTCCGAAGTGGATCGCATCCGCGCGTTCTTCACGCCGCCGGCCTACGCGAAGCTCGAGGATGTGGCGGTCGACGACGGCGACGCGCAATTCAAGGCCTGGTACCGGTACAACACGCGCGCGCACAAGATTCCGGGCTATCGCGTCGTGTTCGTCTCGCTCAAGGCCCACGGCGCGGTGCCAGGCGACATGACTTCGGAGCAAATGGAGCAGGTCGCCGCTCTGGCCGACCGCTACAGCTTCGGCATGGTGCGCGTCACGCACAATCAGAACCTGCTGCTCGCGGACGTGCGGCAGAGTGACCTGCGCGTGCTGTGGGAGCAGCTCAATGCCCAGGGGCTCTCCTTCCCGAACATCGGCACGCTCACGGACATGATCGCCTGCCCGGGGCTCGACTTCTGCTCGCTCGCCAATGCGGGCACGCTGAACGTGGCGAGCCAGATTCAGCAGCGCTTCGAGGATCTCGACTATCTCTACGATCTCGGCGACATCGAGATCAAGATGTCCGGCTGCATGAACGCCTGCGGTCACCATCACGTCGGCCACATCGGCATCCTCGGCGTCGACAAGCACGGCGAGGAGTGGTACCAGATCACGCTCGGCGGCTCGGTCAACGGCTTCACGGCACTCGGCCAGGTCATCGGCCCTTCGGTGCGCCAGAACGAGGTCGCGGAGACCGTCGCGCGCATCGTCGAGGTGTATCGCGAGCGGCGGCTCGACGAAGAGGTCTTCATCGACACGGTGCGCCGCGTCGGCGTGCAGCCTTTCAAGGAGCGCGTGTATGCGCAAACTCCTGCGGCAGCGTGAGATCGTCGCGGACGACTGGCGCTACGCCGGCGAGCCCGGCGCGGAAAGCGCGGAAGCAGTCATCGTGCCCGTCGCAGAGCTGCGTGCGGACGCTGCGAGACGGGCCGGGTCCGGCGGCCGCCTCGGCGTGCGCGTGGGTCCGGCCACGCGGCTCGATGAGCTCGTCGAATTCCTTCCACGCCTGGCGCTCGTCGCCATCGAATTCCCGAGTCCCGGCGATGGCCGCGGTTATTCGCTCGCGCGCCCGCTGCGCGATCGCTATCACTTCGCCGGCGAAGTGCGAGCCGTGGGCGCAGTGAAGCGGGATCAGGTGTTTTACATGTCGCGTTGCGGGTTCGATTCCTTCGAGCTCGCGGAAGGCGAGGATTTCGAGGCGGCGCGCCGCGCCTTGAATCTCTACTCCGTCGCCTATCAGCCGCGCGGCGTGCTGCAATCCACCTCCGCGCCGCACACCTGAAAAAACGTCGCCCTCCCGCGACAAATCCGCGATTCTTCTCCGGCCGGCGTCCGGCCTGCGAAGTCGGTCGCATCGGCCCCGTCCCCGCCGACGGCATGCTCCTCGCTCGATCGGAAGCACAGGAGGAACAAGCCTATGAACAAGTCTCTGGCGACGGGCCTGGTGATCGGTGCCATCGTGGCGGCGGCTGGTGGAGCCGTGGCGGGCTATTCACTCAAAAGTCATGGCGAGGATTACGCGCAGGTCACACAAGTCGAGCCAGTGATGAAGACCGTGCGCAATCCCCGGGAGGAATGCCGCGACGTGACTACGACGTCGAAGGCGCCGACGAAAGATACTCATCGCGTCACGGGCACCGTGCTGGGCGCGGTGGTTGGCGGCGTGGTCGGACATCAAGTCGGAAGCGGCAGCGGCCAGGACATCGCGCGTGTCGCAGGCGCCGCGGCGGGTGGCTATGCAGGCAACCGTGTGCAGAAGCGCATGCAGGACAAGAACACGGTCACCACGACCGAACGGAAGTGTGCGACGGTCTATGATTCGCACGAAGAGCGCATCGGCTACGACGTGAGCTATCGCATTGGCGACCGCACGGGCACGGTGAGGATGGATCACGACCCGGGCGAGCGGATTCCCGTGAAGGATGGCCAGCTGGTGACTGCATCGGCGACCTGAGAGCGGGCGTCGCACTGCCGAGCGCCCGGCCCGCCCTCGGCCGGCGCAGGCTCAGCGCTGCGGCAGCTCGATGTCCCCGACCAGCTCTGCGACCTCGGCCGGCGAAGAGGCACGGTGGGCGCGTTCCACCAGCCTGCGGTCGAGGTGAGGGGCCAGCAGCTGCACGAAGTCGTACATGTAGCGTCGGAGCAAGGTGCCACGGCGGAAGCCGATCCACGTGGTGTGCGCGGAGAAGATATGCGAGGCGTCGAGCGCGACGAGGTCGTCGTCCTCGCCCGCCACGATGGCCATGCTCGCCACGATGCCCACGCCGAGTCCCAGACGGACATAGGTCTTGATCACGTCCGCATCCCGCGCCGTGATGGCCACGTTCGGCGTGAAGCCCGCCTTCGCGAACGCCTCGTGCAACGAGGACGGCCCTGAAAAGCTGAACGTGTACGTGACCAGGGGGTGGTTCGCCAGGGCCTTCAGGCTCAGCTTGCCCGTCATGGACGCCAGCGGATGGTTTCGCGGCACCACGACCGCGCGGTGCCACCGATAGCACGGCAGCAGCGTGAGATCGTCGAACAGCTGTTCGGAGCCGGTGGCGATCGCGAAATCGATGCGATCGTGCTCCATCATCTCCGCGATCTGCTCGGAGGTGCCCTGGTGCAGGTTGAGCCGCACGTTGCCATAGCGGCTGCGGAACTCGCGGATCACTCCCGGCAGCACGTATCTCGCCTGGGTGTGCGTGGTGCCGATGGAAAGGCTGCCCTTGCCCTCGTCGCGCAGCTCCGTCGCCAGGTTCTTGATGCTCTGCGTCTCCTGCAGGATGCGCAGCGCGCGCTCGATGACCTGCTGCCCCGCCGGCGTGATGCGGGTGAGGTTGCGCCCTTCGCGCACGAAGATCTGGAAGCCGAGCTCGTCCTCGAGCAGCTTGATCTGCTTGCTCACCCCCGGCTGGGAGGTATGCAGCTTCTGCGCGGCAGCCGTGATATTGAGGCCGCTCTGCGCGATGGCCGCAAGGTAGCGAAGCTGGTGCAGCTTCATGGGGGAAAGGGCCTGCTGGGCGTGAATGGGGCCGGAAGCCTATCTCACTTCGCGATGGGCGCCAAAGTGCAGCCCCGTCAGCCGATACGACATGTCCTTATGCGTTTCCGTTATCAGCGCCGGCGGCGGGCCGGCCGGCCCGTCACCGCACCATAACCACTCCATAGCGCCTCAGAAGCAACCATTCGTTCTGAGCCCCTGGAACGGCCGATATAGTCCGCGTCCCATGGGAGAAGTCCTCACTCTCGAGCTCGAGCAGAAAGCCGCCGCGGTGCGCGACCTGCTCACGGATGCCGTGCGCCAGTACGGCAAGGTGGTGTACTCGAACAGCCTCGGTGCCGAGGCGATGGTGCTCACCGACGTCATCTGGTCCCACGTGCCCGAGATCGACATCTTCAGCATCGACACCGGCCGGCTCCCCCAGGAGACCTACGACCTCCTCGAGCGGCTCGAGCGGCGCTACAAGAAGCAGATCCGCCTGATGTCCCCGGATGCGACGGCCCTGCAGAGCCTTGTGGCCTCGCAAGGCATCAACGGCTTCTATCACAGCCTCGAGGCGCGCATTAACTGCTGCGCGGTGCGCAAGGTCGAGCCGTTCAAGCGCGGCGTCGCCGGCTATTCCGCCTGGATCACTGGAGTGCGCCGTCAGCAGTCGGCCACGCGTGCGAAGGGCGAGTTCATCGAATGGGACGCCACGTACGGCCTGCAGAAGATCAGCCCTCTGCTCGACTGGACCGAAGAGCAGGTGTGGCAGTACATCCGCGCGCGGCATCTTCCCTACAACATGCTGCACGACAAGCAGTACCCCAGCATCGGCTGCCAGCCCTGCACCCGCGCGATCCAGCCCGGTGAAGATCCTCGTGCGGGCCGCTGGTGGTGGGAGCGCCCCGAGTCTCGCGAGTGCGGATTGCATCCGCGCGTGCGGTCGGCCGTCGGGCAGAGCTGATCTTCCGGAGCCTCACCATGGATTACCTGCCCATATTCGTACGGCTGCAGGGCCAGACGGCTGTCGTCGTCGGTGGCGGGCGCGTCGCGCTGCGCAAGGTGGATCTGCTGCGCAAGGCGGGAGCGCGCGTCACCATCGTTGCGCCCCAGCTGACGGAAGAGCTGAAGGCCCTCGTCGAGGCCGCCAGGCAGGCGTCGGCACCTGTATTGCGCCATGTGGAGGCTCGCTTCGAGCCCTCTCATCTCGAGGGCGCGCAACTCGTCATTGCAGCGACCTCGCTGCGCGAAGTGAATGCAGGAGTCTCGCAGGCTGCGCGCGAGCGCAACGTGCCTGTGAACGTCGTGGACGATCCCGAGCTGTCCACGTTCATCTTCCCCGCCATCATCGACCGTTCGCCAGTCGTCGTCGCAGTGGGCTCGGGCGGGCAGTCGCCAGTGCTTGCCCGGCGCGTGCGCGAACAGCTCGAAGCGCTGCTGCCGGCAAGGCTCGGCGCGCTGGCACGCTTCGTCGGCGACCGTAGGAAGGAAGTGCAGGAAGCTTTGCCCCCGGGCGAACGCCGGCCGTTCTGGGAGCGCATCATCGGCGGCATCGTCGGCTCGCGGGTGCTGGCCGGCGACGAATCCGGCGTGGGTGAAGCTTTCGCGAGCGAGCTGAAGGGGCGGCGCGCCAGCGGCGAGGTGTACATCATCGGCGCGGGCCCGGGTGATCCGGACCTGCTCACGCTGCGCGCACTGCAACTGCTCCAGCAGGCAGACGTCGTGCTCTACGACCGGCTCGTCTCCGATGCCGTCATCGAGCGCGCGCGGCGCGACGCGGAACGTGTCTTCGTCGGCAAGGAGACCGGCGGGGACCATCATCAGACCCAGGCGCGCATCCACGAGCTGATGGTGCGCTATGCCTCCCGGGGCCTGCGCGTCGCTCGCCTGAAGGGCGGCGATCCGTTCGTTTTTGGTCGGGGTGGCGAGGAAATCGAAGTGCTGCGCGCGCACGGCATTCCGTTCGTCGTGGTGCCCGGCATCACGGCAGCGCTCGGTGCCGCGGCCATCGCCAACATCCCGCTGACCCATCGCAACCTCGCGCAGAGCGTCACGCTCGCCGCAGGGCACGCGCTCGACGACGAGACTCTGGACTGGGGATCGCTGGCGCAACCTCACCATACCGTGGTGTTTTACATGGGTGTAGCGCAACTGCCGCGTATCGTTTCGCGCCTGCGCGCATCCGGCGCCAATGCGGATCTCCCTGTAGCCATCGTCGAGCGGGCTTCGCTCGCGGAGCAGCGCATCGTTCGCGGCACGCTCGGCACCATCGAAGATGCGGCCAACAGGGTGTCGATCTCGCCTCCGGCACTGCTCGTCGTGGGCCGTGTCGCCGCCCTCGCCCGCACCGACCTCGACGCGCGGGCGGCGGCGGACGAAGAGCTGCATTCGCTGAGCGAGCTCGTCACGCGGGAGCCGACATGAGCGTTCGTGACGGCATCGTCGAAGCGATCGGGAACACCCCGCTGATCCGTCTGCGTGGCGTGAGCGAAGAGACCGGCTGCGACATCCTCGGCAAGGCCGAATTCATGAATCCCGGCGGCTCGGTGAAGGATCGGGCAGCGCGGGCCATCGTGCTCGCCGCCGAGAAGAGCGGTGAGCTGCGCCCGGGTGGCACGGTGGTCGAAGGAACTGCAGGTAATACCGGCATCGGGCTCGCGCACGTCTGCAACGCACGCGGCTATCGCTGCGTCATCGTGATGCCGGACAACCAGTCGCCGGAGAAATTCCGGCTGCTCGAGATGCTGGGCGCGGAGCTGCACAAGGTGCCCACCGTGCCCTACAGCAATCCCAACCAGTATCAGAAGCTCGCGGCGCGCCTGGCGGCGTCCCTGCCGAATGCCATCTGGGCGAACCAGTTCGACAACACGGTGAACCGCGAGGCGCATTTCCAGACGACGGGCCCGGAGATCTGGGAGCAGACGGGTGGCCGCCTCGACGCCTTCGTGTCGGCGGCGGGCACGGGCGGCACCGTGGCCGGCGTGTCTTCGTTCCTGAAATCCAGGCATCCCGGGATCCGTTGCGTGCTGGCCGATCCCCCGGGCAGCAGCCTTTATGAGCACGTGCGCAACGGCCAGCTGAAGTCCACTGGCACCGGCTCCATCACCGAAGGCATCGGCATCGGGCGCATCACGGAGAATTTCGCGGGCGCGAAACTGGACGACGCCGTGCACGTGGAGGACCTCGAGACCGTGCGCTTCGTCTATCGGCTGCTGAAGGAAGATGGGCTGCTGTTGGGCAGCACCAGTGGCATCAACGTCGCGGCCGCAGTGCGCGTGGCACGCGAGCTCGGGCCGGGCCACACCATCGTGACCGTGCTAT
>JBGAIL010000256.1:0-5509 GCA_044225565.1 Steroidobacteraceae bacterium | reverse complement strand
CCGTCAGATTGACACGCGTCTCCTCACCGAGGTTCCAGCTGAGCGCCGGCATCACAGTGGCATGCCGCGATTCTTCGCCTTCCGCTTCGAAACCGCGGCGCTCGTAAGCCGCGATGAGCCGGTAGTTGACCCCCGAGCCTCCAATGGGCCCAGTCACATCGCCTGCAAAGCGATGAGAATCGTGGGTGCCGCCGGCACCCTCAATCGAGGCCGCGAACTGGTTCTGCGGCTTCTTGGTGACGGTGTTCATCACTCCACCGTAGTGGGACACGCCATAAACGATTGCCGTCGGCCCTTTGACGAACTCGACTCGGTCCACCACCGCCAGATCAGGACGGAAAATCCCATAGGTGCTGAAGCCGTTGAGCTTGTAACTGTCGTCTGAACTGAGGTAGAAACCGCGCATAGCAACAGCTGTACCAACGCTGTCGTCGAAACCCGGAGCATCCGTAACATTCGACGCGCCGGCGACGAAACTGGTGAGCTGCGTGCGATCGGCTGGCCGGAACGTCTCGATGATGTCTGCGGTGAGCGCGGTGATCGATTGCGGCGTGTCGAAGATGGGCAGAGGAAACTTCGTACCGCTGGACGCCACGGTGGGGCGGAAGAACACGCGCGCCCCCTGCACGACGACCTCTTCCAGCTCCTGCCCGCCTTCCGCCGACTTGCCCTCGCCTTGCGGGTTGGCGGTTCGAGAACCGTCGTGCTGGGCCATGCGAATCGGTGAAAGCACGGAATATCCTGGTGCAGCGCCGGCAGTCTTCGTTCCCTGCTTCGCCCGCTCCTTCACCGCTATCGTCGTATCCTTCGACTCGAACTCCAGATTCGTTCCCTCGAGGAGCTGCCGCAGCGCCTCCACGCCCTTCTTCTCCCCCTGAACCTGCGACGAGCGACGCCCCTCCACCAACTCCGGGGGAAAGAGAATCTGCAGGCCCGCCTGGTTGGCGAACGCCTTGAGAGCCGCACTTAGCGGCTGTGCGGGGATATCGAAGCGCGTCTCCCGCTCTAGCGGCCCCGCGGCCGCCTCGACGGCGGGCGTCGTCGCCATCCCCTGGGATGCCGAAGCCAGAAGAACCAGAGAAACCGCCGCGCCGATGAGATTGGATCGTGCCACTTGGCCCCCTTGTGGATATTGCATCCCCTGCGCGTGAAACGCTTCTCCTTGGACAATCCCGCCACTTTCGCTCCCGCGGCTGGCGGGTATTACCACTCTCCCTCGTTTCAGGTACGTGGGGAAACAGGAATAATGTGTCCATGCCGCCCGTGACCGATCGCGAACAGGCCCAAACGGCGGCGTACGTCGAGGCGCTGTTCCTTCAGCACCGGGCGTCGCTCCTGCGCTACTTGGCAGGCTTGCTCCCGAACCGAGAGGACGCCGCCGAGCTGCTGCAGGAAACCTACCTGCGGCTGCTCAAGCAGGAGGGGCTGGAGCACATCGAGGCAAACGCCCGGGCGTACGCCTTCCAGATCGCCACCAACCTGGTGCGGGATTTCTTCCGCCAGCGCAAGGCTCACCGCGCGGACCAGCACGAAGCGCTGGAGGACAACGCCCTCGAGCCGGAGTTGCAGGAGCCGGAGCACTCGATACTGCTGGACGAAACGCTCGCCCGCTTCAAGCGCGCCTTGCTCGCCCTTCCGCCGCCGGTGCGCGACGTATTCCTGCTGCACCGCTTTCGTGACATGACCTATCCGGAGATCGCGCGGCACCAGGGCCTGAGCTTGCGCACGGTGGAGCGCCACATGAGCGAGGCCATGACCAGCCTGCGAGACGCCATGGAGTGGAACCTATGAGCCCCTCTTCCCCCGAATCCCGCTGGTTCGCGCGCAATCGCAATCCGCAGGCGGCGCGCAGCGCAGCGGACGCTTTCCTGACCTGGCAGGCGGGGAATCCCGAGAACGCCGTGCGTTACGAGCAATGCCAGCTCACCTGGGAACGCGCGGGCGAGCTCGTGCAGGATGAGGACATCAAGCGCCTGCTCGAGCGCCTGGATCGCCGCGAGCCCGCCGCGAGCCCGTCGCGAGCCCGATCATGGGCTCTCGCAGCCGCGGCAGCATCGCTGACTCTCGTTGCGGCCATGTTGAGGTGGCAGAAGTTGCGACCTCCAGCGTATGAGACCGCCATCGGCGAACAACGCGATCTGGTTCTGGCGGACGGTTCACGCGTCACCCTCAACACCGCGTCACGACTCGTGGTGCGATACGACGATGAGCGGCGACGGCTCGAGTTGGCGCAGGGTGAGGCACTCTTCGACGTGCGAAAAGATCCCGCGCGGCCCTTCGAGGTATCGACTGGCTCCAGCATCGCGCGGGCGCTCGGAACGCGCTTCGCCGTCCGGCGCGGCGCGAACGATGCCGTTACGGTTTCCGTGCTGGACGGCGTCGTGGAGATTGTCCGGAGCGAGGACACGGACAGGCATTCGGTGCCAAAGACCGGACAGGAGATTTCGGGAACGGAGCAGCGCATCGTACCGAAGCTTCGAAGGGGCGAAGCCGCCTCGGTCGACGCGCTCGGAAAACCCGGCCCCATCGTCGTGGCGAATCTCAAGCGTATCGAGGCGTGGCAAGGGCGCAAGCTGGAGTTCGAGGCCGAGCCCCTCGCCTCGGCCCTTGCCGAGGTGAATCGCTACTCCGATACGCCGCTGGTGCTGGGCAGTCCCGAGCTGGCCGCGCTGCGCATCAGCGGCGTGTTCCGCACCAACGAGATGGACGGGTTCGCCTTCGCGCTGGAGAAATCTTTCGGCCTGCGCATCGTGAGGAACGGGAGCGAACGGCTGGTGCTACCGGGCGGGGACGCCGGGGCCGGGTCATTGCAGCTTGAGTAGAGACGCGGTGTCGTAGCCGTCGTGTGCCCGTGCTCAGCGTTCGAATATGGCCTTGGTAATCGCGGCGCAGGCCTCGCGCCCGTCGTCCGAATTGGTCAGCACCACGACCCCGCGGCCACGTGCGGCGTCGAAAGCCCGATTCCCGATCCCCCCTCGCCTGGAAGGCTCACCGGCTGGCGCGCGAGTATTTCCGCGACCGTGCCGGAGCTCAGCAGCTGCTTTCCGTGGAGTGCTCCGCCCTTCATGTAGGCGAGCAGAAAGCGCGCAAGCTCTGCGGCGCTGGTGCGCGCAAGACCGTCGGGCATCGTGACGAAACTGTAGAGACAGAGCGGCGCCTGAGCCTCGCGCACTCCGGTCGGGATGTTCCAGGCCGGATCTCTCAATGCGACCGCCGAGAAGTTGCCATCGGTGACACGGATGTAAGGCGTGGCGTGCTGCGAGCGATCCATCCCCTCGAGCAGAAAACGGCTGCGCTCCATGCCCAAAGGGGTAAAGATGTGCTTCGCACAGTATTGGGTGTATTCCATGCCTGAAAGCCGCTCGACGAGAAGGCCCAGCACGCCGAAAGCCACGTTGCTGTAGTCGTAACGGGAACCCGGCGCCCAGGTATGGAAATTGGCCTCCCGGTCGTACGCAGCGCCGCCCGTCGAAAAATAATCCGCCAACCAGACTGCGAGAGACCGTTGAGGGTCTCCGCACACGTAGATCGCCTCGTAAGCCGGCCCGTCCGCGATGGACGAAGCGTGGGTGAGCAGCTGCCGGAAGGTGACGGGCGTCGCAGGGAATGCCGGATTGCGCACCGAGAATGGCAGATGCGCGTCGACGTCGTCGTCCAGCCGGAACAGGCCTCGGTCCCGCAGCTGCATCACCGCCGTGCAGGTGAGCGTCTTCGTGATCGAGGCGATGTTGATGAGCGTGGCGGGTTCCATGGCGCGCTGCGCGGCGAAATCGGCCCAGCCGAAGCCGGCCTCGTGTGCGACCCGGCCGCCGTCGATCACCGCGAGGCTCAGGCCCGGAACGCTGCCCTCCTCCATTCGTGCTCGCACGAACGCATCGAAGGCCGAACCGGAAAGCCATTCCTCGAGCGAGGACGGCGATGCTGCGGCCGCCATCCGGTTTCCCTTCCACGCGCCGGCGAGAGCCATGCCCGCGACAGCCAGGAAGCGCCGCCTGTCCGTCCCGCCTCCGGGTGCAAATGGTTTCATCGAGCGTTTCATCGAACGTAGTCCCCGTAAAGCGATCACGCGGGCCGGAGGAGAATCACGCTATCGCAAGCGCCACCGGAATTCTGGCTGTCGGGCGGGGCGGCCGACGCAGCCAACGACTGTTTTCGACGCCCCGACCGGGAATTGCTGCTTCGGCGGCAACCGCCCCAGTGTTCCGATGGTACATGGCATGCTGCATGAGCTCGCGGATTCCGCGAACGAGTCATGCCTCCAGGTTGTAGACCTTGCGATTGTTCAAATGCAGGATCATCCGCGCGCCCTCCAGCGCTTCCGCTTCATCCAGCAAGCCTCCTGCAACATAGACGGACAGCGCCTGGGCGAGATAACGCTTGCCCCAGCGGGCGGCCAGCCAGTGCAGCTCCGGCACGTAGTAGGCATCGCTCCCAAACAGCATCTTCGAGAGCGGCACCGCCTCCATGATCTCCAGATAGCGATGCAACAGCCCCTGATGGATGAACGGCGTCATCAGCGACAGCTCGAAGTACACGTTCGTGTACAGGTGGCTGAGCCAGGCCGCCTCGCCGACCAGAGGGTAGCCGGCGTGGATCGGAATGATCTTGGGCATGCGCATCACGCCGTCCCTGTCGAATCTCGCCACCTCCTCGAGATAGTACGGATGCTGATTGCGCAGGATGACCGAAGGCGCTTCGCCATCGCCGGCGTGGAACTGCATCGGCATGTCCCGCACCAGGCACTCCTCCAACGCCAGCGTGAGCAACCGCTCGCGCAATACCCGACCGCGCGCCTGCCCCTCAGCGCGGTCCGCGTACGGCGCATCGCGCATCTTTCTGAACTCTTTCCAGGACGCAGCCGCCAACCCATCGTCATAGGTAGGCCGGATGACGCCGATGTCCGGCAACAGATACGACTTCATGCCCACGGAGCGTCTGCCGAAGTTCCCGGTGCCGTCGAGCGCATCGCGCACGCGCGCGACGAAGCTCTCGCGAAGATCTTCGTAGGAGAGCTCCTTCTCCTGCCAGAGAAGGTCATCGCTGAGCTTCTCCACGCGCGCGATGTAATGGATCTTCGTCGCGGGCGCGAGGACCGACTCGAAGTGGTCGAGGCCCTTCTGGTCGAGGCCGGCCGAGAAGCCAGTGTCGATCATCAGGGTTGCGATGTTGCCGTGCCGGAAGAGGCTCCTGGCGTATCCGGCATAGTCCTTCGAGCGGGCGTTGCGCGCCTCGATCACTTCCGCGAAGACCGGTTTGCAGTCCAGGAATTGCGCCATCTCCTTGAGCATGTATTTGACGAATACGCTGCTCTCGAAATGCCGGCAGACGGCGTCCCGAATCCCGCGGATCCCGTACTGTTTGTCGAGCGCTGCGCGCGTGGCAGCGTCGTCCTGCCGGTAGCGCTCGTAGACGCCATCCGGAAAGTAGCTCGAGATCGGCCAGGCGACCAGCGCGATGCGCTCGATGAAATCGTCCACCGTGGTCTGCGCGTCGCTGTCGCCAAAGGGGT
>JBGAIL010000255.1:0-5548 GCA_044225565.1 Steroidobacteraceae bacterium | reverse complement strand
CGCGGCCAGCAAGACGCAGGTCATCGTACACAAGAGTGTGAGTTGCCAATGCTGCGGCGTCTGGGTGGAGCACTTGCGAAGCGCCGGCTTCGTGGTCGAGGCGCGCAACGTGGAGGACCTGCCGTCCATCAAGAAGCGCCTCGGCGTCCCTGCGGAGCTGGGCTCCTGTCACACGGCAGAAGTGGGCGGCTACTTCGTCGAAGGCCACGTACCGGCATCGGATATCCGGCGGCTGCTGCAGGAACGGCCGAAAGCGCGGGGAATCGCGGTGCCGGGCATGCCGGCGGGATCGCCCGGCATGGAGGTGCCGTCAGGGCAGCAAGATCCCTATGACGTGCTGCTCGTCGGCCAGGATGCGTCGGTGAGCGTGTTTGCCCGCTATCGCCGCTGACTGCCGAGCGCTCAGGCGCCGTCCTCGAAGCGACTCGTCGCATCACGGTCGCGGTCGTATCGTTTCGTGAGCGGAAACGGCGGTAACCAGGACTCGCGACGCACGGTCCAGAGCTCGTAGGTGGGCTTCAGCTGATCCGGGGCATCCAGCGATCCCAGATTCACTTCGATCTCGTCCGCGCTGCGCGAGAACACGGGCGAGCCGCAACGAGGGCAGAAAAACCGCCCGGCGTAGTCGCGGGTCTCGCCTTCGATCGTCACCGCATCCTGAGGGAATATCGCGGAAGCGTGGAAAAGGGCGCCATGATGCTTGCGGCAGTCGAGGCAGTGGCAGAGGCCGACCCGGTAGGGAAGACCCGATGCCACGATCCGCACCTTGCCGCACAAGCAGCCTCCCGTGAGCCGGCCCATGTCGCGAGTCTCCATGCTTCAAGCGCCAAAGCGCGCGATGCTACGCTCATAGCGTTCGCGTACCAGCTGTACGTGCAGCCACTGCTCGCAGCAGGAGACGCTGGGCAGCGCCCGCACTCGGGCCACCAGGCGGTTGAACTCCCGAAGGGAAGCGAAACTGAGCGTCGCGATCAGATCATGGCGGCCGATGGTCCGTGCCATGAATTCGAGCCCTGGGTCGGCGCGCAACAGCTTGATGACCTCCGCCTGGTCGCCCTGCGCGTTGATGCCCATGCCGAAAACGAGCTCGTCCGTCATGTCGGAGCGCTGCGGAATGGCGCCGATGTGGATGAATCCGGAGGCGAGCAGCCGTTGCAGACGCAATCGGGATCCGCTCAGGGATACCCCAGCCTCGCGCGACAGGGTGTCATAGCTCGCCCGACCGTCCCGCCGGAGCGTCTCGATGATCTGCCGGTCGGTGTCGTCTACTTTGACGCTCGCTTCACGTGGCAGCCGGGGCCCGAGGAAGAAGCTGTCGAGCACCTGCTCGTACACGAGCGCCTGCACATCCGAAACGCGCTCGAGCTGGCGCAGTGCGCTGATCTGAAGGGAAAGCTCCTGCAGCGTGCGCAACTGCGTTTCGGCGACGACCGCGTAAGGCCCGGTCGTCACCGAGACGAACGACAGTGAGTCCATCCGTTCCAGTGCGCGCAGCACGCCCTGGATGGCGCCGCTGATCCGCAGCGAGATGTGCGCCCCGACCTCGAGCCCGAGGAGTCTCGGGTGGGGTGCCGCAATGATGCGCAGTTCCCCCGAGCTCAGCATCGCGTTGACCCGGCTTGCCACGGCAGAGCGGGTCGCGCCCAGCTGGTCTGCGATCTGCGAGTAGGGGGCGCGGCCATCCCTGCGCAGCCGCTGCACGATCTTCTTGCTCAGCGGATCCATGAGGTCGGTTTCATGGGAAGTCGTTTATGCATTAAAGAGCCTGCAGAGGGCATGATATTTTCAGAATATGCCTTCAGTAGGATACTGATTTTCATGATTGGCAAGAGATAGAGAATAATATGATAGCTTGCCGCGCCATGTCCCTGGATCTGGCCGTGCTCGCTCTTTATGCGTTGGGGATGCTCGCGCTCGGTTGGGCAGGCTTGCGACGCTCGAGAAATCAGGAGGACTTCCTGGTCGCCGGCCGCCGCCTCGGTCCGGCCATGTACATGAGCACGATGGCGGCCACGGTTCTGGGCGGTGCGTCCACCATCGGCTCGGTACGTCTCGGCTACGTTCACGGAATCTCGGGGCTCTGGCTGTGTGCCGCGATAGGTATCGGCATCATCGTGCTGAACCTGTTCCTCGCACGGCCGTTGATCGAGTTGCGCGTCTTCACGGTGACCCAGGTTCTCGAGCGACGGTACGGCGTCGCGACACGTGATGTCAGCGCCGTCGTCATGTTCTGCTACGCGGCCATGCTGGCCGTGGTCTCGATGCTCGGCATCGCCACCGTGATGCAGGTATTCCTGCATCTGCCTTTCGCGCTCGCATTGCTCCTCAGTGGCGGCTTGATCATCGCCTACTCCGCCGTGGGCGGGATGTGGGCGATCACACTGACCGACAGCGTGCAGTTCGCGATCAAGACCGTGGGCATGCTGTGCCTTCTGTTGCCTCTGCTGTACCGCGCAGGTGGCTGGAGCGAGCTCGAAGCGCGCTTGCCGGCAGCTTTCTTCGACGTGACGAGCATCGGAGCCGACACGATCGTCACCTACGTGCTCATCTATACGTTCGGCATCCTGATCGGCCAGGACATCTGGCAACGGGTCTTTACGGCACGCAGTCCTGCCGTGGCGCGCTATGCCGGCACTGCCGCCGGCATCTACTGCCTGATCTATGGCCTCGCGGCCGCGATCATCGGCATGTGTGCCCGGCTCCTCGTTCCGGAGCTGGACGACCTCAACAATGCCTTCGCCGCGGTCATCCAGGTGGCGTTGCCGGATGGAATCCGCAGCCTCGTCATTACGGCGGCGATGGCAGCAATGATGTCCACCGCCAGTGCGGGCCTCCTGGCGGCTTCGAGCACCCTGAGCGAGGATCTCATGCCGCGCCTGCGCGGCGGCAAAGCCTCGGACATGACGACCACGAGATGGTGCACGCTCGGATGCGGGCTGCTGATCCTGATGCTCGGGCTCATCGTGAGCGATGTGCTCAGCGCCCTGACGCTGGCGTACAACCTGCTCGTGGGCGGTTTGCTCGTGCCTCTGGTCGGTGCCGTTTTCTGGAGGCGCGCGACTGCGAAGGCAGCCGTCGTGGCGATGGTTCTCGGCTGCCTCACGGCTGTCGGATTGATGATCAAGGACGGCCTCGCCGCCAACACTCCGATCTACGGGAGCCTCGCGGTCGCCATCGCTTCCTTTGTGTATTTCAGCATCGCGGTGAAGCGGGCCACGTGAAGCGAAGGAGCATGAGATGAGCGATCGAGAGAATCTCGAACGTTTGCGGATGAAATACGGTCAGCAGCAGGCGAGCGGCACGTTCGATCCACGATTCCGCCGGGTCGTGGACCAGGTCTTCAGCGGCTCGACGCGCAGCGCTCCGTACGCGGGGGTGCCGACGCTGCTGAGCGCGCCCCATCTGCCGAATCCGCTTTCGGGCGGCGCGCTGTCGGGTTTGCAGGTCGCCCTGGTCGGGGTTCCGATGGATCTGGGAGTCACGAATCGCACGGGAGCCCGATTCGGGCCGCGCGCGCTGCGGACCATCGAGCGCATCGGTCCCTACAATCACGCGCTCGATTGCCTGCCCGTCGGCGAGCTGAGGGTCGCCGATGTCGGCGACGTCCCGATGCGGAGCCGTTTCTCCTTGCAGGACAGTCATGAGGACATCGAACGGTTTTTCCTCGAGCTGGTGCGCGCGAACGTCGCCCCGCTGGCCGCGGGAGGAGACCACTCCATCACGCATCCCATACTGCGCGCGCTCGGTGCCGACCGGCCCGTCGGTCTCGTGCACATCGACGCCCATTGCGATACGGGCGGCGAGTTCGACGGCACGAAATTCCATCATGGCGGGCCGTTTCGCAACGCCGTGCTGGACGGCGTGCTCGATCCGAAACGTACGGTCCAGATCGGCATCCGCGGGTCTGCCGAGTATCTCTGGGAGTTCTCGCGGGATGCCGGGATGACCGTGATCCATGCAGAGACGTTCGCGCACATGGGCTGCGAGGCGGTGATCTCCAGAGCGCGGGAAGTCGTTGGTGAGGACCCGGTGTACGTCTCGTTCGACGTCGACGGACTGGATCCCGCCTTCGCGCCCGGCACGGGCACACCCGAGGTCGGCGGGCTGACGACGCGCGAGGCGCTCGAGCTGCTGCGAGGCCTGCGAGGGCTGAACGTGATCGGCGGCGACGTCGTCGAGGTCGCTCCCGAGTACGACGCGACCACGAACACGGCCCAGGCCGGCGCGCAGATGCTCTTCGAGATCCTGAGTCTGATGGTATTCAGCCCTTCGATCGGCCGGCGCGCGACGCCCTGAGCTTCCAGCATGCGGTGCGCGTCGTATCGCAAATCATCCGGCTGCGGTATCGTTCCCATGAGCCTGACCTCGGGAAACGATGACCATGGCAGATGAAGATCGGGTGGTGCGACGCGTCGCATCGGTGCAGCAGCGTGTGGATGCCGTCCAGGCGGCATTCGACGCCCGCGGAATGAACGCGACGCAAGCGGTCGAAGACATCTCGCACCGCATCGAGGAGCAATGGATTCCCGAGAACGGCGCCCGCGTCGTGGCGAAGGCCTGGGTCGACCCGGAATTCCGCAAGCGCCTGCTGGCCAACGGGCGCACCGCCGTCGCGGAGCTGGGAATCACGATGCCGAAGCATCACCGGCACCTGGTGGTGCTCGAGAATACGCCCGCCGTGCAGAACGTCATCTGCTGCACCTTGTGCTCGTGCACCGCGATGGCCGTCATCGGCTTGCCGCCGGACTGGTACAAGGATCTCGAATACCGCTCCCGCGTGGTCCGCGAGTCGCGCACGGTGCTCAGGGAAATGGGTCTGGACCTGCCGCCGCAGGTCGAGGTCCGCGTCTGGGATACGACGGCCGATACGCGCTACATGGTGTTGCCCGAGCGGCCGCCCGGCACGGAGGGCTGGACGGAAGCGCAGCTGGCGGGCATCGTCACCCGGGACTCGCTGATCGGTGTCGCAAGGCTGCAAATGCAAACAGGAGCGGCGTGATGGACGGCATGCACGATCTGGGTGGGCGGCAAGGATTCGGCAAGGTGCGCTACACCGTGGACGCACCCGCCTTCCACGCTTCGTGGGAAGTGCGCGCCAACGCCCTGTACTCGTTCGCGGTGCAGCGCGGCATCTTCAACATGGACGAATACCGCCATGCGATCGAGCGGATGGAACCGCGCCATTACCTCAGCGCCAGTTACTACGAACGCTCGCTCACGAGCCTCGCGACCTTGTGCGTGGAGAAGGGGGTCTTCACGCAGGAAGAGCTGGAACAGCGCGCGCTCGGCGTGTTTCCGCTGGCGACCCGATGCGGGCCGGGGCGCACGAACGCGCCATCCCGGGAAAGCTTCAAGGTCGGAGACCGCGTCCGCGTGAAGAACGATTACGTCGCCGGCCACCACCGCCTGCCGGCGTACATTCGCGGGAAGACGGGAACGGTGGTCGGCGAATCACCGGCCTATCCGTTTCCGGATGCGCACGCTCACGGTGTGGGCTCGCAGGATGAGCCCACGTACGACGTCCGCTTCCGCAGCGAGGATCTGTGGC
>JBGAIL010000254.1:0-5526 GCA_044225565.1 Steroidobacteraceae bacterium | reverse complement strand
CACACCCCTATCGGGTTCACGACACCGAGGTCGCCCATGAAATCTCTCAATGCCCTCAGAGCCACCCTGCTCCTCAGCCTGTCCGCCTTCGCGGCCCACACCGCCACCGCCCAGCCCCCGGCCGGAGAGTCCGGCGCCGACGCGCCGAAGATCTCCGTCTATTACGGAGACCTGAACCTGGACAACCCGACCGGCATCGCCCAGCTTTACCGGCGGGTCGAGCGGGCAGCGGCCCGTCTCTGCGAGCGCCCCGGCGCGCGCTCGGCCCAGTCGATGGGTCAAGCCCGCGCGTGCCAGGCCGAAACGGTCGCGCGAGCCGTCTCCACTCTGCACGTTCCGCAACTGGCGCAGTACTACGCGGCACGCATCGCGCCCCGAGGCGAAGGGAGGATGAGTCCCTGACCTCGTCCGTCCCGGCGGACGCCGAGAGGGAGCGCCGTCTCGCAGCGGCTCTCCCGACGGTGTACGACGTGCTGGGTCGCTACTTCACCTTCAGGGCGACGTTTTCGCAGCGGTGACTGCCGCGCGCGGTACGGGATCGCGAGCCGGCACGAGGCCCGCGTCGCGCAAAGCTTGAAGCTTGCGGCGCTCGTCCTTCATGTGCTCCTTCGCGCGGGCGAGCAGCGACTGGAAACGCGGATTGCTCCTCAGCCTTTCCATCGCGGGATCCATCGCCAGGCGGAACTCCCAGCGAAGCTGGAATCCGGAAGCGAAAGAGCGCTCGAGCACCGCCAGCGCCTCTTCATCGCGACCCAGCAGGGCGAGCACGCGCGGCCTGGCTATCCCGAACCACATTTCCCCGCGATGGTTGGCATGGATCTCCCGATCCATGCGGGCGAGCGCCTGCTCCCAGACTGCCCGGGCACGCGTGCGGTCGCCGCCGAGCGCGAGCGACTCTCCCAGCGCGACCGATGCCGCGAAATCGTTCGTCGAGTCGAGCAGCTGGACACTGCCGCCCTCCCACGACACGCCGCTGATGTCTTCCAGCCACTTGAGGTCCCTCGGCGAGCGGTGCGGTGTGTACTGGTGAAGGCCGAACGCCCAGACCATGTCCCCCAGATCGAGGCCGCTGACGCGCGGTGGCGGCGATGCGGCGAGCTCGGCGGCCTTGTCCCGGTCGCCCTCGTGGAGCGCGATACTGATTCCCAGCGTCGAATCCCGACGGGGCGAGGTGGCCACGACGTGCCGCGCGGCGCCGATGTCCTGCATGTCCACATAGAAGTGGATGAGGAAAGGCCGCGGCCACATCGCCGCGGGCTCGATGGCGAGAGCCCTTTCCCCGAGCCTCACCGCGTCCGCGTATTGCCCCTGGCAGCACCAGCGCAGTTCCGCGAGCCGCATGAGCGCCGGGTAGTAATTCGGATCGCGATCGAGCGCCTGCATCAGCAGCGCGTCCGCCGCCTGGACGTTGCTGCGGGTGTACAGCTCCATCAGCGCCTTGGTGACGTGATGCGTCGGCGTCAGCGGATCGAGGGAGCGCGCCCGCTCGACCATCACGAAGGCCTCGTTCCGCTTGGCGATGTCGATGGCGCCGTTCTCGTCCGTCATGAAGGCGAGGAGCCGCGCGAAGCGCTCGTAGCCGGCCGCGTTGTTCGGGCTCATCGCCAGGCCCTTGCGGAAGTCTCCCTCGGCTTCGGAGCCGTTCCCGCGCATCCATGCGCGGATGATGTAGGCGTCGCCGTTCTGCGGATTGATCTCCAGGGCGCGGGCCAGCAGTTGCTTCACGTGCTCCGCGTCCCTGGGCGGCAGCGGCGGCACCGAGTTGAACCAGTGCTCCGAATTCGGGAAGAAGGCTTCGAGCACGTACGCTTCGGCGAGCGCCGAGTACGCGGAGCCGAACGATCCGTCCAGCCGGATGGCCTCTTCGAAACGATGCTTCGCTTCCCCGAGATCGGCCAGCTTGCGTGTGGCGAGCAGAGCGCGCCCCTGCATGAAAGCCAGCCACGCGTCCACGTTCTGGGTGTCGCGCGTGGCAGCGGCGGCGGGCCCTGCATCGATGCTGAGCTCCAGCGCTCTCGCCACCTGTGCGGCGATCTCGTCCTGCACGGCGAAGATGTCGTCGCGCGTGCGGTCGAACCGCATGGACCAGAGGTGGGCTCCGGATTGCGCATCCACCAGCTGCGCGGTGATCCTCAGCCGGTCCTCCACGCTCTGCACGCTGCCTTCCAGCAGGTAGCGCGCATTCAGCTCCCGCCCGATGGTGCGGGCATCCTGGTTGCTGCCATAGGCGAACGAGGAGGTGCGCGCGATGACGATGAGCTCGTTGAGAGCGGCCAGCTGATGGAGCACGGCTTCCGGCACGCCGAGCGCCATGACGTGATCGGATGTCGAGCCGTTGAGATTCTCGAAGGGCAGCACGGCGATGGATCGGGGCGGGGCCGCCGCGATTTCGATACGGGCGGCCGGGCGGGAATCCCCGGGCTTGCGCAGGAAAAGGACGGCCAATGTCGCGGCCAGCAGGATGCCGCCCACGGCGACGGCGAGGCGGACGAGCTCACGCCGGCGGGAAGCCATGGGCGGCATGTTTGGTGTCGCGTTGGGACCGGAGGGGTTGGCCGGGCTTCGTGCGGGAACGACGATCTGGTTCTCAGTGGCGGACTCCACCGGAGCGCACAAGCGGTAACCGCGCCCGCGCACACCCAAGACGTATCGCGGCCTCTTCGGGTCGTCGCCCAGCGCATCGCGCAACAGCTTCACGCGCTGGCTGACCGTCTCCGGGCTCACGACCAGACCGGGCCAGACGCGGGCCATGAGCTCGTCGAGCGACGCGAGATTGGGCGACGCCTTCGCCAGGGCGATCAGCAGATCGAAGGACAGCCTGGGCAGCGGGACATCCACGCCTGCGCGCATCACACGTCCCTGGCCTTCGTCCACGGTGAGATCACCGATCCGATATCGACCCACCCCAGTCAATATCCCGCTCCCCGGCCGTACCAAACGCGGGAGGATGATGCCGCATCTGCGGGCAAACACAACACGGGTGCGGCCGTGTGCGGCATGAGGCCGCGCCCGGCCCGCTCAACCCTGCTCGCGCCGGATCCGGGAAAGCTGCCTGCGTTCGCGCTTGTCGGGGCGGGAATCCGGCCTCGGCCGGCTCATGTCCGCCAGACGGTGCTGCTCGCGCAGCTTCGTGCGGCGTGCCACGCTTTCGGGCGTTTCAGCGTAGAACGATTGCGCTTCGGGAGCCGGACCGCGGCGAGCGGGAAAGCCGAGCACTTCGATCTCGGCCGTCGCGCCTTGAATACTGAGTGCGAGGCGATCACCGACGCGCAGATCGTGCGCAGGCCTGGCCCGCCCGCCGTTGACGTGCACTTTGCCGCCCGTCACGGCTTGCGCGGCAAGGCTGCGAGTCTTGAAGAAGCGTGCACACCAGAGCCACTTGTCGAGGCGGTGGCGGGATTCGCGAGCGTCGTCGTCCATGTCCGGGTTCATTCGCAGATGTCGGGCCAGGCTCTCATCGGCGCTGGAGAATACGTCAGGCTTCGGCGTATGCTCAAATCAAGTCAAACACGGCAGATTTGCGGCTGTCACTTCGCGGCCGGAGCCGCTTACCCTCCATGAAGCTTCGCATCAAACCTCCGGAATCCTCCATGGGCCTGACGTACACGCACCTCGGCCTCTCCAATTTCTTCACGGGCAAGCGCGTGGAGATTCGCGCGCTGGTGGACACGGGCGCGCTGCACATGTGCGTGACGGCAGCCATCGCCGAGTCGCTGGGCTTCGATATCTCGGAGGTGGAGACCGTGCCCGTCACGGTGGCGGACGGCCGAAGGCTCCACGTCCCCAGAATCGCGCCCATCAAGATCGAGTTCGCCAATCGAACCTATGTCACCGAAGCCTTCGTCATCGGGGACGAGCCCTTGCTGGGCGCCGTGCCCATCGAGGCGATGGATCTCATCGTCCACCCGGCCACACAGGAGTTGCGTGTGAATCCCGCGCATCCGGACTGCGCGGTATTTCCGGTGAAGGTTGCGCGCCACCATGCCTCGAGAATTCCCGAGCGCTCGACGCAGCGTTGAACGCGCGGTGACTTTGCATGCTCGCCGCGACAGGAGGTCTGCTCGTGCCCCGGTACGTCTATCATTTAGGGAATGTCTGATCTATCGGCGTTTACGATGATGCGAGGAGCCAAAAGACGGCAAGTGTCTGTAGAGGCCTGTTGGACGGTAGTGCAACGTTTCTTGCGCACATTGTTTAGGGCAGCGGTGGCCATCGATCTGACTCACGCGGCTTGTGCCTCCTGTTTGTCCGGGTTCAACAGTAATTCCACTCCCCGAGGTAGTGCTCCCCGATGATCTTCGCCACCCGGCCCGGGTCTTCCACCTGCGCGTTGTGGCCGAGGCCCGGAAGCTCTTCGGCGCGAAGGCCGAGCGCAGCGCACTCCCCGCGGCTCACCAGCGCATCGCGTTCACCGCGCAGAATGCGAACCGGGCACCGCGCCGACTCGAGCAACTGCGTGAAGGATGGCACGACGATGCCGAAGACGGCCGGATCGGCGGCAAGCCGGAAACCATTCTCGCCGGCGGCGACGCCTCGCTCGATGCAGCAGGCTTCAGGAAAGCGTGCGATGGGCAGACCCGCCACCAGGCGATAACGTTCCTCCGCCTCGGCGCGCGTCGTGAACCATCGAACCGGCTTCGAAGCCAGATCGGCGCCGCGCGCCCGCTCCACCTCGCTGAAGCTCAGCTTCGCGCCGATGGACATCGCGCCGGAAGGCTGGATGCCAAACTCACCGCCCGCGAGTGCAAGGGCGACATATCCACCCAGCGAGTGGCCTACGACGAACAGGCGTTGATGCCGAGGGATGTCGCGCGCCACGCGTGCCGCGAGCTTTTCCAGGGTGTAGGGCGCATCTGCGGAACTGGAGCCGTGACCAGCGAGATCCGGCGCGAATGTCGTTACGCCTTTGTGACTGGCGAGCTCGCGCTCCACACCCTGCCACACGGCGCCAGTGGTGCCGAGACCGTGAAGCAGCAGCACGACGCTGGAGCCCGATGTGCCTCCCGATGTCATGGGGCTACTGTATCAGGGCAGCCACCCTGCTGATCGATACCAACGCACGGCGTCAGCGAATCCCGCCTCGAGAGTGAAGCGCGGCGACCAGCCTGGAGCGGACGCCAGCGCATCACCCGCTACCGACCAGTCCGCGTGTCGCACCTCGCGCAGCTTCTGCGAGCTCAGCATGTTGGCCGAGCCGAAGGCGCGACCGATGTCGCCAGCGAGTGCGACGAGCCGCAACAGCGGCAAAGGCGCCTGGAAGAGACGCGGATGCGCGTTGCCGACGGCACCCGCGGCAGCGGTGAGTATTTCGTTCCAGCGGTAGCCACCGGGGCGACTGTCCGAGGTGGTGAGCACCCCGCCTTGCGGTGACCCTGCGGCGAGCGCCACCATCAGGCCCGTCAGATCATCCACGTGCATCATCGCGGCGCGGGCTTCCGGCGCGCCGAGCAGTGGAATCCGCTTGCCTCGCGCGAGCTGGAAGAAAATCATCGACTCGCGATCGCCGGGGCCGTAGATCGCAGGCGG
>JBGAIL010000253.1:0-5533 GCA_044225565.1 Steroidobacteraceae bacterium | reverse complement strand
TGATCGTCTCGGCCGCCATTGAGCTTTTCGTGCTATCGGGATCGATGTTCAGTCTGCTAAAGACATCGGCACTATGGTCGCCCCCGCTTCAGCTGCTCGCCCTCCTGCTCCCGCGGTTCGTGGTGATGACGCTGCTCGTGGTGGCACTGGGGCCTTTCCGAAAGGGCTTGCGGGTCGGGTTCCTGGCGCTGTACGCACTCCTGTTGCTCGTTCGGTTCAGTCGGGCCGAGGCCTATGTGGATTGGGGCAGCACGATTGGCGCCGGTCGCGCAACCTTGCCATATGTAGCCGGGCCTGTCGGGGCGATCTTCGGATTCTGGTTGAGGCGCACCGGCGCAGGTTCTGGCGTTCCTGCTTCTAAAAATCCACCTTCGCATCTTTAGGCAACTCGCAGCGGATCATCCGGCGGTGTCTGGCCTCGGCATGAAGGTCAGCGGAGGCGCCGCCACGGACTGGCTCAAGACCCTTAGAAATCAACGGATATGCCGACCTTGTAGCTGCGCGGATGCAGCAGCATCGCCTGGTCATCCGCGAACGTGGCGCCGCGATACAGGGAGATCGGCCTGCCCTGGTCGAAGATGTTCTCGAGCGATGCGAAGACGCGCACTTTCTCGAACGCGTAAGCCGCCTGCGCGCTTGCCGACCAGTAAGGACGCGTGCGCTCGCTCGCGAGATTGATGATGTCCGAGAAGTACGCGCCGGAGTAACGCGCGTCGATCGAGAGCTGAGGCCCCGTGCGCTTGCCATACGCCACCCCGAATTGACTGGAGAAACGCGGCGAGCGCGGCAGCTCGTTGCCTTCGACGCTGTTGCCCGGATACGAGGCAACTTTCGTCTTGATGAGGCCCACGTCGGCATACAGCTCGAGGCCCGGCAGCGCGAGGTAGCGCAGGCCGAGCTCGGCGCCGTAGGTTTTCACCTTGTCGGCGTTGCGGATCACGAAGGCGAAGACCGCAGGGTCCGGGTTGATGTCGAATGGCAGCTGGAAGTCCTTGTAATCCGAGTAGAAGAGGTTGGCGGTGAGGGACAGCCGCTTGTCCATCAGATCGAACCGGCCGTAGGCCTCGTAGTTCCACACGTACTCGGGGTCGTACTCGTAGTTGACGAACGGGAACTCGTAAGTGAACGCGGCACCGCCGCCGTTGTACCCCCGGGAGACGACCAGGCCGAGCGTGCTGTCGGGGCTCGTATGCCAGGCCAGTGCGAGCTTCGGCATGAAAACCTTGTAGACCTCGTCCAGGTCCACGAAGAAGATGCCCGTGCTGAGCCGGTCACGATGCTCGCGTTCGAATCGACCGCCCGCGGTCACGTCGAATCGCTCCGAAGTCCGGTAGGTCAGCTCCGAGAAGAGGGCCGAAGTGGTCGTCGCGTCGTCGAACGTGAGGCCGCCGATGAAATCGGTCGCCTCATCCTGATGCGCCTTCAGGTAGTAGGCACCGATGAGCGCGCTCAAGCGGCCCTCGAGGCGGGTGAAGCGGGCACGCGGCTGGAGCACGAACTCGTGGCCATCGATATCGACGTTGAACTCGCCGGGATCGACCAGCCGTTCCACGCCGAAATCGGTATAGGAGAGCGTGTTCTCGAAGGTGATGTCACAGGAGCATTCCCACCGGGAATCGATGATGGCGGCGGTCGACTTCGGCACGAAGATGGGCGAGTTGCCGCCGATGCTGACGTGCTCATCGAAAGGATAGGCGATGATCTCGGCTTGCGGCCCCTCGAACTCGGTATGGTTGACCGTGAGCACCGTGCTGAATCCCGGCAGCGCCAGAGGCTTGATCAGCAGTTTCGCCCGCGCCGATCTGGAGGAGTACTCGGCGGAGTCGCGGCCGGCAATGCGCACGGGCATCTTGGCGAAACTCTCGAAATCGGACTGCTCGTAGGCGATGCGGAAGGCGAGCTGGTCCTCGATCAGAGGCCCCGAGACGTATGCCGACCCCTGGCGGTGCGAGTTGTCGCCGCCGACGGCGCGCAAGCCGCCGTGCCAGTCGAAAGTCGGATCTTTCGTGCGGATGGCGATGGTGCCGCCCATGGCGTTGCGGCCCTGCAGCGTGCTTTGCGGGCCGCGCAACACTTCGACCTGCTGCACGTCGAACAGCCCGAAGTCGCCGAACACGGTTTCGTTGTAGCCGAGCGGGCGCCCGTCGAGCTGAAATGCGAAGCGCGGGCGGGTACCGCCGAGGAAGGCGTCCGCTCCCTGCGCAGGACCGGTGCCGTCGACGCCTCGAACCGCCGGCAGGAAGTTGCCCTTGCCCGTATCGACGACGTTGCCCAGGCGCGCGAGGATGTCCTTGGCGGAGTCGAAGCCGGGGCGCTTCTCCAGATCACTGGCCGTCAGCACGACGACGCTCGTCGATGTATCGCGCAGGGAGCGGGACGTCTTTTCGGCGGTGACGACGATTTCCTGCAGCTGATTCGCCAACTCGCCTCCTCCGGTCGTCTCGGAAGGGCCTGCCGCATCCTGGCCTGCGGCGCCACCCTCCTGGGCGTGCGCCAGCATGAAAGCCCCGCTGCGCTCATCCAGGCCTGCCTTGGGCGGCAGCGAGGTGGCCCGGATCGCGATCGTCCGCGGATTCACGTACTCGTAGCGCAGCTCCGTGCCCGCGAGGAGCAGCTTGAGGGCGGCCTCCGGGGTGAAAGTGCCCTCGACGCGTGGCGCGGTGGCACCGCTCGCGAGGAGCTCATCAGCCTGGAAGATGACCTGCAGCCCGGTCTGCTGTGCGAAAGCGTTCAGGGCGTCGGGCATGGGTTGCGTCGGGATCACGAGCGGTACCGACACGGCGTCGGCCTGGCCCTGGGCCGCGGTACCCCAAAGGGCGGTGGTTGCGATCAACGTGAATCCGAGCATGCGCATGGCGGTTTACCCTGTCGGCCTCGATGGGGCCTTTGCCGGGGAAGTGTCGCTCCCGGCCCGAAACGGGGTATTTCGCCGTCCGACTACCCCGAATGCCTGCCGCAAGTACACTTCATGGATAACGAATGCGTCGATGCGGAGTATAGATGGGCCCCGAGGTGCGCCATCGCGCGAGCCACCCGCTCCATGCGGCTTTCCTCGAGTATCGGGAGGAGCTGCATCGCTACCTCGCGCGCCGGCTGCGCGGGTCGGGCGAAGCCGAAGACCTCTCCCAGGAAGTGTACCTGCGCCTGTTGAGGGTGGAGGGCGGCGAGTTGATTCGCAGCCCGCTGGACTATCTGTACGGGATCGCCTCGCACGTCGTCTACCAGTTCCGCATTCGCACTCACCGCGACCTGGTCACGTACGACTCCGAGCTCGTCTCAGGCATGGAAGCGCAACTGCAGGCTCCCGAGCCCGAGGGCCCGGTGGACAGGCTCGGCCTGCAGGGCGAGCTCACCCGCGCACTCGACCAGCTCCCCCCGGTGCACCGGGCGGTACTTCTGCTGCGCTCGCGTGACGGCTGCTCCATCCCGGAAGTGGCGCATCAGCTGGGGTTGTCCGCACACACGGTGAAGAAGTACCTCTTTCAAGCCAGGGCGAAGGTGCGCGCAACCCTTCTGGCCCAGGGAGGCTTGGGAAATGACTGAACGGACCCGACCGGATACGTCGAGAGTCGCAGAAGAGGCGGCGGAATGGCTCGAGGCGCTGAACGCCGGCGGCGCCGAGGCGCGCGCCGGATTCGCGGCGTGGCTGCGCCGTTCGCCGCGCCATATCGAGGAGTTCCTGTTCATCAAGGCGCTCGATCATGAGGTGCAACGTTTCGATCCGCAGCGGCTGCTGCCGGTGCCGGTGGTACGCGCGGAGGCGCCCGGTGGTGTCGTGACGTTCGGGCGAGAGGCGGGGCGACGTCAGAGCGGATCGGGCAAGCGTCGGAGCAGCGCCCGGCCTGGACGCTGGAGCGTTGCGGCCACCATTGCGCTTCTGGTCGTGGCGCTCGGTATGGCGTGGAGGCCGACGATCCCGGGCCACGAGAAAGCAATCGCCACGAGTATCGGCGAACAGCGCGCCATCGAGCTGGACGACGGTTCCATCGTTCAGCTCAATGCGCGATCGCGGTTGCAGGTGCGTTTTTCCGCAGAGCGACGCGAGCTGCGACTGCTGGAGGGCGAGGCGCTCTTCAAAGTGGCGCGCGATGCGACGCGTCCGTTCCTCGTGCGAACGCCTTCGGCCGTGATCCAGGCCGTGGGCACCCAGTTCAACGTATATCGACGCGGCAGCGGCACGACGGTATCAGTCATCGAGGGAAAGGTGCGCATCGCGCCGGTTCAAGCCGCCGACATCGCGCTCCGGCAAGCGGGGTCCCTGGCGACGGCGCGCAGCGCGTCGCTGTTCTCTGCGGGGGAAGAGGCGCACATCGTGTCTGACGGCACGTTGTCGCGCGCTCCATCCGATGTCGCGGTCGCCACGGCGTGGCGCCAGCGCCGCCTGATTTTCAAGAGCAATGCGCTTGCCGAGATCGCAGAGGAATTCAACCGCTACAATCGAAATGTGCAGATCCGAATCGAAGGCGAGGCCTTGCGCGCTCGCCGGTACGGCGGCACGTTCGATGCGGACGACCCTCAATCATTGATCGACTTCCTGCGCCCGGAGCCCGGTCTGCAGATCCTGCAGGAAGGAGGGGAGATCCGCATCAGTGCGCGGCCCGGTCGCGCTGGCGCTCAGCGGAACTGAGTCGCTCCAATCGGGTGAGGCGGGCGGCGCAGGATGGTCTGCGGTTGCGGCGGTATCAGCGGCGCTGGATCGTCGAACGATTCTTTCCCTGGATGCGGCGCCTGCACCCTCTCAACGCTGCTGAACCGCTCCCCATTTCCGATCCGCCGCCCAGATCGCGAAGGCACCGAACATGGCTTGCTGATCGCGATCTGCCGCGGAGCCGGCCGGGAACACGTGGCCGCCGACGGCATCGATCTTGACCAGCACTGGATTGCCCGCCGTCGTCAGCTGGCGCGCCTTCACCGCGAATTTCAGCGGCTCGAAGAACGACACGCGTTCATCAGCAATGTTTCCTGTCGCCAGCAGAGCCGGATACGCCGTCGCGCCCAGATTGTCGTAGGGCGAGTAGCTCGCGATGTACGCGTACTCGTCCGGTATGCGCGGATCGCCCCATATCGGCAGCGCCGTCGTTCCGAGCGGGTGGCTTTCGAAGTAGTCCATCGTATTGAGAGGGTCGACGAACGGCACCTGCGCGATCACGCCGGCCCACAGATCCGGCCGCATCGTGTAAGCGGCACCCATCAGAAGCCCGCCTGCCGAATAGCCGTGCGCAACGATCCTGCCGCTGGCTGTATAGCGCTCGGCGATCAGGTGCTCGGCACAGGTGATGAAGTCGGTGAACGTCGTCTTCTTGCCCTTGCGCAGCACTGACCGCCACCACTCCGTTCCGCGTTCCGCTCCACCGCGCACGTGCGCGATCGCATAGATCCAGCCTTCATCGACTAGCGCGAGAGCTGGTGGCCTGAAGTCGGCATGGACCGATGCGCCATACGATCCGTAGCCGTACAGGAAGAGGGGAGAGCTGCTGTCGCGCTTGCTTGCACGCGAGCGAAGCAGCGTGATCGGTATGAGCGCACCGTCACT